>NC_015422.1:900000-1200000 GCF_000204645.1 Alicycliphilus denitrificans K601 | reverse complement strand
TTGAATCAGGCCACCAACGAGGCCCTGCAGTCACCCGACGTGCGCGCCCGCGTGGCGCAGGATGGCGCGTCGGCGCCCGCCCTCAGTCCACAACAATTCGGTGAGCTGATCGACAAGCACTCCCGCACCTGGGAGCGCATCATCAAGCCGCTGAACATCAGCCTGGACGTCTGAGCCCGATGCCCCCCCCTACCCCCGTTCCCGGCGAGCTGGCCGGCCGCGTCGCGCTCGTCACCGGCTCCACCGACGGCATCGGACTGGCCGTGGCACATGCCCTGGCGGCGCAGGGTTGCGCCGTCGTACTCAATGGCTTCGGCGAGCCGCAAGCGATTGCCAGCCTCTGCGAAGAACTGGCCGGCACCCACGGGGTGGTGGTGGAGCATGCCGGCGCCGACCTGATGCTGGAGGAACAGGCCTCGGGCCTGGTGCCGCAGGTGCTGGCCCGTTTCGGCCGCCTGGACATCCTGGTGAACAACGCTGGCACGCAACACAAGGGCCCCATCGAGGAACACCCGTCCCAGCGCTGGCGCGAGGTGTTCGCACTAAACCTCGATGCGGCCTTCCACACCATCCGCACCGCCTTGCCCAGCATGCGCGGCGCGGGCTGGGGCCGCGTGGTCAACATCGCCTCGGTGTATGGGCTGGCCGGCGGCGTGGACCGCAGCAGCTACGTGGCCTCCAAGCATGCCCTGGTGGGCCTGACCAAGGCCGTGGCGCTGGAGACCGCCGCCACGCCCATCACCTGCAACGCGGTGTGTCCCGGCGACGTCTCTACCCGCATCTTCTACCGCAACGCCAAGCTGCTTGCCGAGCGCGAGCAGATCACGCGGGCCGAGGCGCAACGGCGCATCGCGGCAACCAACATGCCGTCCGGCCGCGTCGTATCGCCCGAGCAGGTGGCCGCGCTGGTGGCCTTCCTGTGCACCGAGGCGGCCGGCGAGATCCGCGGCGCGGCTCTGCCGGTTGACGGCGCCTGGCTGGCCCGATGAACCTTCCGCAATCAACACCCCAAGCCACACCATGCAAACAAGTCCCACCCACCCCGGCGCACTGTCCCACCTTCGCGTGCTGGATCTGAGCCGCGTTTTCGCAGGGCCCTGGGCCGGGCAGATGTTGGCCGACCTGGGCGCCGAGGTGATCAAGGTCGAACGCCCCGGCGAGGGCGATGACTCGCGCCGCCTGGGGCCGCCCTTCCTGCGCGACGACGCCGGCCAGCCCACGCGCGACTCGGGCTTCTACCTGAGTGCCAACCGCAACAAAAAGTCGGTGAGCGTAGATATCTCGCGGCCCGAAGGCCAGGCCATTGTCCGCGCGCTGGCCCAGTCCTGCGACGTGCTCATCGAGAACTACAAGGTGGGCGACCTAGCGCGCCATGGCCTGGACTACGCCAGCCTGCGCGCGCTCAACCCGCGCCTGGTGTATTGCTCCATCACCGGCTTCGGCCAGACCGGCCCCTACCGCAAGAAGCCCGGCTACGACTCCATCTTCCAGGGCATGGGCGGTCTGATGGCCATTACCGGCCATGCCGACGGCGAGCCCGGCGGCGGCCACCAGAAGGTGGGCCTGATCGTGTCTGACCTGATGGCGGGCATGTATGCCTCGGTCGCCATCCTGGCGGCGCTGGAGCACCGTGATGCGGTCTCGGGTGAAGGCCAGTACATCGACCTGGCGTTGCTGGACTCGCAGGTCGCGGCCCTGTCGCACTCGGCCATGGGCTATCTGGTCTCGGGCGACCCGGTGCCGCGCTGCGGCACCAAGTCGCCGACGGCTGCGCCCTCGCAAATGTACCGCTGCCAGGACGGCGCGGTGATGCTGGTGGTGGGCAACAAGGCTCAGTGGGAAAAATTCGCCTCCGTGATGGGGCAGCCCCAGCTGCCGGGCGACCCCCGCTTTGCCACCAACCAGGACCGCATCCGCCACCGCGACGAACTCAACGCGATCCTGGAGCCCATTTTCTTCTCGCGCCCCAAGCAGTACTGGATCGACGCGCTGGCCGAAGCTGGCGTCCCCTGCGGCCCGGTGAATGAGATGCACGAAGTCTTTGCCGACCCGCAGGTGCGCGAGCGCGAGATGGTAGTGCACATGCAGCACCCGCGGCGCGGCGCTATGCCCATGCTGGCCAACCCCATCCGACTGTCCGGCACGCCGGTGCAATACCGTATGCCACCGCCGGACCTGGGCCAGCACACCGACGAGGTATTGGTGCAGTTGCCCGGCTACGACGCGGCGCGACTGAAGCAGCTGCGCGACGACGGCGTCATCTGACGCACGCCAGCCGAAACCACGAGACCTCTTGGCATGAAATCCATCCTGCTGCTTGAAAACAAGCTCGCCCTGGTGACGGGCGCGGGCCGCGGTATAGGCCGCGCCATCGCCGTTGCCTATGCCAACGCCGGCGCGCGCGTCATCGTCACCGACCTCAGCGAAGCAGCCTGCGCCGACACCCGCGCCGAGGTCGGGGCCGCCGGCGCGCAGGCCTGGACCTACGCGCTGGACGTGTGCGACGCCGACGCCTGCGCACGGCTTGCAGACACGGTGGCGCGCGAGCTCGGCGACCTGCAGGTGCTGGTGAACAACGCCGGCCTGATGATCCGCGAGAAGGTGGACAGCCCGCGCGCCGCCCATGCCGTGCGCCAACTAATGGAAGTGAACTACTTCGGCACCTTCAACGTGCTGCACGCCTTCCTGCCGGCCTTGCGCCGCAGCCACGGTTGCGTGATCAACCTGGCCTCCGGCGCGGCGCTCACCGGGCTGCCCGGTTGCGTGGGCTACTCGCCCTCCAAGGGCGCGGTCAAGATGCTCACCCAGGCCATGGCCGCCGACCTGGGCACTGACGGCATCCGCGTCAATGCCATTGCCCCCGGCGTGATCGAGACCGCCATGACCGAATCGACCCGCCAAGATCCGCAGCGGCTGGGCGGCTTCATGGGGCGCATCCCCGCCGGGCGCCTGGGCCGTGCCGAGGAAATCGCCGGCCCGGCCGTCTTTTTGGCCTCCGACCTGGCGAGCTACGTCAACGGCATCACGCTGCCGGTCGACGGCGGCAAGCAGGCCGTGTGAGTCGGTTGTCCCAAGAGCGCATTCGCGCCCTCAGACCACCTCGCCGCCGTTCGGGCTGATGATCTGGCCGGTGATGTAGTCCGACTCGTCGCTGGCCAGGAAAGCCACCAGCCAAGCCACCTCCTCGGGCTCGGCGCGGCGACGCAGCGGCACATTGGCGAGCAGGTCGCGCTGGTATTCCTCGGAATCGGCGAAGGCGCCCAGGATCGGCGTGCGCACCCGGCCAGGCGCCACCGCGTTCACCTGGATGTTCCACTCGGCAAACTCCTTGGCCCATGCCTTGGTCAGGCCGATGAGGGCGGCCTTCGCGCCGGCATAGTGCGCGCTGCGCCGGCGCCCGGCCATGCCCAGGATCGACGAGGTGTTGATGATCTTGCCGCGGCCCCGATCCTTCATGCCGGGCAGCACGGCGCGGGTGCAGTACCAGGCCCCCATCACGTGCACCTGGAACATGCGGGCCAGGTCGGCATCGGCGATGGCGTCGAAGGCCTGCTGGCGGCCGGAGATGCCAGCGTTGTTCACCAGGATGTCGATCGCGCCTGCCTGCCGCTGTGCCGCGTCTATGGCCGCAGCGATGGCCGCCGCATCGCCCACGTCGGCGACGCAGGGCACGGCGCAGCCGCCGGCCTCGCCGATCTGCGCCGCGGTCTCGTCGGCCGCCCGCGGGTCAAAGTCGTTGACCAGCACTGTCGCACCGCGCTCGGCCAGCACCAGCGCATCGGAGCGACCAATGCCTGAGCCAGCGCCGGTCACCAGCGCCACGCGCCCTTGCAGGTTCTTCATGCTCACGCCGCTCAAACGACCTGCTGCGCGCGCAAGGCCTCGACTTGCGCGTCATCGAGCGACAGGCGCTCACGCAGGATGGCCTCGGTGTCCGCCCCCAGGCGCGCGCTGGGCCGATAGGCCACCGCGGCGTCTTCGCCGCCGAAACGCAGTGGTGTGCTGGGCACCACGATGCGGCCGTACTCGGGATGGTCGATCCACTGCAGCGAGCCGCGCGCGTGCAGGTGCGGATCATTCACCACCTCCTCCAGCGTGCGCACCGGCGCGCAAGGCACGCGGTTCCTGATCAGGCGCTCGAACAGATCCGCCTTGGTGTAGCCGCGGGTGATCTTGCCCAGCGCACCGTCCACCAGATCCATGTGGTTGCAACGCTCTTTCACCGTGGCAAAGCGCGGATCCTGCGCCAGATGCTGGCACTGCAGCGCATCGACCAGGCTGCGCCAGTGCTGCTCGTTGTTGGTGATGATGGCGATGTAGCCATCAGACGTGGGATAGACGTTGTACGGACACAGCGACATACCGGTGTGGCGGTTGCCGGTGCGCGGCGCCTCGCCCGAGCCGTAGAACAATCCCAGGCTCGACGCCAGCGTCGGGTACACCGCCTCCATCATCGAGACCTCGATGGTGCGGGCGTTGCCGGTGTGCTCGCGTTCATACAAAGCCGTGGCAATCGCGCCATACAGGTGGATGCCGGCCATGAAGTCGGCGATGGCCGGCCCCGACTTGACGGGCGGCGCGTCGGTATGGCCGGTGGTGTCGATGACGCCGGTCATGGCCTGCACGGTCAGGTCCATCGCCGGATAGTCGCGATAGGGACCGGTCTTGCCATAGCCGGAGCCGGCCGCATAGATCAGTTTCGGGTTGGCCTGGCGCAGCACGCCCTCGTCCAGGCCCAGCCTGTCCATGACGCCCGGGGCAAAGTTCTCCACCAGCACGTCCGCCTGCTTCACCAACTCCAGCAGCAGTTCGCGGCCCGGCGGGGATTTGAGGTTCAGCGTCATGGTGCGCTTGTTGGCGTTGAGCATGGCGAACGGCATCGCCGCGCCGCTGGCACCCGAGCGCTTGCGCAAATGCTCGCCACCGGGCGGCTCGATCTTGATGACGTCAGCCCCTGCCTGCGCCAGCAGGAAGGTGGCATAGGGGCCGTTGTAGATCTGCGTTAGATCGAGCACGGTTACGCCGGCGAATGGATACGACATGGGTTGAACTCCTGTGCGAGGATTGTATATGCCGTTCCATTTTTTATCAATATTGCGAAAAACAGGAACATAAAACTCTGTCTCACCGTTGGCAAGGCGCAGCGCAATGCTCTCTACCCCAGTCACATGATTGACACCGCAGATTTTTCGGATTTATACTGGAATTGATTCCATCTGTCGGCACATAACTACTACAACCACCACGCTTCTCAATGCGTACTGGAGACACCATGCGAACCCTCATCGCAACCACCTTGACGCTCGCCGCGCTGCTTGCCCCCGCAGCACACGCCGCCGATCCATGGCCAACCAAGCCCATCAAGCTGGTCGTGCCGTACACGCCGGGTGGCCTCACGGACGTGCTGGCGCGGGTCGTCGGGCAGAAGGCGGGAGCCACGCTCGGTCAGCCGATCATCGTGGAGAACAAACCGGGGGCGAGCACCCTCATCGGGGCCGAGTACGTGGCCAAGTCGGCACCCGACGGCTACACGCTGCTGATGACCGGAACCACGACACTCACCACCAACCCGCTTCTGATGAAGAAGCTACCGTACAAAGTCGCCGACTTCACGCCCGTGGCCCTGGTCGGGATGGTTCCCTTTATCGCCGTCGCACATCCGTCCGTGCCGGCAAACAACCTGCAGGAACTGCTGGCTTACGCCAAGGCCAATCCGGACAAGCTCACCTACTCCACGTCGGGCCAGGGCACGTCGTCCCACTTGGTGGCCGCTATGTTTGCCGCCGCCACCGGCACGAAACTCCGGGATGTTCCCTACAAAGGCTCGGGGCCAGCGCTCAACGCCGTGCTGAGCGGCGAAGTCTCCATGACCTTCGACGGGGTCACGCTTTACATCCCGTACGTGAACACCGGCAAGCTCAAGGCCATCGCGCTGACCGGCGACCATCGGCTCCCGGCGCTGGACAAACTGCCCACGCTGGCCGAATCGGGCTACAAGGACGCCGTGGCCACGGCCTTGTTCGGAATCGTCGCGCCGGCCGGCACGCCGCGCCCGGTCATTCATCAGGTGAACGCAGCCGTTCAGCGCGCCATGGCAGACCCCGAGGTCGTGGCCAGGCTGCGCGACTTCAATGCCTACGTGGAGCCGCGCTCGGCCGAAGCCTTCGGCGAGCTTCTGCAGCGTGAGGCCGAGCTTTGGGGTCGCATCATCGCCCCGTTGAACATCCAGCTCGACTGAAGAGTTCGTGCGGGCGACCTTCAAGGAAATTTCAAACCTCATCGGACTTCAGCCGCGGGAGAGTGAGTGTCGATGCTTTTTTCACCACTGCAGATACGCTCGATCACAGCGCGCAACCGCATCGCGGTTTCGCCCATGTGCATGTACTCGAGCGTCGAGGGCATGCCCAACCACTGGCACCTCGTGCACCTGGGCAGCCGCGCCGTGGGCGGTGCCGGCATTGTCATGACCGAAGCGTGCGCCGTCTCGCGCGAGGGCCGCATCAGTCCCATGGACCTCGGTATCTGGTCGGACGAGCATGCACAGGCCTTGCAGCCTGTCGTGGAGTTCATACGGCAAGCCGGCGCCGTGCCCGCTATTCAGCTCGCGCACGCAGGACGCAAGGCGGCCACTGCGGTTCCTTGGCTGGGGCACAAGCCGATCTATGACCAGCCGCATGGCTGGATGCCACTGGGGCCGAGCCCGATTCCGTACGCGAACGGCTATCCGCCACCGCTGGAGATGGGCACCGCAGACTTGAAGAAGGTCGTGGATGATTTTTCCGCAGCCGCACGGCGCGCCAATACCGCTGGATTCGAGGTGATCGAGTGCCACATGGGACACGGATACCTGCTGCACTCCTTCCTCTCGCCGATCGCCAACCAGAGGCGCGACGACTACGGCGGCTCCCTGGAGAACCGGGCCCGTTTGCCCTTGCAGGTGGCTGCAGCAGTGCGTGAGTCGCTGCCGCAGCAACTCCCGCTGTTCGTGCGAATTTCCTGCACGGACTGGGTGGCGGGCGGCTGGGATCTCGCACAGTCCATCCAGCTCGCAAAGTGGATGAAGGAAGTCGGCGTGGACCTGATCGACTGTTCCAGCGGCGCCGTGACGGCCGATTCGCCCATTGCGGCGGCCCCCGGCTTCCATGTGCCCTTCGCCACCGCCATTCGTGAACAGGCCGGAATCGCCACCGGCGCCGTGGGACTGATCACCGAACCGGCGCAGGCCGAGCAGATCGTCGGCACCGGGCTTGCAGACCTGGTCTTCGTCGGTCGCGGCTTCCTGGACAATCCATACTGGGCCTTGCATGCTGCCCGCAAGCTCCGGGCGAACGCGGACTGGCCGGTCCAGTATGCACGGGCGGTTGGAGTCCCCCGTTCCTGAACTTATCGTGAGACAAGATGTCGGGCGGACACCGTCTCCTCCCCCTCTCCGTTTTCCATCATGACACGCCTGGTCAACGACGAAATCGACATCCTCGCCGAACTGGTGCCCGCACCCGGCCCGCAGGTCATCGAGCTGGGCTGCGGCGCGGCGCGCATGGCACGGCAGATGCTGCAGCGCTGGCCCGGGCTGCGCTACGTGGGACTGGAGGTGGACACCATCCAGCACGCGCGCAATCTGCAGGACCCGCCCGCCGGCATGCGCTTCGTGGCCGCCGGCGCGCAGGACATCCCCTGCGAGGACGGGCAGTTCGACCTGGCGCTGATGCTCAAGTCGCTGCACCACGTGCCGCTGGATGCCATGGACCAGGCGCTGGCCGAGGTGGCGCGGGTCTTGCGCCCCGGCGGGTATCTGTACGTGTCCGAGCCCGTCTTTGCCGGGCCGCTCAATGAGGTCACGCGGCTGTACAACGACGAGGGCGCGGTGCGCGCCGCCGCGCAAGCGGCCGTGGACTGCGCGCTGGCCGCGCATGCGAGCCCCTGGCGCGAGATGGCGCAGCGGCGCTTCGACATGCCCGTGGAGTTCAGCGACTTCGCCGATTTCGAGCAGCGCATGATGCGCCCGAGCTTTGCGGACCACCACATCGACGACGCCTTGCAGGCGCGCGTGGCGGCGGCCTTCGCGCCCCACTGCACGCCGCAGGGCGCGCGCTTCGTGCGCCCCATGCATGTCCGGCTGCTGCAGCGCAAGAGCTAAAACAGCATTCCCCCGCCCTCCAGCGCCAACAGCGCCTGCTTGCGCGGCAGGCCACCGCCGAAGCCGGTGAGGCTGCCGTCGCTGCCGATCACGCGGTGGCAGGGCACGATGATCGAGACCTTGTTCTGCCCGTTGGCCGCCGCCACCGCGCGCGTGGCCGTGGGGCGGCCGATGGCGCGAGCTTGGCTCGCGTAGCTGCGCGTCTGGCCATAGGGGATGGCGCGCAGCGCCTGCCAGGCATCGTTCTGGAACGGCGTGCCGACCAGGTCCAGCGGCACGCCGAACGCCTGGCGCTGCCCGGCGAAATACTCGGCCAGCTCGGCGCGGGTCTGCTCCAGGATGGCGTTCATGCCCTCGCGTGCCGGACCGCCGCGCGCCGCCTCGACCTGGGCCTGCTCGCGCTCCACGCCCTTCTGGCCGACGAATTCGAGCAGGCACAGACCCTGGCTGCTGGCGATGGCCAGCATCTCGCCCAGCGGCGTGGGCAGGTGACAATACAGCAGGGGCATGGCGCGGCTTCTGGAAGGGTGGCGATACGCTTCATTCTATGCCTGTCGGTTTTCAGTAAAAAACGGCCCTAACCCTTTCGCAGAAAGCGCTACCAGCTATCAAAATTCAATCTTCGATACCGCGCTGCGCGGGCACGCCGGCCTGGAAAGCGTGCTTGACGAGGCGCATCTCGGTCACGGTGTCGGCCACGTCGATGATTTCCTGCGGGCAGCGGCGGCCGGTCAGGCACACGTGCACGTCCCCGGGCCGCGCGGCCAGGGTGTCGAGCACCTCCTGCAGCGGCAGCCAGCCGTAGATCAGCGGGTAGGTGACCTCGTCGAGCACCACCAGGAAGTACTCGCCCGAGAGGATGGCCGCGCGCGCCTTGGCCCAGCCATCGCGCGCGAGCTGGGCGGAGTGCTCCAGATCCTTGCTCTTCCAGGAAAAGCCGTCGCCCAGGCCCTCGACGGGCAGGCCCACCTGCTCGGCCAGGCGGTGCTCGCCGAAGCGCGCGCTGGGCACTTTCATGAACTGGTACACCTTCACGGCCTTGCCCCGCCCCGTGGCGCGGAACGCCAGGCCGAAGGCCGCCGTGCTCTTGCCCTTGCCGTCGCCGGTGTTGACGATGACGAGGCCGCGGCGCTCGCCCTCGGGCTTGTCGTAGGGCTTGTCGGAGGGTGGGGTTTCGGTCTGCATGGAAAGGACTTTCTGAAAAGGGGTCAGACGCGCGGCAGCGCCATCCACATGCCATCGATCTGGCGCACCTGGATGCGGCGCTCGAACACCTGCTCCAGCGCGGCGTGGGTGGCGCCGTCCTGGCAGGGGCCGTGGTGCGCGATGCGGCCCGCGGCCATGACAAGCATGTCGTCGGCCTGCAGCGCAATGGAGATTTCGTGCAGCACGCTGACCACGGTGCCGCCCGCGGCCACCAAGCTGCGCACGGTGTGCAGCCAGTCGGTCTGGTGCGGCGGGTCGAGGTTTGCCAGCGGCTCGTCCATGAAGGTGACGCTCGCCTGCACCGCCAGCGCGCGCGCCAGCAGCACGCGCTGGCGCTCGCCGCCCGAGAGCTGCGACAGCGGCCGGTCGCGCCAGTCCCAGGCCTGGGTGGTGCGCAGCGCGGCCTGCACGGCGGCGTGGTCGGCGCTGGAAGGCGGCGCCATCCATGGGCGGTGCGGCAGGCGGCCCAGCATGGCGATGTCGTAGGCGGGCAGGTCTTCAGCGGCGGATTCGTTCTGGCCCATCCAGGCGAGCTGGCGCGCGCGCTCGCGCGCCGGGATTTCCGCCAGCGGGCGGCCCAGCAGCGCCACTTGGCCCTGCACGCGCGCGTGGCGCAGCAGGCCCGCGAGCGCCTTGAGCAGCGTGGACTTGCCCGCGCCGTTGGGGCCGACCACGCTGGTCCAGCGGCCCTGCGGCAGATCCAGGTCTATGCCGTGCAATATGGCATTGTTTTGCATGCTAGCGCTTATCTGGCGAGCGCTGACAGCTATTTCTTTCATAGTACAACCGCCAGCGTGCGCCGGTGCATGAGCCACAGCAGGTAGCTGCCGCCCAGCGCGGCGGTGAGCACGCCCACGGGCAGCTCCTGCGGCGCGATGAGCCAGCGCGCCAGGATGTCGGCCGCCAGCAGCAGCACCGCGCCCATGAGGCTGGACAGCCACACGTGCCACTGGTGCGTGACGCGCGCGATGGAGCGCACCAGGTGCGGCGCGGCCAGCCCCACGAAGGCGATGAGCCCGGTGTGCGCCACGGCCGTGCCGGTGGCCAGCGCCATGGCTAGCACCAGGCCCGCGCGCATGGGCGCCAGCGGCAGGCCCAGGCTGGCGGCGGTGGCCTCGCCGAGCATCAGCCCGTCGAGCAGGCGCGACAGCGCCCAGGCAGCGGCCGCGCACAGCGCCCAACTGCCCGCCATGAGGACGCAGGCCTGCCAGCCGACGAAGGCCGAGCTGCCCATGGTGAAGACCTGCATGGATTCGAGGATCTGCGGCTTGGCCACCTGGATCAGGTCGCGCGCGGCGCTGAGCACCACGCCCACGATCACGCCCGCCAGCAGCAGGCGCAGCGTGTGCTGCACGCCGCGCGCCAGCACCAGGGTGAGCAGCACGGCCCCGGCCGCGCCAATGAAGGCCGCGCCGGTGACGCCCAGGCCCGCGAGCCAGCTCGCGGTGGTGGGCGACACGCCCAGCATGGCCATGGCCACGGCGCCGCCCAGCGCCGCGCCCGATGCGCTGCCCAGCAGGTACGGGTCGGCCAGCGGGTTGCGGAACAGCCCCTGCGCCACCGCGCCCGCCAGCCCCAGCAGCGCGCCCGCCAGCCACGCGCCCAGGGTGCGCGGCAGGCGGATGTCCCACACGATCTGGCGCGCCAGCGGGTCCCGGCCCGCGTGCAGCACGCTGTCGAAGCCCGTGCTGCCCACGCTGGCGCCCAGCACCAGCAGCGCGCAGCTGGCCAGCAGCAGCCACAGCGCCAGCCACAGCGCGCGGCGCTGGCCGGCGGACGGGGCGGCGTCCAATGCGGCGGGGGGCATCACGGCGCTCATGGGAATTTCCCGGACAGGCAGCCGGCCATGATGCGCGCGGCCTCGGCCATGCGCGGGCCGGGGCGGATCAGCACGTCGGACTGCGCCGGGCCGAACTCGCACAGCCGCCCGGCCTTCACGGCGGCCATGTTCTGCCAGCCCGGGTACAGCGTCAGCGGCTCCCCCGTGCGGTTGGAGATCATCACCAGGTCGGGCTGCGCGCGCAGCACGAACTCGGGGCTCAGGCGCGGGAAAGGCCCGAGCGTGCCGGGCACCACGTTGCGCGCGCCCATGCGCGCCAGGGTCTCGCCGATGAACGAGGAGCCGCCCGCCGCATAGGGGCCGCGGCTGACCTCGAAGTACACGCGCACGCCGCGCGCGCGCGGTGGCAGCGACTGCGCGGCCGCAGACACGGCGGCGTCGATCTCGCGCCACACGCGCTGCGCGCCCTGCTGCGGCGGCACGCCCAGCAGGTCGCCCACCACGCCGAGCACGCGGCGCACGTCGGCATGGGTTTTGGGCTCCAGCGCCGCGACCTTCAGGCCCAGCGCCTCCAGGCGGTCGCTCACGCGGCTGCTGACCGACAGCAGCACCATGTCGGGCCGCAGCGCGACGACGGACTCGATGTTGGGATCGAGCCCGCCGCCCACCTGCGGCAGCGTGCGCACGAAGGCGGGCCAGTTGGAATAGCGGTCCACGCCCACCAGGCGCTCGCAGTGCTGCAGCTCGCACACGCTCTCGGTCAGCGAGGGCAGCAGGCTGACGATGCGCTTGGGCGGCGCGTCGAAGCGCAGCACCTTGCCCCGGTCGTCGGTGATCTGTATGGGCTGTGCCTGCGCAAGCCCGGCCATGAGCAGGCCGAGCAACACGAGGATGGCGAGCACCCAGAGGATGCGGCGGACGGGTGTGGGCTTCATGGGTTCTTGAGGAATAGCGGCAGTCCGGCGGCCATCAGCGTAACGCGCGCGCAGGCCTGGGCCGCCTGCTGGTTGAGCGCGCCCAGCGCATCGACGAAGGCGCGCACCTCGCGCCCCAGCGGTATCACGCCCAGGCCGATCTCGTTGCCCACGAGCACGACGGGCCCGGGGGCCTGCCGGACCGCTTCCAAAAAAAGAGCTGCCTGCGCTTTCCAGTCCTGCCCTGGAGGCCAATTTGGCTCATATTCCGGCGCGCTGGCGGGCATGAGCCAGTTGGTGAGCCACAGGGTCAGGCAGTCCACCACGATCAGGGTATCGGGCGCGCCGTGGCGCGCGAGCGCGGCGGCCAGGTCGCGCGGCTCCTCCACGGTCGCCAGGCCCGGCACGCGCTCGGCCCGCTCGCGCCGGTGGCGCGCGATGCGCGCGCGCATCTCGTCGTCCCACGGCTGGCCGGTGGCGATGAGCAACGCGCGGTACGCGGGCGACTGCGCGAGCCACTCGCGCGCGAGCATCTCGGCGCGGCGCGACTTGCCGCTCTTCTGCCCGCCCAGGATCAGCTCGCTGCGCGCAATGGCGTTCATGTGCCCTCCGCGCCGAACAGGGCCGCCGTGGCGCACGGGCTGGACGCGAACCAGGCGTGGAAGTAGCTCGCCCGCAAGCCGCCCACGCGGTACACGGCCTCGCCCGCGTCGGGCGCGGCGTCCTGCCCCGGGCGCGCGGTGCGCGCGTCCACGGGGGCCGTGCTGTCGCAGGTGGAGTAGTGGAAGGTGTGGCCGCGCAGGCAACCCTGCGCCAGCGCGAGCTGCTGCGGCCCGAGCGCGGCCAGGCGCCGCTGCATCGCCACGCGGCCGGGCAGCAGGCCCCACAGGCGCACGGTGCGGCCATCGTGCAGCGTGATGGCATCGCACAGCGCCATCATGCCGCCGCACTCGGCCCACAGCGGCCGGCCCGCCTGCACGTGGGCGCGCAGGCTGGCCTGGAACGCGGTGTTCGCGGCCAGCGCAGCGGCGTGCAGCTCGGGGTAGCCGCCGGGCAGCCAGACGGCGTCGCAGGCAGGCAGCGCGGCATCGTGCAGCGGCGAGAAGAACACCACGCGCGCGCCCAGCTGCTGCAGCGTCTGCACGTTGCCGGGGTAGATGAAGCAGAACGCCGCGTCGCGCGCCACGGCCACGGTGCGGCCCGCGAGCAGCGGCGCCACGCTCTCGCGCGGCGGCGGCGCGGGGAAATCGGTGGCGAAGCGCTGCAGGGCCTGCGCGTCCATGCGGCCCAGCGGCGTGGCGGCCAGCGCGTCGGCGGCGGCGTCCAGGCGCTGCAGCGCATCGGGCAATTCGTTTGCGGCCACCAGGCCCAGGTGGCGCTCGGGCAGCAGCGGCGCGCGCGCATCCTCGTCCAGCGACAGGCGCGGCAGCGCGCCCAGCCAGTCGGCGCCGTCGCGCAGGCCGGCGCGCAGCATGCCGGCATGGCGCTCGCCCGCCACGCGGTTGGCCAGCACGCCGGCCCAGGGCAGGCCCTCGCGGTAGTGACGCAGGCCGTGGACGATGGCGCCCAGCGTGCCGCCCATGGCGCCGGCATCGACCACCGCGAGCACCGGGATGCCGAAGCGCTGCGCCAGGTCGGCCACGCAGTCCTCGCCGTCGAACAGGCCCATCACGCCCTCGATCAGGATCAGGTCGGCCTCGCACGCGGCGGCGTGCAGGCGCGCGGCGCAGTCCGCGGGGCCGGTCATCCACAGGTCGAGCTGCTCCACCGGCGCGCCGCTGGCGAGCTGGTGCCAGTACGGGTCCAGGTAATCGGGCCCGCACTTGAACACGCGCACGCGCCGCCCCTGGCGCTCGTGCAGGCGCGCCAGGGCGGCCGTCACGGTCGTCTTGCCCTGCCCCGATGCGGCGGCGGAGACGACCAGGGCCGGGCAGCGTGCGGTGATATCCATTTCAGTTATCCATGACGCTGCGCGCCACCCGCATCCCACGAAACTGGCGCGCCTCGGGCGAGGGCCGCCGTGCAAGGGCCGCCCCGCCGCACTGGCGGCGTCCCCCTGCCCGCATTGCGCAGCAATGCGAAAGCGGGGGGAAGGCGCGCAGCGCCTCAGGGGGGTGTCCCTTCATCGTGCGGGAGCCCATTTCACGCCCACGAAGAACGTGCGGCCCGCCGTGGCGTAGTTGCGCGCCAGCTCGTAGTTCTTGTCGGCCAGGTTGTCCAGGCGGGCATAGATCAGGTAGTCGCGCGCCACGCGGGTGCTGGCGTACAGGTTGAACAGCGTGTAGCCGCCCAGCTGGGGGGCGTTGGCGTTGTTGTTGTCGTAGCGCTTGCCCGAGACCTGCGCCTCCGCCCCCAGCGTCCAGCCCGCCAGGCGCGTGTCGGCGCCCAGCACGGCGTGCTGCTTGGCGCGGCGGCCCAGCTGCCTGCCGGTGTCGAGGTTCTTGGGGTTCTGCAGGTCGAGCGAGCCGCGCAGCTGCACGCCGCCCAGGCCGTACGCGCCCGCCAGCGTCAGGCCCTCGTAGCGCGCCCGGCCCACGTTGGCGTAGCAGCCCGGGTAGGGGCCGGAGTTGCCGGCGCAGGTGCCGGTGTTGCCCTGCCAGTCGATCAGGTTGCTGACGTTGTTGCGATAGACCGTGGCCGAGAAGCTGTTCGCACGCTCGGCCCATTTCAGGCCCAGCTCCACGTTGCGGCTGGTCTCGGGGCGCAGCGTGTCGTCGCCGTACATGCTGAAACGCTGGTACAGCGTGGGCGCCTTGAAGGCCGTGCCCGCCGAGGCGGTGGCGCGCCAGCCGGGCGCGAAGGCGTAGCCGTAGGCCGCGCTGCCGGTGGTCTTGCCGCCGAACTCGCTGTCCTCGTCATGGCGCGCGTTCAGCTGCACCGTGTGCGCGCCCATACGCAGGCCGTAGCCCAGCGCCAGCGCGTTCTGCGCGCGGCTGCGCATGCCGCTGGAGACGCTCTCGTTGGTCAGCTCGTCCTCGCGGCGCTCCAGCGCCGCCGTGAACTGGTGCGCGCCCACGCGCAGCTCGTTGAAGAACAGGTAGCCGCGCAGCCGGGTGTCGGTGAAGTAGACCGAGGGCCTGGTCTCGTAGCGGTCGCGCGAGTCGGTGACGGACAGGCGCGTCTTGTAGCTGTCGCTCCACTGCGCCTGCCAGCCCAGGCCCAGCGCCTGCAGGCGGTGCAGGCTGCGGTCATCGGCGGTCTTGCTCACGTCATAGCCGCTGTCGGTGTCGTTGTAGAGGAAGTTGCCCTCCAGGCGGTGCGCGGTATTGAGCTGCCAGCCCAGGCGGCCGCTGGCGGAGGTGCCCCGGTAGTCGTCGCGGTCGGGGTTGCCGTCCTTCTTGGCGTTGAAGCCCTTGCTGGTCTCGCGCGTGATGCCCAGGGCGTAGTCCACCGCGCCGCTGGCGCCGCTCACGCCCGCCTCGGCGCGGTAGGTGCCGTGCGAGCCCGCGCCCACGCCCACGTAGGGCGCCACGCCGGCCTCGCCCTTCTTGGTGAAGATCTGGATCACGCCGGCCACGGCGTCCGAGCCATAGACGGCGGCGGCGGGGCCGCGCAGCACCTCGATGCGCTCGATCTGCGCGAGCGGAATCGCCTCCCAGGTGGTGCCGCCCGAGCCGGCCTGCGAATCGACGCGCACGCCATCGACGTAGACGGCCGTGAAGCGCGTCTCGGCGCCGCGCACGAACATGCTGGTGGTGCCGCCGGGGCCGCCGGAGCGGGCCATCTCTATGCCCGGCAGGCGCGCCAGCACGTCGCCCAGCCCGGTGGCGCCGCTTTGCTCGATGGTCTCGCGGTCAACGATGGACACGTCGGCCAGGACGTCGGTGAGCGGCTGCGCGGTGCGCGTGGCCGTGACCACGACATCGTCCAGGACGTGGGCGGCGCCCTGCTGCGCCTGGACGGCGCAGGCGGCCATTGCGGCCAGGGCGAACGCGGCAGGACGCAATGCGCCAGCGCGAAGGGACGGATTCATCATAGGGAACCAGAGTCAACAGAAGTTACCCGTGCCAGCCTCCCCGCCAGCGTTGGGTGATACGGCCGCGCGCGCCTACTCTCGATACGGCGCGCACGGCCACCATGTTGGCCGGTATCCGGGCTGGCGGAACAGCTTCCAAAGCCTTCCCAGGCGCTTGTTCAAGGCGCCCAGTGGCGTGTGCATGAAAGTGGAGCCGGCATGCGACTCATCCGCTGACCGTTGCGGGGGCAGCGCAGGCTCGGGACGTGCTTCGTGGCGAAGGGTCCCTCCCTGCTTCCCGTTGAACTGCGGCATGTGAACCACGCCGCGAGCACCAACCGGGCGATTTTACGTCCGATCGCACGCCTGTCCCTACAATCGGCGGGGTATGGACCACCCCTCCTCCCTCGACCAGATCGCCGAGCGTGTCGAACGGCTGCTGCTGCGCCACGCGGAGCTGCAACGCACCAACGCGCTGCTGGCGCAGCAGGTCTCGGCGCTCACGCAGGAGCGCGACTCCCTGAAGTCCCGCCTGCAGGCGGCCAGGGCGCGCGTGGATGCGCTGCTCGACCGCCTGCCGGCCACATCCGCCCCCGCCGCCCCCACCGAGACGAAGGACGCGCCATGAAGCAGATCGAGGTCCAGATCCTGCAGCAAAGCTACCTGCTGGCCTGTCCCGATGGCCATGAGTCGCGCCTGCTCGAAGCCGTGGAGCGCGTGGACACCGCCATGACGCGTATCCGCGATGCCGGCAAGGTGCGCGCACGCGAGCGCATCGCCGTGCTGGCCGCGCTCAATCTGGCCTTCGAAATCGCCGACCGCGAAGCGTCCGAACTAGCTGCCGCCACCGCCCAGCGCAGCGCCCCTCCCGCCGCAGCGGACGCCGGGAATCCCTCGCCATCCCCGGCGCAGGAACAGCGCATGCAGCAGTTGCTGCTGCGCCTCGACCAAGCCCTCGGTGACGACGGGCGACTGTTGTAACCGGCAGGCCCGCGGGCGCCGACGCCGGCGCGGCAGCCATTACAATGAAGCCGTCTGCGGTGTTGGCGGGCTTTATATTTCCTTGAACCAATGCTCATTGAGCACGGGCTTGGTACATTGCCAGGTGAGCGTGATCATCTCGCGTCAGATGAACCCAACGCCTGGTTGCCCTCGCCCACCTGAACCCCCGGTTCAGGATGCCGGTCCGTTGGCATCCGCAGACACCTGTCTTCCCGCGCGTACCGCCCTTTGATTCAGCGTTTGGCGATGCGCTTGGCCCCGGTCGCGGGCTCCGCCATCCGGACGCGGAAATCCGCCGCGGGCATGGCCGGCGCGCACAAGAAACCCTGGTAGCAGTCGCAGCCCATGCCCTGCAGCGCCTGGCGCTGCGCCTGCGTCTCCACCCCTTCCGCGACCACGCCGATGCGCAGTGCCCGTCCCATGCTGACGATGGCCTGGACGATGGCGCAATCGCCCCCGTCGCCAGGCAGGCCGCCCACGAAGGATTTGTCGATCTTCAGCCGGTGGATGGTCAGCTTTTTCAGATAGGCCAGGCTGGAATAGCCGGTTCCGAAATCGTCGATGGACAGGCCCACGCCCAGGCGCGCCAGGGCGTCGAGCACCTGCTGCATCTCCTGGGCATCCTGCAGCAGGACGGTTTCCGTCAGCTCCAGCTCCAGCCAGCGCGCCGGCAGGCCGTACTGGGCCAGCAGCGCGGAGATGCGCTCCACGAAGCCCGCCTGCCGGAACTCCAGCGCCGATACGTTGACAGAGACCACCAGGGGAGTGCCGCAGCCCATCCAGTGCGCTGCTTCCTTGACGGCCTGCTCCATCACCCATGCGCCCAGCGTGACGATGTAGCCCGACTCCTCCGCCAGCGGCACGAAGGTGCCTGGCGAGACCACGCCGAATTCCGGATCCGTCCACCGCACCAGCGCCTCGGCCCCCACGATGCACCCCGTCGCCATGTCCACCTGCGGCTGGTAGTGCACCGCCATGTGCCCGTGGTTCAGCGCCTGGCGCATGGCGTGCTCCATCTTCATGCGCGACAGCAGGTGCGCGTTCATCTGCGGCTGGTAGAAGCCGTAGCTGCCCCGGCCGCGCTCCTTGACCCGGTACATGGCGGTATCGGCATGCTTGATGAGGTCGTCGAGCGCATCCCCATCCTGCGGATACAGCGACATGCCGATGCTGCACTGGATGGAAAACCCCATTTCGTCGAGCATGAAGGGGCGCAGCATCTCTTCCTGCACGCGGCGCGCCACGCTCTCGGCAATGGCCGCGTCCGCATCGTGCAGATAGATGACGAATTCGTCGCCCCCGAGGCGGCACAGCATGTCGGACTGGCGCAGGCAGCCCTGCAGGCGCTCGGCCACGAGCTTCAGCACGCGGTCCCCGAAGGGATGCCCCAGGGAATCGTTGACGTTCTTGAACCGGTCGAGGTCCAGGAACAGGATGGCGAACCCGCCGCCATGGCCGCGCGAGGCTTCGATGGCCGCGGCCACCCTCTTGTTGAGCGGCAGCCGGTTGGGCAGTCCCGTGAGCGCGTCGCTATAGGCCAGCTCCTCGATGCGCTTTTGCGCGGCATGCTGCACGGAAAGGTCCCGCATGAAGCCTATGCTCTGCGCGACGGCGCCCGCATCGTCGCGCAGCGCCACCCATGACAGCTGCACGCAGCAGTGCGCATCCTCTTCCTGGCGCAGCCGCAGTTCGCCTTCCCAGAAGCCCGCCTGCTCCCAGCCCTGCCGCACCTCGGCCATGAATTCGGCATCGTCCTGCGCCATGGCGAAAAGCGCCGTCACCCGCCGGCCGACCACCCCCTGCGCCGCCGCACCCAGGAGCTGTTCGCACCCAGGGTTGATGCGGGCCACGGCATGCCGTTCGTCGGCGATGAAAATCGCGTCCAGGCTCGATTCGAACACCCGCGCCGCCAGGCGCAGTCCGGCCTGCACCTCGGCCTGCCGGGAAATGTCGCGGAACGAGTACACCCGCCCCGCCGGGCGCCCCTGGATGAGCTGCGGCACCGAGCGCTGTTCCACCGTCATGCCATTGCGCAGATGCAGGATGTCGGTGGTCTCCAGCATCGGCTCATGCGCGATCGCGGCCAGGCGGAGTCGATAGGCCTCGGCATCTAGCACCTGGCTCTCCATGTGCACCCTTATCGCCGCATCGTCGCGCCGCAAAAGCAGTTCGCGCGGCAGCTGCCATATCTGGGCCAGCCGCTGGTTGAAGGCGCGGATCTCTCCGTGCAGATTGCAGGTCAGCACGCCGTCGGCCGCGGAATCGAGAGTCGCACGCAACTCCGACAACAGGGACTCCAGCTCGCGCTGGGAGGCCTCGTGCTCCGACCGGTCCTGCATGGTCAGAAGCAGGTATCGGTCCGCGGGGTCGCCCTCGGACGCCTGGATGGCAAGCACGCGCCTATCCACCGGCACGAGGTTGCCGCTGTGCATGTTGCGCACCCAGGTATGCGAGTGGATGCCGGCGGCAATGCCGGCATGGGACTGCCCCCAGAAAATCAGGTCTTCGGGCGTGACCACCAGGCCGTGGACCGGCATGCCCTCCATGTCCGCCACGCTGCGCCCCACGAGCCGCGCGGCAGCCTCGTTGGCATGGCGTATCTGCAGCGCGTGCCCGTCCACCAGCCACGCGGCCAGATCGATGCCGTTCCATATCGCAGCGAAGGAGTGCCCGCTGATGATCACGCGCTGCCCCCGCAATCCCGAGGGCTGAGGGCACGCTCGAAGAAGTAGGAGATACGCGGCCGCGGCAGCAGGTAGTCGAGGGCGTCCCGCGGCAATTGCGCGGGCTTGAGGCTGCGCAAAATGCCGACCTCGTCGTTCTGCGCCAGATCGAGCAATGGCGCCTCGTCCCTGGGCACGGCCGGCTCATACAGCACGACGCAGGGACGCAGAGAATGCAAGGCATCCACCACGACTACCAGCCCGAAACGGCCATCCACCAACTGGACCAGCGAGCCCGGCGGATAGACCCCCATCATCCGGATGAAGGCCCCCAGCACCGTGGCGTCGAAACACTCGCGCCGCAGCGCGAAGATCCTGGCCAGGGCCTCGTGGGGCGTCAACGCCTGCTCCCCATGCAATGGATTGCACAGGCGGTCGTAGCGGTTAACAAGCGCCAATATCTGCCCGCATCGGCTGAGGTCCTCGCCGACGAGGCGCAGCGGAAACCCGCTGCCATCAGCCATTTCGTGGTGCTGCGCAATCGCGATCAGCACGTCGCTGGACAGCCCCATGCGCTGCCCCAGGTCCACCGACAGGCCCACGTGCTCCTGATAGCGCTGCATGTCCGAAAGGTTGAGAGCGGCGCCCGGCTCCGCGATATGAATCGGCAAGCCCACCTTCCCCAGGTCATGCAGCAAGGCCGCCGTCCCCAGGAGGCACAACTCCCGCGCCTCCATGCGGAGCGCGCGCCCAAGCAGCAAGGCCAGCACCAGCACGTTCACCGCATGGCCAGCAGAGCGCTGACCCAGGCTGTCAGCCAGCAGGTGAACCGCGTATGGCCCCTGCTCCAGCAGCTGCGCAACGCACGCGCGGACCAGGGATTCCGCCTGTTCGCGCACCTTTTGCGGCGCCGCCTGCACCCCGGCGCAGACCGACTCATAGACGGTGGCAGCCTCCTGGTAGCGCTGCCTGCAACGTTGCTGCGTGGCGTTGTATAGCGCCCGTACACCGGCCTGCGCCGTGGTGCTGCGCCCCAGCCGTTCGACAGCGGGCTCACCGACATCGTCCTGCTCCGGCTGCACGTCCGCCATCCGCTCGAGCGCCTCTGAAGGCGTTTGCGCCAGGGCCGTGCTCTTGGCCGGAATGTGGCGTACGGATTTCAGTCCCAAGTCCCGCAAAACGCGAATCTGCTCATGCGAGGAGATTCTGAAGCTGTTCATCGGAAAGGGATGGTTCATCCAGCCCACTTCGAGTTGGATGAACATGCCCACGCGGAGGGCATCGATATCAATCAGTACGGATTGGTCCACTTCAGTTTGCAGAGGGCATATCCACTCGCGCCCATCTTACCGAAGCATTATGGTCAGTTACCAGCGTTGCGTATTAGTTACAAACAACAAAATGATCGCTGGCGACAAATGCGGCTCAGGGCAAACACCACGGGGCGGGCTGCCCGTGCACCACATCCATCCACAAGGCCCCAGCCCCCAGCGTGAAAAGCACCAGACCCGCAATCCTGGGCCCCCATGTGCCCGCAACACCGTTGACGCGTGCACGAAACCTGCCCCACGCCACAGGCCCGACCACCAGCCAGACACCACTGCCAACGCCAAACAGCACCATGCACAGGGCGCCACGCTGAACGCTGCCGCTCAATGCTGCGGTGAGCAACGCGGTGTAGAGCAGGCCGCAAGGCAGCAGCGCCCAGGCACAGCCGGTCACGAACAGGCCTCCAGGCCGGGATACCAGAGATCGCACCCTGCCCCAGACCGCCCTGCCGGCGCCTTCCAGCCATACAGGCTGGCGCACCTGCAGCATCATCAACAAGCCCCAGGCGAGGATCAGCACATGGAACATGGTCCAGACGGGGCGCAGCGCGGCGCTGCCTTGGCTCAGCCACGCCAGCCGTTCCATGGCGAAGGCGGCCAGGGCGCCCGCCACGCCATAGCCCGTCAACCGCCCCAGATGGAATCCGACGGTGCGCTGCGCCACGGATCCGCGCGGCATCCAGCGCACGACCTGCTCGCTACCACCCGGGGCGCCACCCGCCCCCGTCAAGGCGGCGCAGGGCGCTGCGCACATGACGAGACAATGCGTCCCGCCCATCAAGCCCATGAAGAATGCCGTCGAAGCCAGCGCCAGCAACATGGATCAGATGATGCGCGAGAAACGTGCCCGATTGCGGTCCGCCTGCAAGTACTTGTCGAACACCATCGCCACGCCACGCACGAAGAACCAGCCCATCGTGGTGACCTCGATGCCCTCGGCGCCGACCTTCACCAGACCCTGCTCCGCCATTTCTTCGAGCTGCTGCAGCTCGGCCTCGAAATAGCGGCGAAAATCGATGAGCCAGGACTGCTCGACCGGCTCGAACAGCACCTCCCCCTGGCACATCAGGGCCATGATGACCGCGCGGCGCACCAGGTCGTCCCTGGTCAAGGCCAGGCCTCGCACTATGGGCAGGTGCCCATGGTTGATCGCGTCGTAATACTCGTCCAGCGTCTTGACGTTCTGGCTGTACGTTGCGCCCACCCGCCCGATGGCGGAAACGCCAAGCGCGATCAGGTCGCAGTCAGGCTGGGTGCTGTACCCCTGGAAATTGCGGTGCAGCCGCCCCTGGCGCTTGGCCACAGCCAGGGCATCCTCGGGCAGCGCGAAGTGGTCCATGCCCACGTACACATAGCCCGCATTCATGAACACGTCGATGGAGCGCGCCAGCATCGACACCTTGGCCGAGGCCATGGGCAGCTCTGCGGAAATGATGCGCCGTTGCGACTTGAAGCGTTCGGGCAGATGGGCGTAGGCATACAGCGCGATGCGGTCGGGCCGCAGTTGCGCCACCTGCGCCAGGGTCCGGTCGAAAGACTCCGGCGTCTGGCGCG
The DNA here is from genome assembly GCF_000204645.1 of Alicycliphilus denitrificans K601. NCBI lineage: Bacteria > Pseudomonadati > Pseudomonadota > Betaproteobacteria > Burkholderiales > Comamonadaceae > Alicycliphilus > Alicycliphilus denitrificans. The sequence continues at coordinate 1,177,461 of NC_015422.1, read as the reverse complement.
GCAGGCCATAGATCAGGTCCACGTTCACCGACTCGAAGCCCAGCTTGCGTGCGCTCTCGATCAGCGCGAATACCTTCTCGGCAGGCTGTATGCGATGCACCGCCTTCTGCACCTCGGGATCGAAATCCTGCACCCCGAAGCTGAGCCGGTTGAAACCCAGCTCGGCCAGCAAGGCAAGCCGCTTCTCGTCCACGGTGCGAGGATCCACTTCGATCGAATACTCGCCCCCTGGCACCAGCACGAAGCTGCGCTTGAGCATGCCTATGAGTTCGCGCAGGCCGTCGTCAGACAGGAAGGTGGGCGTGCCGCCGCCGAAATGCAGCTGACTCACGTGCTGCCCCACGCCGCAGTGCGCGGTGTGCAGGTCGATCTCGCGGCTCAAGTACCGCAAATAGACCTCGGCCCGCTCCGGATGCCGTGTAATGATCTTGTTACAGGCACAGTAGTAGCACAGGGATTCGCAAAACGGAATATGCACGTAGAGGGACAGGGGCATCGCCTTGGCCGCCGACCCCACGCGACGCTGCTGCAGGGCTAGGATGTACTCCTTTTCACCAAATGCCTCCACGAAACGGTCTGCTGTCGGGTAGGAGGTGTAGCGCGGCCCAGGCACGTCAAAACGACGCAAGAGCTCTGTTGTAACGACTGTCATGGTGGGATTCCTTGCATTTGCGGCGTACTGTGCCGTAGAGTCCCCAGGGCGTTCTTGATGTTGATCAAGCACCCATGCGGTCCGGATGGGGACAATTGACTTTGGATCAAAGTCTTCGAACGATCCGTGACATTCCATGCCTCGACGGCGTTCAGATGTAAGCTCGCGACATGAATAGGGTTTCCACACATTCCAACCTGCAATCCATCAAAGTTGCCTGTTCAAACTGCAACTTGCGCGAACTGTGCATGCCCGTCGGGCTGGATGAGCAGCAACTCAAGCGCATCGATGACGTCGTCGCCGTGCGCCGCAAGGTCAAGCGTGGCGGCACGTTGTTTCGCAACGGCGAACCATTCGCATCCCTGTTCGCCATTCGCACGGGCTTCTTCAAGACCTGCGTGGCCACGGAGGATGGACGCGACCAAGTGACGGGTTTTCAGATGGCCGGAGAAATCATCGGCCTAGATGGCATAGTGAACGATCGGCACACCTGCGATGCCGTGGCCCTGGAAGACGCCGAGGTCTGCGTCATGCCGTTCGACCGCATCGAAGAACTGTCCCGCGAAGTCACCGCACTGCAAAACCATGTGCACAAGATCATGAGCCGTGAGATCGTCCGCGAACACGGCGTCATGCTGCTCCTGGGAAGCATGCGGGCCGAGGAGCGCCTTGCCGCCTTCCTGTTGAATCTGGTGCAGCGCTTGCATGCGCGGGGGTTTTCCCAATCGGAACTGGTGTTGCGCATGACGCGCGAGGAAATCGGCAGCTACCTGGGCCTCAAGCTCGAAACCGTGAGCCGCACCTTCTCCAAGTTCGTCGAGGAGGGCATCGTGGAGGTCAGGCAACGCCACGTACGCATCGTGGACACCGATGCCCTGAAGCGCATCGTCAATAGCCAGCAATCCTGTCTCTAACCACCCTCACCCAGGCTGCAGCCCCAGGCCCATGTCAGGGCATGTATTTGGCACAGTCGAGCGGCCTCTCGCCCTCCGGTACCGGACAGCGATTGAGCTCGAAGGGGGAGAGCGACAACATCGTGGTAAGCATGCTCGACGCCATGATGATGGCCCAGAAAACGAAGAACGCTACGGTGTAGACGCCTTGCCTCGAAAGAGTGACGGGCTGGTCGAACCACTGCAACGCCTCGGGGTCCACGAAGGCAAACACGACCATCTCCATGACCCCCGCCATGAGAAAGGCGGGCCAGGCTATCCACATCAACCTCTGCTTCCACATCAAGCTTGTCTCCTTGTCATAGTGACAGCCTAGCACCATGCCCGGCGCAAGCAAAGTGCCATCGTCTCCCTGATTCCCCTTAGGACCTCAGCGCGGCTGGTCCTGCGCGGGCGTGGCGGCGTGGTTACGCCCTTTCATTGCGGGTGTCATGCCAGAGTCCGCATTCTTCAGCGTCTTGTTGATGTCCAGGCCACGTTGGTAGTAGTCCTCCGCCAGCACGGGGTCCGGCCGGGAAAGCGCAAGCCAAAGAGTGACGAAACCGGCAATGACCACGATCACCGGGCCTGCGATGATCAGCCACACATGGCCGTACCTCCACCAGGGCTGCGGCTCGGGGTCTGCATTCATTGGTCCATCTTTCGACATCGTTACGATCTCCGTGCCCCTTCCGGGGCCATGCAAAAACTCGGTACGGATCCGCGCCCTCAGCGCGGGACGAGGAATACGGATTTCTCCGCCACCTGCCCTTTGTTGCCCTGCGCCTGGATATCGAAATACACCGTGTGCGAGCCCGGTGGCGCCGACCCGTAGGGGATTTGCAGGCGCACAGCAACCCAGCGGGAGTCCGCAGGGCCGATATCGACCTCGGACTCGGAAGCCACCTCCAGCCCTGGCAGCCCACGCGCGCTGATGACATAGCGCTGGGCCCCTTCGGTGGCATTCATGATCTGCAGCCGGTAGATGTTCTCCAGCTTGCCCCCAGCCACGATGCGCGAGAGCGCCGCGCGGTCGCGCACCACGTCCACCTTGAGAGGCGTGCGCACCACCAAGCTAGCGAGCATCCCGATGCAAAGCACAATCAGCACGCTGGTATAGAACAGCACGCGCGGACGCAGCACGCGTTTGAGCATCTGCGACTGGGTCCAGTGGTTCTTGACGCCGTTCTGCGTGGAGAAGCGGATCAGCCCCCGCGGGTATTTCATCTTGTCCATCACGGTATCGCATGCATCCACGCACAGGCCGCAGCCGATGCATTCGTACTGCAGGCCATTGCGGATGTCGATGCCCGTAGGGCAGACCTGCACGCACAACGTGCAGTCGATGCAGTCCCCCAGGCCCTTGGCCTTGTAGTCGACGCTCTTGGTGCGCGGTCCGCGGGGCTCGCCTCGCTCGGGGTCGTAGGTGACGATCAGCGTGTCCTTGTCGAACATCGCGCTTTGGAAGCGCGCGTAGGGGCACATGTACTTGCAGACCTGCTCGCGCAGATAGCCTGCATTGCCATAGGTCGCGAAACCATAGAAGAACACCCAGAAGATCTGCCAGGAGCCGTGCAGCACCAGCAGCTCGCCGCCGAGTTCCCGGATCGGCACGAAATAACCCACGAACGTGAAACCGGTCCAGAAGGCCACAGCGACCCAGATCACCTGCTTGAGCGATTTCTTCCAGATCTTCTCGAAGGTCCACGTCCCGTTGTCCAGGCGCATGCGGGCACTGCGATCGCCTTCGATCTTGTGCTCGATCCACATGAATATCTCGGTATAAACCGTCTGCGGACAGGCGAATCCGCACCACAGCCGCCCCGCCACTGCCGTGAACAGGAACAACGACAGCGCCGAGATGATGAGCAGGCCGGTCAAATAGATGAAGTCCTGCGGGTACAGCACTAGGCCGAAGATGTAGAAGCGCCGCGCCCCGAGGTCGAACAGCACCATCTGGCGCTGCCCCCACTCCAGCCAGGGCAGGCCATAGAAGACCAGCTGCGTCAGGAACACCATCGCCCAGCGCCAGCGCGCGAACACACCGCTGATGGAGCGGGGATAGATCTTCTTCTGGGCTTCGTAAAGCGACACCGTCTCAGGCTGCTGGCTCTCCGCTGCAACAGGAGTAATGGGTATCACCTTGCGTGGCCTGTCTTCGGCTGGCTTCATGATGGGATCTCGTGGGGGAAGTACAACTTCCAGAAAACAAAACGGCCGGCACCCTCGGTGAGGGAGCCGGCCGCAGAGCTGGCGTCAGCGAGAAGCGCCGGCCTTGTGGGACAAGCCCCAGACATAAGCCGTCAGCACGTTGATCTGCGCGTCGGTCAGCTTACCTGCCTGTGCCGGCATTTCATTGGTCTTGCCGTTGTTAATCATAGCCGTGATGGCGGCCTCGCCCCAGCCGTGCAGCCAGATGTCATCCGTCAGGTTGGGGGCTCCCAGCGCCGCGTTGCCCTTACCGTCCATGCCGTGGCAGGCAGCGCAGGCCGCAAACTTGGATTTGCCGAGCGAAGCCCTGAGCGAGTCGTGCGGGCTGCCCGACAGACTCAGTACGTAATGCGTCACGTTGCGCACGTCCTCGGGCGATCCGACCGCGGCGGCCATGGGCGGCATCACGCCCACGCGCCCGTCGTGAATGGTCTTGCGGATGTCATCGGGCGCGCCGCCATGGAGCCAGTCGCCATCGGCCAGGCTGGGAAAGCCCTTGCTGCCGCGCGCGTCCGAGCCATGGCATTGCGCGCAGTTGTTCATGAACAGGCGCTCGCCGATGGCCATGGCTGCGGGGTCCTTCGCCATGTCCTCGGTAGTCATGCTGGCAAAACGCGCGTAAAGAGGCTGCAGTTCGGTATTCGCCTTCTCCACCTCTTGCTGGTACTCGCCCAGTTGGGTCCAGCCAAGCTGGCCCTTGAACGTGCCCAGGCCAGGATACGCCACCAAATAACCAAAGCCGAACACGATGGTCAGCACGAACAGCCACATCCACCAGCGTGGCATGGGGTTGTTCATTTCGGTCAGGTCCTCGTCCCAGACGTGGCCCGTGGTGTTGTCCGCCGTCGCCTCGACCTTCTTGCGGGAAGTGATCCAAAGCAGCAGGCCGCAGCCAATGATGCCGATGATGGTGATTCCGGCCACATAGATGGACCAGAAATTGCTGGTGAAATCGCTCATGGGTTATCTCTTTGCTTTTAAGGAGTTCTTCAGTCCTCGGTGAAGGGCAGCTGCGCCGCCTCCTCGAACCGGGTCTTGTTGCGGCGCATGAACGCCCAGAACCAGATGCCCACGAAACACGCCAGCGATGCCAGCGTGACCACAATACGCATGGTGGTGATGTCCATGGCCACTACTCCTCTTGTTGTTACCTGAGCGTGCGGCCCAGTACCTGCAGGTAGGCGACCAGGGCATCCATTTCCGTCTTGCCCTTGACTTGCTCGGCCGCACCGGCGATTTCCTCGTCCGTGTAGGGAACGCCCACGGTGCGCAGCGCCTTCATGTGCGGAGCGGAAACGGCGGGATCGAGCTGGGTCTTTTCCAGCCACGGATAGGCCGGCATGTTCGACTCGGGTACCACGTCGCGCGGATTGTTCAGGTGGATGCGGTGCCATTCGTCGCTGTACTTCCCGCCCACGCGGTGCAGGTCCGGGCCCGTGCGCTTGGAACCCCACTGGAACGGGTGGTCGTAGACGAATTCACCGGCCACCGAATAATGGCCGTAGCGCAGCGTTTCCGCGCGGAAGGGGCGGATCATCTGCGAGTGGCAGTTGTAGCAGCCCTCGCGTACATAGATGTCGCGCCCAGCCAGCTGCAGCGGGGTGTAGGGCTTGAGGCCCTGCACGGCTTCCGTGGTGGACTTCTGGAAGAACAGCGGCACGATTTCCACCAGGCCGCCAATGGCAACCACCAGGAGGATCAGGACGATCATCAGGAAGTTGCTGGTCTCGACCTTCTCGTGGGTGAAGCCGGACGAAGTGTTGTTCTGTGTATTGGACATATATCTGGCTCCTGAACCTTCAAGCGTGCGCGGCCTTCACAGCCGGAATGGCCACCTTGACGGCACGACCAGAAATCGCAGTCATCCATACGTTCCAGGCCATCAGGACCATGCCGGACAGATACAGCAGGCCCCCGAAGAACCGGATGGCATAGAACGGATAGGTGGCCTTGACGCTTTCGACGAAGGTGTAGGTCAGCGTGCCGTCGGTGTTGACGGCGCGCCACATCAGGCCCTGCATCACGCCGGCGATCCACATGGCGGCGATGTAGAGCACGATGCCGATCGTCGCCATCCAGAAGTGCAGTTCGATGGCCTTGATGGAGTGCATCTTGTCCTTGCCGAACAGGCGCGGCACCAAGTAGTACAGCGAACCCATGGTGATCAGGCCGACCCAGCCCAGGGCACCGGAGTGCACGTGGCCCACGGTCCAGTCGGTGTAGTGCGACAGGGCGTTGACGGTCTTGATCGACATCATCGGGCCCTCGAAGGTGGACATGCCATAGAACGACAGCGACACGATCAGGAAGCGCAGGATGGGGTCGTCACGCAGCTTGTGCCAGGCGCCCGACAGGGTCATCATGCCGTTGATCATGCCGCCCCAGCTGGGCGCCAGCAGGATCAGCGAGAACACCATGCCCACGGACTGCGTCCAGTCGGGCAGCGCGGTGTAGTGCAGGTGATGGGGACCGGCCCACATGTAGGTGAAGATCAGCGCCCAGAAGTGCACGATGGACAGGCGGTAGCTGTACACCGGGCGGCCGGCCTGCTTGGGGATGAAGTAGTACATCATGCCCAGAAAGCCCGTGGTCAGGTAGAAGCCCACGGCGTTGTGGCCGTACCACCACTGGACCATGGCGTCCTGCACGCCGGCGTAGGCGGAATAGCTCTTCATCCAGCCCGCGGGAATAGCGGCACTGTTGACGATGTGCAGCAGGGCCACGGCAATGATGAAGGCGCCGAAGAACCAGTTGGCCACGTAGATGTGCTTGACCTTGCGCGTACCCACCGTGCCGAAGAACACGATGGCGTAGCTGACCCAGGTGACGGCGATCAGGATGTCGATCGGCCATTCCAACTCGGCGTATTCCTTGCCCGACGTGTAGCCCAACGGCAGGCTGATGGCGGCGGCCACGATGACGGCCTGCCAGGCCCAGAAGGTGAAGCTGGCCAGCTTAGGCATGAACAGCCGCGCCTGGCTGGTGCGCTGCACTACGTAGTAGCTGGTGGCGAACAGGCCGCAACCGCCGAAGGCGAAGATCACCGCATTGGTGTGCAGCGGGCGCAGGCGCCCGTAACTCAGCCATGGAATGCCGAAATTCAGTTCGGGCCAAGTCAGCTGTGCTGCGATGAACACGCCGACCAGCATGCCCACCACCCCCCAGACCACGGCCATGATCGTGAATTGGCGCACGACGGTATCGTCGTAGTGCGCAACTTTTGTTTGTGATGACTCCATCGGTTACACCTCGTTGATATGCAGAAAAAGTTTCAACCGGACTCGCATTGTGGTTATTGACCAGCGTCAATCATTCCTCAGAATGCGCTCCCCCTCTTGATCGATGTTTTCGAACTGTCCCCGATAGACAGCCCACCACAGGCCGGCCAGCACGAACAGCACGAGCACGACAGACAGCGGAATCAGCAGATACAGAATGTCCATGGTCAGGCCACCTCTACAGGCATGGGCGTGGAATGCGCCGGTTGCGAAATGGCAACGGCATCGCCGCCAGGAATGCGCGCCAGGCGCGCCGCATTCATCACCACCAGCAGCGAACTGAGCGCCATACCCAGGCCTGCCAGCCAGGCCGGCATGTATCCCGCGATGGCCAACGGAACGCCAACGGCGTTGTATCCGGCAGCCCACCACAAGTTCTGGCGCACGATGCGCAAAGTACGCCGTGCCAGCAGCAGGGTCAGGGCCACCGGGGCGAGATTGTCACCTAAAACAACAATGTCAGAACGGGATTGCGCCAACGGCACAGCCTTGCCGAATGCGAACGAGGCATGCGCGCCCGCCAGCACCGGACCGTCGTTCAACCCGTCACCCACCATGGCCACGCAGTGGCCGCCGGCCTGAAGGGCCTGCAGGCGCTGCAGCTTGTCCTGGGGCGTGCAGTCGCCATGCGCCACGTCGATGCCCGCACGGGCGGCCACGCCCTGCACCGCCGCGCTGCGGTCGCCCGAGAGCAGCTGCACATCGATGCCCGCGGAGCGAAGCTGCCGCACCACGGAGGCGGCCTCGGGGCGCAGCGCCTCGCTCAAGGCAAAGCGCGCCAGTTCGGCGACCTGCCCCGCACGCTCGGCCGACAGCACCACCTGCTGCCCTTCCATCGGCGCCACGCGCGCATGGGCGGCCGATCCCAGGCGCAGAATTACCTCCTGCTGCCCCATCTGCCAGGCCCGGGCCTGCAGCCCTGCCCCCGGCAGTTCCTGGACTTCATCCAGGGTCCAGGGCAGGCTCGGCTTCTCCGTTTCCGCCGCCGCGGCGACCAAGGCGCGCGACACGGGGTGGAATGAATGCCGGGCCAGCATGGCCGCCAGGCCCAGGGCCTGCTCCGGAGTCAACCCGGCGCCCGGTGCCACCCGCGTCCCGGACACCGCCATGCGGTCATGCGTGAGCGTACCCGTCTTGTCGAACACCACCGTATCCACGGTGGCCAGCGCCTCCAGCGCCTGCAGGTTGCGCACCAGCACGCCGCCGCGCGCCAGCGTACCCGCGGTGGTGAGCATGGCCACCGGCGTGGCCAGCGACAGCGCACAGGGGCAGGTGACCACCAGGACTGCGACGGCCACCATCAGCGCATGGCTGGGGTCGGTGGGCCACCACCAGACGGCCGCAAGCAGCGCCGCCAGCAGCACCCCCACAAGGAAGGGGCGCGCCACCCGGTCGGCCAACTGGGCCAGGCGGGGCTTCTGCAGCGAAGCGGCTTCCATCAGCGCCACGATCTGTCCGAAGCGCGTCTGCGCACCCAGGGCGTCGACCGCCACTTCCACTGCGGAGCGCAGGTTATGGCTGCCCGCCGTGACCGTGCTGCCCGGCGACTTGCCCACAGGCGTGGATTCGCCTGTCAGCAAGGCCTCGTCGGCCTGCGTGCTGCCGGCAAGGATGCGCCCATCGGCCGGGAAGGCCTCGCCGGGCAGCACCCGCACCACGTCGCCCACCTGCAGCCGCCGCGTGGCCACGCGCACGAAACCGCCCTCCGCGGTGCGGCGCTCGACGCTGTCGGGCAGCCGGTTCATCACGGCCTCGAGCGCGCCGGCCGTGCGGTTGCGCAGGCGCAGCTCCAGCCAGCGGCCGGTGAGCAGGAAGAACACGAACATGGTGAGCGAGTCGTAATACACTTCGCGCCCGAACGGCCCCGTGGGATCGAAGGTGCCGATCATGCTCACCACGAAGGTGATCAGCATGCCCAGCGCCACGGGCAGATCCATGCTCACGCGGCGCTGGCGTATGTCGCGCAGCGCGCTGGAGAAAAACGGCCCGCAGGCGAACAGCACCACGGGCAGGCTGATGACCCACGAGGCCCAGCGCAGCAGCTGCTCCATCTCTGCGGTCAGGTCGCCGGGCATGGCCTGGTAGGCGGGCCATGCGTACATCATGACCTGCATCATGCAGAAGCCCGCCACCAGCCAGCGCCACAGCGCGCGGCGGCTCTCGCGCTGGCGCTGCTCGCGGACGAAGGCGTCCATGGCGGGCATGGCGCGGTAGCCGGCCTTGCGCACCGCCTCCATCCATTGCGAGGGCAGGACCTGCCCCGGGCTCCACACCACGCGTGCGCGGCGCGTGGCGGCGCTCACGTCGGCCTCGGCCACGCCGGGCACCTGGCGCAGCGCATCCTCGATGGTCAGGGCGCAGGCCGCGCAGTGCATGCCTTCGAGCACGACATGGGACTCCCACCGCCCATCCGCCGGCAACTCCCCTTCGGTCGCGGCGCCGCACAGCCGGCCGAAGGCGGACCACTCCTGCGGGTCATCCAGCAGCGCCGTCGCATCGGACATGGCCACGCTCGAAGCAGCCGCCCATGGACCGGCAGAATCATTTGACATAGGTCCAAGATTACCTATTCCGCGCAATGGATTCATTGACCTGAATCAAGATCAAACCCTTGCGCTATCCTATGCTTCCTATCAATCGCAACCAGCCATGAGGAGCAGAACCCTATGTACAAACGCATCCTGATCGCCACCGACGGGTCCCCCCTGTCGGAAACAGCCGTTCAAACCGGCCTGTCACTGGCAGGACTGACGGGCGCATCGGTGATTGCACTCAAGGTGGTACCGCGTTATCCGCGCAGCTATTTCGATGGCGGCCTGCCCGTGGACGCCGCCGAGGTCAAGCGCATCGAAAAGCAGTGGAGCGACGCAGCCCAGGAACTGGTCAACAAGGTCAAGCTGCGCGGCTCGAACGAAGGCGTGAGCGTCAAGGCCGTGGTGGCGAAGTCCGACCTGGTTGCCGAGGCCGTGATCGCGGCCGCCAAGAAGCACAACTGCGACCTGATCGTCATGGCATCGCATGGCCGCAAGGGCCTCAAGCGCCTGCTGCTTGGCAGCGAGACGCAGCACGTGCTGACGCACTCGCACATTCCGGTGCTGGTGCTGCGTTAAGCGTCAATCGATCTGCAACGCTTGCTGGGCGAGCGTCTGCAGCTATCGTTCAAAAGCAAAAAGGCGACCTCGGTCGCCTTTTTGCCTTGATGAGGGAAGCGCCCCCGGTTCAGGCGAACAGGCCCTTGTACTGTTCGCGCAGCAGGTTCTTCTGCACCTTGCCCATGGTGTTGCGCGGCAGTTCGGTGGCGACGAAGCAGCGCTTGGGGATCTTAAAGTTGGCGAGCTGGCTCTTGAGCTGCGCGATGATCGCCTCGCCGTCCAGCGCCACGCCGGGCCTGGGGATCACCACGGCCACACCCACCTCGCCGAAGTCGGGGTGCGGCACACCCACCAGGGCGCTCTCGGCCACGCCGGGCATCTCGTTGATGTAGCCCTCGATCTCGGCCGGGTAGACGTTGTAGCCGCCGCTGATGATCAGGTCCTTGCTGCGGCCTACGATGCTCACGTAGCCTCGCTCGTCCACCTCGCCCACGTCGCCGGTCTTGAACCAGCCGTCGGTGCTGAACTCTTCCTTGGTTTTCTCGGGCATGCGCCAGTAGCCCTTGAACACGTTGGGGCCCCTGACCTGGATGTTGCCGATCTCGCCCACGGGCACCTCCTTGCCCGCGTCGTCCACCACGCGCAGGCCCACGCCGGGCAGCGCAAAGCCCACGGTGCCGCCGCGCCGCTCGCTCTGCCCGCCGTGGCGCGCGTCGGCCGTGCAGGGGTTGGAGGTGAGCATGATGGTCTCGCTCATGCCGTAGCGCTCCAGGATGGTGTGGCCCGTGCGGTCCTGCCATTCCTTGAAGGTCTCGATGAGCAGCGGCGCCGAGCCCGAGATGAACAGGCGCATGTGGCTCACGGCGGCCTTCGTGAGCGCCGGCTCGGCCAGCATGCGCACGTAGAGCGTGGGCACGCCCATGAACACCGTGGCGCGCTGCATGGCGGCGATCGCGGCCTTGGGGTCGAACTTGGCCATCCAGATCATCCTGCTGCCGTTGATCAGCGCGCCGTGGATCGCGACGAACAGCCCGTGCACGTGGAAGATGGGCAGCGCGTGGATGAGCACGTCGCCCGGCTTCCAGCCCCAGTAGTCCTTGAGCACCCGCGCGTTGGACAGCAGGTTGCCGTGCGTGAGCATCGCGCCCTTGCTGCGGCCGGTGGTGCCGCTGGTGTAGAGGATGGCGGCGAGGTCGTCGGCCTTGCGGACGGCGGGCGCGTGCTCGTCGCCGAAGTGCGCGGCGCGCTCGAGCAGCGTGCCCGTGCGGTCATCGCCCAGCGTGAACACGTGCTGCGTGCCCGCGGTGAAGGCGATCCTGGACACCCAGGAGAAGTTGCCCGGCGTGCACACGACCACGGCGGGCTCGGCGTTGCCGACGAAGTATTCGATCTCGGCGCTCTGGTAGGCGGTGTTCAGCGGCAGGAACACGTAGCCCGCGCGCAGCGTGGCCAGGTACAGCAGCATGGCTTCGACCGATTTCTCCACCTGCACGGCGATGCGGCTGCCCTCGGGCAGCTTGAGCGAGGCCAGCAGGTTGGCGATGCGGGCGCTGGCGCGGTCCAGGTCACGCCAGGTGTAGAGCAGCGGCTCGCCGCTGGCCGATGCGGCCTCGACGGCGATCTGGTCCAGGTCGGACGGGAAGGCTGCGCGCAGCGCGCTGAACAGGTTGTCGGATTGCATGGGTGCTGTCTCAGAAGTTGGGAGGTCGTTTGTCGAGGAATGCGGCAATGCCTTCGCGGTGCTCGGCACTCGCCGCGTAGGCATAGGGATCGGGGTTTGCTACCGTATCGATAGCTGTCTGTGCTTGATGCACAGGCGTTTTCGGCATGTCTTGTGCCTTCAATGCGCGCAGGGTCTGCTTGTTGAGCCGCGCCGCGCCCGGCGCGAGCGCGGCGATGCGCCGGGCCGTCCCCAGGGCCTGGGCGCGCAGCAGCGCGGGCTCCACCACGCGGCTCAGGAAGCCGCGCTGCGCCATCTCGGCGGCGCTGAAGGTGGCTGCCTCCAGCAGCATCTGCCGCGCGGTGGTCTCGCCCACGGCGCCGGCCACGAGCCGGGCCTCGCGCGGCGCCATGGGAAAGCCCAGCCGGGCGATGGGCGCGCCGAAGCGCGCACCGGTGGCGGCGATGCGGATGTCGCAGCAGCTCGCGATCTCCACGCCCGCGCCCATGCAGGCGCCGTCAATGCACGCGACGATGGGCACGTCGCAGGCCAGCATCGCCGACAGGCCGCCCCAGACGTCGTTCTCGTGGAAGTCGCGCAGGCTCGCTGGGTCGAAGCGGAACGCCGGGTACTCGGAAATGTCGCCGCCCGCACAGAACGCGCCGTCCTCTCCTTCGATGAGCACGCAGCGCGCATCCGCACTGCGCTGGACGCTCTCGAAAACGGAGCAAAGCTGGCGCCACATGGCGCGCGACATGGCGTTCAGGCGCCCTTCGCTGCGCAGCGCGACGCGCACGATGCCCCGGTCAGGCCCCTCCAGCGCGGCCAGGGCCGCCACCACTTCACCCGCCATGGCGCACCGTCACTCGATCTTGGCGCCCGACGCCTTGACCACCTGCGCCCAGCGCTTGACCTCGCTGCCGATCATCTTGCCGAAGTCCTGCGGGCTCAGGGTGCCGAACTCGGCGCCGTTGCCGGCCCAGATGGCCTTGATCTCGTCGGAGGCGCCGAGCTTGCGGATCTCCTCGACGATGCGCGCCTGCACGTCGGGCGGCGTGCCCTTGGGCGTCCACAGGCCGTACCAGGTGCTGACGTTGTAGTCGGGCAGGCCAACCTCGGCGGCGCAGGGCACGTCGGGGAAGGCCGGGTTGCGCTTGGAGCCCGCGACCATGAGCGCCTTGATGCGCCCTCCCTTGATGTGCCCGGCCGAGGAGCCCAGGCCGTCGAACATCATGTCCACGTTGCCGCCGATCAGGTCCTGCAGCGCCGGGCCCGCGCCGCGGTAGGGGATGTGGGTGATGAAGGTACCGGTCTGGATCTTGAACAGCTCGCCCGCCAGGTGGTGCGAACTGCCCGACCCGGCCGATGCGTAGTTGAACTTGCCGGGACTGCTCTTGACCATGGCCAGGAGCTCCTGGATGGTGTTGGCCTTCACGTTGCGCGGGTTGACCACCACCACCTGCGGCACGCTGGCGAGCAGGGCCAGGGGGACGAAGTCCTTCTCGATGTCGTAGTCGAGCCTGGGGTAGACCGAGGGCGCGATGACGTGGTGCGCGCCGCCCATGAATAGCGTGTAGCCGTCGGGATGCGCCTTGGCCGCGATGCTCGCGCCCACGGTGCCGCCCGCGCCGCCGCGGTTGTCGATCACCAGGGTCTTGCCCGTGCTCTTGGAGAACTGCGCGGCCAGCGGGCGCGCGAAGGCATCGGTGCCGCCGCCCGCAGGGAAGGGCACGATCAGGGTCACGGGCTTGGAAGGCCAGGTGCTGGCACCCTGCGCCCAGGCGCCACCCGCGGCGGCTGCCAGGCCCGCCGCGCCTGCGGCGCGCAGCATGTCGCGCCGCCGCGGCATGTCCGTGAAGCGCTGGGTGTCGTCTCTCTCTTGCATTGCCTTGTCTCCTTGCTGGTTGATCGGTTATGGCAGGGGAAATGTAAGCGCTGGCGCTTCAATTCAATCGCCGCACAGGCTTTCTATGTCGCCCGACACGGGCACCCTGCCCTCCTCGAGCAGCGCGCGGTGCTTGTCGATGCGCTTGAGGTCGTACAGGTAGTTGACCATCATGCCGAAGGACTGCTTCATGCCCTTGGCCGAAGGGTCGGCCGCCCAGTTGAGCCGCTCCACGCGTGCGCCGTTGCCCAGGTGAAAGCGCGCCACGGCGTCCAGGGGCTTGCCGTCCTGCAGCTCGCGGCCCAGGTAGCGCGCCGCGCATTGCTGCAGCAGCTGGCGCACGGGCGACTTCGGGGGCAGCTCCAGCGCCTTGTCGGCTGCGGCCAGCACATGGGCGATCTGCGGCGGCATGAAGCCCACGGCGCGGCCCAGCTCGACCCGCTGCTTTTCGTCGAGCCGCTCGAGCTGCGCCGCGCCCTGCTTGGCCAGCCAGGAGCGGAAGCCCGGAATGGGCGACAGCGTGGCGAAGGTGCGCAGGCGCGGGAACTCCTCGGTCAGCGTCTCCGCGACATGCTTGATGAGCGAGTCGCCGAAGCTCACGCCGCGCAGCCCCGTCTGGGTGCTGCTGATCGAATAGAAGATGGCCGTGGTCGCGCGCTGGATGTCGGCGGCCTCGGCCGACTCGTCCAGCAGCGGCGTGATGCTTTCGGAGATCTCATTGACGAGCGCCACCTCCACGAAGATCAGCGGCTCGTTCGGCAGGCGGGGGTGGAAGAAGCCGTAGCAGCGCCGGTCGCTGTCCAGGCGGTTCTTCAGGTCCGCCCAGCTGCGGATGTCATGCACCGCCTCGTACTTGATGAGCTTCTCGATCAACGAGGCGGGCGAGTCCCACGACAGGCGCCTGAGCTCCAGGAAGGCCACGTCGAACCAGGTGGCGAAAAGCTGCTCGAGCTCCGCCTCCAGCGGCAGCAGCCGCTTGTCGCTCTTGAGCAGCGGCAGCAGCTCGGCGCGCAGGTCCACCAGGAAGCGCATGCCATCGGGGAACACGGCGAAGCGCTGCAGCAGCCGCGTGCGCGGCGACACCAGCGCGCGGCGCAGGTGGGCCTCGGCCTGGGGCGCGTCGGCCGTGCCGGCGGCGGCCTCGTAGCGCTGCTGGGCGGACTTGAAGCGCGTGGCGTCGGGCGCGAACTGCTCGCACATCAGCAGCCACATGTCGCGCCGCTCCGCAGGCTCGGCCCCGGCGTACCAGTCGGCCACGGCCTGGGCGCGGCGGCCGCCCTCGATCTCGCTCACGCGCGGGGCCACCACGTCCTGCAGGTCGGCCAGCATGCGGCGCAGCGCGCGCGGCGACAAGGCCTCGCCGCTCTTGCGCAGGGAGGCCTGCAGGCGTTCGTGGGTGGAGCGCTCGGCGGCGGGCTCCTTCTCCTTCTTGTCGGCGCCGGGCCGCAGGCGGTCGACGCTGCGCGAAATCCAGGTGGTGGCTGCGTTCATGGTGCTATGCGCGAGGGGGAATTGCGTGCCAGCGCGTTCAATGCGTCGCGCTGGGCCATGAGGTGGTTGCGCATCGACGCCTCGGCGGCCGCGGCGTCGCCGCGCTTGAGCGCGTCGAACATCGCCAGATGCTCCGACAGGCTCTGGCGCAGGCGGCCCGGCACGTGCAGCGTCTGGTGCCGCGCCAGGCGCAGGATCCTGCGCAGGCCACCTATCGTCTGGGCGAGCCAGTGGTTGTCGGCCAGGGTGATGAAGGCCTCGTGGATGGCGTAGTTGACCTCGTAGTACTCGGTGATGCGGCCGGCCTCGGCATGCTCGCGCAGGCGCTGGTGCAGCACCTCCAGCGCGGCGATGTCGGCTGCGGCCGCGCGCTCGGTGGCCTCGTAGGCGGCGCGGCCCTCCAGCAGCGCGATCACGGGGAAGATCTTCTGCACGTCGCGCTCGGTGATCTCGGCCACGAAGCAGCCGCGGCGCGGCTCGTGGCGCACCAGCCCCTCGGCCGCCAGCACCTTGAGCGCCTCGCGCAGCGGCGTGCGCGACACGGCCAGGCGCTCGCACAGCGCCGCCTCGTCCAGGAAGGTGCCCGGCGCCAGCTCGCCCGCGAAGATCAGCCCGCGCAGCATCTCGGCGGCCTGGTCGTGCAGTGAGTTGGCAACGGAGCGCATAGCTATGAATCGGAAGGCTATCTATCTATCCATCAACGGCAGGCAAAATGAAGCGAAATAGCGTGATTTCACATAATTTTCTGTAATTATGCAGGAAGAACCCCTGGCGGCGATGGGTGGTTACACCTAGCCCGTATGGATCAAGCCACGGATTTCAAAAAAGCATAGCTGCCAGCGATTGCCCGGCAAGCGCTGGAGGCCGATTTGACTATGAACCGGCGGGCTGCCGCCGGGCCCAGATCCACAGCCCCGCACCGGCCACGATCATCGGCACGCACAGCCACTGCCCCATGCTCATGCCCAGCGACAGCAGGCCCAGGAAGCTGTCGGGCTCGCGGAAATACTCGGCCGTGAAGCGCAGCGCGCCATAGCCCACGAGGAAGGCCGCCGCCACCTCGCCGCGCCTGCGCGGGCGGCGCGCGTACAGCCACAGCAGCGTGAACAGCAGCAGCCCTTCGAGCAGGAACTGGTAGATCTGCGACGGGTGGCGCGGCAGCATGGAGCCGCTTTGCGGGAACACCATGCCCCAGGGAAGATCGGGCGCGCTGAAGCGCCCCCAGAGCTCGCCGTTGATGAAGTTGCCGATGCGCCCCGCCGCCAGCCCCGTGGGCACGCAGGGCGCCACGAAGTCGGCCACCTGCAGCCAGGGCTTGCGCCGCGAATGCGCGAACCACAGCATGGACGCGACCACGCCCAGAAGTCCGCCATGGAAGCTCATGCCGCCCTGCCACACGTAGAGGATCTCCAGCGGGTGGGTCAGGTAGTAGCCCGGCTTGTAGAACAGGCAGTAGCCCAGTCGCCCGCCCACCACCACGCCGAGCACGCCGAGGAACAGGATGTCCTCCACGTCCTTGCGCGTCCACGCCTGCTCACCCGCAAGCGACGCATAGGGCTCGTGCCGCAGGCGGCGTAGCCCCAGGAACATGAACAGCGCGAAACCGGCCAGATAGGTCAGGCCATACCAGTGGACGGCCACGGGCCCGATCTGCAGGGCCACGGGGTCGATATGCGGGTACATCAGCATGGCGCGGATTGTGCCGCAGGCGTACCGCCGCAATATTTGAGTCGGCCATCGATGCGCGCCATACTGTAATGATCGCGACATTCAGAAAAGATCAGCACCATGCAAGGCCACCCCGACGTCATCGACTGCCTCAAGGATCTGCTGCGCGGCGAGTTGGCCGCGCGCGATCAGTACTTCATCCACTCGCGCCAGTACCAGCACCAGGGCTTCGTGCGCCTGTACGAGCGCATGGACCACGAGATGCAGGAAGAAACGCAGCACGCCGACGCCATCCTGCGCCGCATCCTACTGCTGGAGGGCGAGCCCGACATGCGCCCGAACGCCTTCACGCCCGGCGCCACGGTGCCGGAGATGCTGCGCAAGGACCTGGACACCGAGTACGGCGTGCGCACGCACCTGAAGGCCGCCATCGCCCTGTGCGAGACCCACAGCGACTACGTGAGCCGCGACATGCTGCGGGCCCAGCTGCAAGACACCGAGGAAGACCACGCCTATTGGCTGGAGAAGCAGATCGGCCTGATCGACAAGATGGGCCTGCAGAACTACCTGCAGTCGCAGGCCGATTAGGCTCAGGAACCGGCCGGCACGCTGACCATGGTGGCCTGCATCAGCGCCACCACCTTGTAGTCCGGCCCCGCGCCGGCAAACGCGCGCACCTCGCCGCTGCACACGGTGAGCATGCGCCCGGCGCTCTGCACCTTGCCCACGGCGACGAAGCGCTCGCCGATGGCGGGCCGCATGAAGTTGGTCTTGAACTCGGCCGTGACCACCTCGCACCCCGGCGCGGACCTGGTCAGCGCCGCGTAGCCGCAGGCGTTGTCCACGATGCTGGTGACCGCCCCCGCGTGCACGAAGCCCTGCTGCTGCGAGAGGTGCCCGGAGAACGGCATTTCGATGTGCACCTCGCCGTCCTGCACCAGCACCAGGCGCGCGCCCAGCGTGCGCATCAGGCCCTGGGCGTCGAAGCTGGCGGCGATGCGTTCGTGCAGTGGGTTCATGGCGTGGAAAGTCTGCTATGGCAATAGGAGCTGCTGGCGCCCGCCGTCAAAGGGCTTCAGCATTCCATTGAACAAAAACCATTGATGGGTGTGCGCTGGCAGCTCGCAAAACAGGAGCATCGCCAGCGCCACCCTGCCCGTCAGTCCAGCAGCGACAGGTCGCGCACCGCGCCCTTGTCGGCCGAGGTGACCAGCTTCGCATAGGCCTTGAGCGCGGCCGAGACCTTGCGCGGGCGCGGCTGTGCGGGCTTCCAGCCCTTGGCGTCCTGCTCGGCGCGTCGGCGCGCGAGTTCCTCGTCGCTCACCAGCACGTCGATGGTGCGGTTGGGGATGTCGATGCGGATGCGGTCGCCGTTCCTCACCAAACCAATCGCGCCGCCGGCCGCCGCCTCGGGCGAGCAGTGGCCGATCGACAGGCCCGAGGTGCCGCCCGAGAAGCGCCCGTCGGTCAGCAGCGCGCAGGCCTTGCCCAGGCCCTTGGACTTGATGTAGCTCGTGGGGTAGAGCATCTCCTGCATGCCGGGGCCGCCCTTGGGGCCCTCGTAGCGCACCACGACCACGTCGCCGGCTTTGACCTGGTCGGCCAGGATGTGCTCCACGGCCTCGTCCTGCGACTCGACCACGTGGGCCGGGCCTTCGAAGACCAGGATGGATTCATGAACGCCCGCGGTCTTGACCACGCAGCCGTCCCTGGCGATGTTGCCCGTGAGCACGGCCAGGCCCCCCTCCTTGCTGAAGGCGTGGTCGTACGAGCGTATGCAGCCCGCGGCGCGGTCCAGGTCCAGGCTGGGCCAGCGCGCGTTCTGGCTGAAGGCCACCTGCGAGGGCACGCCGCCCGGGCCGGCCATGTAGAAGGTCTTGACGGCCTCGTCGCCGGTGCGGGTGATGTCCCACTGCGCCAGCGCCTCGCCCAGCGTGCGGGCGTGGACGGTGGGCACGTCGGTGTGCAGCCTGCCGGCGCGTTCGAGCTCGCCCAGGATGGCCATGATGCCGCCCGCGCGGTGCACGTCCTCGATGTGGTACTTGTCGGTGTTGGGCGCCACCTTGCACAGCTGCGGCACGACGCGCGAGAGGCGGTCGATGTCCTGCATGGTGAAGGCGATCCCGGCCTCCTGCGCGATCGCCAGCAGGTGCAGGATGGTGTTGGTGGAGCCGCCCATGGCGATGTCCAGCGTCATCGCGTTCTCGAAGGCCTTGAAGCCCACGGAGCGCGGCAGGATGCGCTCGTCGCCCTGCTCGTAGTACTGGCGCGCCAGCTCCACGATGCGCCGGCCCGCGCGCTTGAAGAGCTGCTCGCGGTCGGCGTGCGTGGCCACCACGGTGCCGTTGCCGGGCAGGGACAGGCCCAGCGCCTCGGTCAGGCAGTTCATAGAGTTGGCGGTGAACATGCCCGAGCACGAGCCGCAGGTGGGACAAGCGTTGCGCTCGGCCTCTGCCAGGTCGGCGTCGCTCACCTTGTCGTCGGCGGCCATCACCATGGCGTCGATCAGGTCGAGCTTCTTGAACTGCACGGTGCTGGTGCCGGGCACGGCCAGCTTGGCTTTGCCGGCCTCCATGGGGCCTCCCGAGACGAAGATCACCGGGATGTTCAGGCGCATGGCGGCCATGAGCATGCCGGGCGTGATCTTGTCGCAGTTGCTGATGCAGACCATGGCGTCGGCGCAGTGCGCGTTGACCATGTACTCCACGCTGTCGGCGATGATGTCGCGGCTGGGCAGCGAGTACAGCATGCCGTCGTGGCCCATGGCGATGCCGTCGTCCACGGCGATGGTGTTGAACTCCTTGGCCACGCCGCCGGCGGCCTCGATCTCGCGCGCCACGAGCTGGCCCAGATCCTTCAGGTGCACGTGGCCGGGCACGAACTGGGTGAACGAGTTCACCACCGCGATGATGGGCTTGGAGAAGTCTTCGTCTTTCATGCCGGTGGCGCGCCACAGGGAGCGGGCCCCTGCCATGTTGCGGCCGGCGGTGGAGGTCTTGGAACGGTATGCGGGCATCGTGGTTGCGGGAGAGGATGGGCTTATGGGGAATCTGTGGCCCGTACGCTTGGGGGCCGGCGCGCGCCGCGGCACAGGCCTCTTGAGCCCCGCCATGGGCAAAACCGTTTGATTATGTCGCACGCCCGCAACCCACGCCGGCATCAGGCCCGGCGCGGGCCGCGCTGGACAGCCGGGGCGCCGGCGACCAAACTACCCGCCACCTCCACTGCGCCAGGACGGACCGCCATGACCGACCCCATGCCCCTGAACCGCCGCTCCGCCCACATCACCCAGGGCAAGGCGCGCGCGCCCAACCGCTCCATGTACTACGGCATGGGCTACGCCGAGGCCGACTTCGACAAGCCCATGGTCGGCGTGGCCAACGGCCACAGCACCATCACGCCGTGCAACAGCGGCCTGCAGCGCCTGGCCGACGCGGCCATCGAAGGCATACGCGAGGCCGGCGGCAACCCGCAGGTGTTCGGCACGCCCACGATCAGCGACGGCATGGCCATGGGCACCGAGGGCATGAAGTACAGCCTGGTCAGCCGCGAGGTGATCGCCGACTGCGTCGAGACCTGCGTGCAGGGCCAGTGGATGGACGGCTGCGTGGTCATCGGCGGCTGCGACAAGAACATGCCCGGCGGCATGATGGGCATGCTGCGCGCCAACGTGCCCAGCATCTACGTGTACGGCGGCACCATCCTGCCTGGCAGCCTGCACGGCTGCGACCTGAACATCGTCAGCGTGTTCGAGGCCGTGGGCGAGAACGCCGCCGGCAAGATCAGCGACCGGGAGCTCAAGGACATCGAGCAGCACGCCATCCCCGGCACCGGCTCGTGCGGCGGCATGTACACCGCCAACACCATGAGCAGCGCGTTCGAGGCCCTGGGCATGAGCCTGCCCTACTCTTCCACCATGGCCAACCCGCACCAGGAGAAGGCCGACTCCGCCAAGGAGTCCGCCAAGGTGCTGATCGAGGCCATACGCCGCGACCTGAAGCCACGCGACATCGTCACGCGCAAGGCCATAGAGAACGCCGTCGCCGTCATCATGGCCGTGGGCGGATCGACCAACGCCGTGCTGCACTTCCTGGCCATCGCCCATGCCGCGGGCGTCGATTGGAGCATCGACGACTTCGAGCGCATGCGCCAGAAGGTGCCGGTGTTCTGCGACCTCAAGCCCAGCGGCAGGTACCTAGCCGTCGACCTGCACCGCGCCGGCGGCATCCCGCAGGTGATGAAGATGCTGCTGAACGCCGGGCTCTTGCACGGCGACTGCATGACCATCACCGGCAGGACGATCGCCGAGACCCTTAAGGACGTTCCCGGCCAGCCGCGCGCCGACCAGGACGTGATCCGCCCCATCGACAAGCCGCTCTACGGCCACGGCCACCTGGCCATCCTCAAGGGCAACCTGAGCCCCGAGGGCGCGGTCGCCAAGATCACCGGGCTGAAGAACCCGGTCATCACCGGCCCGGCGCGCGTGTTCGACGACGAGCAGTCGGCTCTGGCCGCAATCCTCGACGGAAAGATCAAGGCCGGCGACGTGATGGTGCTGCGCTACCTGGGCCCCAAGGGCGGCCCCGGCATGCCCGAGATGCTGGCGCCCACCGGCGCCCTGATCGGCCAGGGCCTGGGCGAGAGCGTGGGCCTGATCACCGACGGGCGCTTCTCGGGCGGCACCTGGGGCATGGTCGTGGGCCATGTCGCGCCCGAGGCCTTCGTCGGCGGCACCATCGCCCTCGTGCACGAGGGCGACAGCATCACCATCGACGCCCACCGGCTGCTGCTGCAGTTGAACGTGGGCGACGATGAACTCGCGCGCCGCCGCGCCGGCTGGACGCCGCCGGCGCCGCGCTACACGCGCGGCGTGCAGGCCAAGTTCGCCTTCAACGCGGCCAGCGCCAGCAAGGGCGCGGTGCTGGACCTGTTCTGACGCGCAGAAGGAAAGGCGCCGCGGTCAACGCGGCCTGCGCGGACGCATGCCCAGCGCCTCCTTGTGCCTGTCGATGCGGTTCTTCTTGCGCTCCTCCATCTTTTCCATAGCCTTGCGCTTGGTGTAGCCCGTCGCGTCGGCCCACGCCCACCACGCGGCCGCCACGGCGAAGGGCGACAGCACCCACCACCATGACCAATTCGCCACGGGACCTATCTCCAGATATTTGAGCAGCATCAACAAAACGCCCAAAAGCAAGGCATACATGGCCACATCCTCCACCGTGCGCAGGCTTTCGTTTGAAGCCCGTCAACCGCGAACACTACAATCGCATTGAAGGCCAAATGTACCCCAACCCCTAGAGGAACCCCGCGATGAAACGTACCCTGATCACCCTTGCAATGGCATTGTCGGTCGCTGCGCCCGCCATGGCGGATGAGGCCATGGCCAAATCCAAGAACTGCATGGCCTGCCACGCCATAGATAAGAAACTGGTCGGCCCCGCTTACAAGGAAGTGGCGAAGAAGTACGCCGGCAAGGGCGCCGAGGCCACGCTGGTTCAGCACGTGCTGAAGGGCAGCTCCGGCGTGTGGGGTCCCGTGCCCATGCCCGCCAACGCACAGGTCAACGAGGCCGAGGCCAAGCAACTGGTGAGCTGGATTCTGTCGCTCAAGTGATCCCGCCGGGCGCCTCTCCGTGGCGCCTCCGGTAAGCCGCAGCGCATTTCACGCTGCGGCTTTTTTTTGCCGAATGCATCAAAAGGAATAGCTGCAGGCGCAAACCCACAAAGCGTTGCGACCCGATTTCACTCCAAGACGCCGGACACCAGCCGCGCCACTTGGTCGCAGCGCGCCGCCAGTGTCTCGTCGTGCGTGACCATCACGAACGCCGTGCCCTGCTCGCGCGCCAGCCGCAGCATGAGCTGGAACACCGCGTCCGCCGTGGCGCGGTCCAGGTTGCCCGTGGGCTCGTCGGCCAGCACGCAGGCCGGACGCGTGACCAGGGCGCGCGCGATGGCCACGCGCTGGCGCTCGCCGCCCGACAGCTCCGACGGCCGGTGGTGCACGCGCTCGGCCAGGCCCACGGCCTGCAGCATCTGCACCGCCTGGGCGATGCACTGCGCATAGGGCGCGCGGCGTATGCGCAGCGGCATGGCGACGTTGTCCTGCGCGCTGAATTCGGGCAGCAGGTGGTGGAACTGGTAGATGAAGCCCAGGTGCGCATTGCGCAGCCGCCCCTGCGCGCCGGGCGAGAGCGCGCCCAGCACCTGGCCCTTGAGCGTCACCGTGCCCGCGGTCGGCGCGTCCAGCCCGCCCAGCAGGTGCAAGAGCGTGCTCTTGCCCGAGCCCGAGGCGCCCACGATGGCCAGCGTCTCGCCCGCGCGCACCTGCAGATCCACGCCCCTGAGCACGCTCACGTCGAGCCGCCCCTCGGTGAAGCGCTTGGCCAGGCCCCGGGCCTGCAGCACGATCCCGTTCGTGGACTCATTCATAGCGCAGCGCCTCCGCCGGGTTCACGCGGCTGGCGCGCCAGCTCGGGTACAGGGTGGCGATGAAGGCCAGCACCAGGGAGATGACGGCGATCGGCACGATGTCGCCGCTTTGCGGCTCGCTGGGCATGCGGCTGATCAGGTAGATGTCCTGGGGCAGAAAGGTGGTGTGCAGCGCGCGCTCGATGGCCGGCACGATGACGTCGATGTTGAAGGCGATGCCCAGCCCCAGCAGCAGCCCGCCCAGCGTGCCGATCACGCCCACCATGGCGCCCTGCACCACGAAGACGCCCATGATGCTCTGCGGGCTGGCGCCCAGCGTGCGCAGGATGGCGATATCGGCGCGCTTGTCGGTCACGGTCATGACCAGGGTGGACACCAGGTTGAAGGCCGCCACGGCGACGATCAGCGTGAGGATGATGAACATCATGCGTTTTTCCAGCTGCACGGCGGCGAACCAGGTCTTGTTCTGCTGCGTCCAGTCGCGGATCAGCAGGTCGCCCGACAGGCTGTGCGCGAGCTGCTGCGCGACCTCGGGGGCCGCGTGCAGATCCTCGAGCTTCAGGCGCACGCCGGTCGGCCCTTCCAGGCGGAAGATGCGCTCGGCGTCCTCGTGGTGCATCAGCACCAGGGCCGAGTCGTACTCGTAGTGGCCCGAGTTGAACGTGCCCGCCACCGTCATCTGCTTGAGGCGCGGCACCACGCCCGCGGGCGTGACCTGGCCCGACGGCGCGATCAGCGTCACCACATCGCCCGCCTGCACGCCGAGCTGGCGCGCCAGCTCGCTGCCCAGGACCACGCGGAACCCGCCCGGCGCCAGGGCCTGCAGGCCCTGCACGCTCTCGGCCGCCAGATCGGTCACCTCGGGCTCGCGCGCGGGGTCTATGCCACGCACCAGCACGCCCTTCATGTCCTCGCCGCGCGCCAGCAGCGCCTGCGCGGCCACGAAGGGCGCGGCGCCGATCACGTTGGGGTTGGCGCGCGCCTCGGCCAGGGTACGCTGCGGGTCGGGCAGCGCCGCGCCGCCCGGCGCGAAGATCTCGATGTGCGAGACCACGCTGAGCATGCGGTCGCGCACCTCCTTCTGGAAACCGTTCATCACCGACAGCACGATGATGAGCGCCGCCACCCCGAGCGCGATGCCCAGCATGGATACGCCCGAGATGAAGGAGATGAAGCCATTGCGCCGCGTGGCGCGGCCCGCCCGGGTGTAGCGCCAGCCCAGGGCCAGTTCGTAGGGAATTTGCATGGTGTCCAAGACTTGCGCGACGCCGGAGATGACGACGTGGGTGGCACACGGGCCGCGCAGCGCCCGCGATTGTGGCATCCCGGACAATACCCTCCCATGTCCTCCTCCCTCCATTTGCTCATCGCCTACGCCGACAGCCCGGCACCGGAATGCCGGCGGGCCTCGCAAGACCTGGCCCTGCCCCAGCTGGAGCGGCTGCTGGGCCGCCTGGCGCCCGCGGACGGCGACCACGGCAGCGAGACCGATTTCAGCCCGCCCCACGAACGCGCCCTGGCCCGCCACCTGGGCCTGCCCGCGAGGCCCCAAGGCACCACGCCCTGGGCCGCCTGGGAGCAAAGCCGGACACCCGCCGGCGCCCAGGGGCAGGCCTGGGCCTTCGTCAGCCCCTGCCAATGGCAGGTGGGCATGGACCAGTGCGTGCTGAGCGACCCGGCGCAGCTGCGGCTGGACGAGGCGCAATCGCGCGCCCTGCTGGCCCTGCTGGCGCCCTGGTTCGAGCAGGACGGCATCACCCTGGCCTACGACCAGCCCACACGCTGGCTCGCGCGCGGCGCCCTGTTCGCGGACCTGGCCACCGCGTCGCTCGACCGCGTGCTGCAGCGCGACGTGCGCCCCTGGCTGGCCGACAGCGCCGCTGCCCGCACCCTGCACCGCCTGCACAGCGAGGTGCAGATGCTGCTCTACACCCACCCCTTCAACGACGCGCGCGCCGCACAGGGCCTGCCGCCCGTCAACGCCTTCTGGGTGCACGGCGCGGGCGCCCTGCCCGAGCCGCCCGCGGCCACCACCGCGCCCGAGATGCCCACCACACTGCGCGACGCGGCCCTGCGCGGCGACTGGCGCGCCTGGAGCGAGGCCTGGCAGGCGCTGGACGCCGGCCCCGTGGCCCGCCTGGCCGCCCACGTGGCGCAGGGCGGCGCGGCGCGCCTGACGCTGTGCGGCGAGCGCAGCGCCGTCAGCTGGCACACGGCGCCGCGCGGCCTGGGCCGGCGCATTCAAAGCCTTTTAAGGCCGCAGCGCTTTGCCAGTGTGCGCGAGCAACTATGAAAATAATAGCTAGAGAAATTCCTCCGCGTGCTGCCTGGGCGTTGGAGCAGGCCGGCGTGCACCCGCTGCTGGCGCGCCTGTACGCGGCGCGCGGCATACGCGCCAAGGAAGAGCTGGACGACGCCCTGGCCCGCCTGCTGCCGCCCGACACGCTCAAGGGCGCGCGCGAGGCCGCCACCCTGCTGGCCGACGCCATTGCCCAGGACAAGCGCCTCGCCATCGTGGCCGACTACGACTGCGACGGCGCCACCGCCTGCGCCGTGGGCGTGCGGGGCCTCAAGCTGCTGGGCGCGCGCCACGTCCAGTACCTGGTGCCCGACCGCGTGGTGGATGGCTACGGCCTCACCGCCTCCATCGCTCGGCGCGTGGCGCAGCAAGGCGCCGACGTGCTCATCACCGTGGACAACGGCATCGCCAGCGTCGAGGGCGTGGCCGAGGCCAAGGCCCTGGGCCTGGCGGTCCTCGTCACCGACCACCACCTGCCCGGCCCCCAGCTCCCGGCAGCCGACGCCATCGTCAACCCCAACCAGCCGGGCTGCGGCTTCGAGAGCAAGTCCATGGCTGGCGTGGGCGTGATGTTCTACGTGCTCATACAACTGCGCGCCGAGCTACGCGCGCGCGGCCGCTTCGACCAGGCCAGCCAGCCCCGGCTGGAGCCGCTGCTGCCCCTGGTCGCGCTGGGCACCGTGGCCGACGTGGTGCGCCTGGACAACAACAACCGCCGCCTGGTGGCCCAGGGCCTCAAGCGCATGCGCGCAGGCCAGATGCAGCCCGGCATACAGGCCCTGTTCGACGCGGCCGGGCGCAAGGCACAGGCGGCCACCACCTTCGACTTCGGCTTCGCCCTGGGGCCGCGCATCAACGCCGCGGGCCGCCTGGCCGACATGACGCTGGGCATCGAATGCCTGCTGACCGACGACGACGCGCGCGCCGCCGAACTGGCCCGGCAGCTCGACGCCATCAACCGCGAGCGCCGCGAGCTCGAAGGCGGCATGCGCGAGCAGGCGCTGCTGCTGGCCGAGAGCCTGTTCGACGAGAGCGAGGAGCCGCCGCCCGCGATCAGCGTGTTCGACCCCGACTTCCACGAAGGCGTGGTGGGCATCGTCGCCTCGCGCCTCAAGGACAAGCTGCACCGCCCCAGCTTCGTCTTCGCCACCAGCGGCGCGCCGGGCCGGGAGCACGAGCTCAAGGGCTCGGGCCGGTCGATCGCCGGCTTTCACCTACGCGACGCGCTGGACCTGGTGGCCAAGCGCCACCCGGGCGTGATCCTCAAGTTCGGCGGCCACGCCATGGCTGCGGGCTGCACCGTGGCCGCGGAGCATTTCGCGGCCTTCGAGCAGGCCTTCGCCCAGGTCGCTCAGGAATGGCTGGACGCGGCCACCCTCACGCGCCGGCTGGAGACCGACGGCCCGCTGGCGCCCGAATACTGCCGCGCCGAGCTGGTGGACCAGCTGCACCGCGAAGTCTGGGGCCAGGGCTTCGCCCCGCCCACCTTCAGCGAAGAAGTGCAGGTGTTGAGCCAGCGCCTGGTGGGCGAGGCCAGGAACCACCTGTCGCTCAAGCTGCTGCACCAGGGCCGGCCGGTGGACGCCATCTGGTTCGGCCACACCGAGCAGCTGCCCGAGCGGGCCCTGCTGGCCTTCAGGCTGGACGTGAATGAGTGGCGCGGCGAGCGGCGCGTGCAATTCCTGGTGGAAGGCGTGCAGCTCTGACGGGATTCAGGGCGAAAGCGGCCCCTAGCGCCCACCCAGCAAGCGCAGGCCGCTCACTTTTCAGAAGCTTTCCCAGTCGTCGTCCGCACCCGCCGTCACCGGCGTCCGGGCGTCGGCGATGCGTGCCGGCGCCGCAGCCGGCTTGGGCTGGGGCGCCGGCGCGGCCTTGGCCACCTGGGGGGGCTGCGGCGCGGCCGCGGGGACCTTGGCTTTGGCCTTGGCCTGGGTTGCGGCTACCGGCTGGCGCGGCGCCACGCGCGGGGCCGCCGCCGCGGCGCTGGCGCCCACGTTGAACACCGCCACCACCTGCGACAGACGCTGCGCCTGCTCGCTCATGGCCGCGGCCGCCGCGCTCGCCTCTTCCACCAGGGCGGCGTTCTGCTGCGTCATCTGGTCCAGGTTGGCCACCGCCTGGTTCACCTGGCCGATGCCGTCGCGCTGCTCGGTGGACGAGGCCGTGATCTCGCCGATCAGGTCGCTCACGCGGCGCACGCTGTGCACGATGTCCTGCATGCTCTGGCCCGCCTGCGCGACCTGGACCGAGCCCGACTCCACGTTGTCCACGCTGGTGGTGATGAGCTGCTTGATCTCCTTGGCCGCCTCGGCACTGCGCTGTGCCAGGCCGCGCACTTCGCCCGCCACCACGGCGAAGCCCCGGCCCTGCTCGCCGGCGCGCGCGGCCTCGACGGCCGCATTGAGCGCCAGGATGTTGGTCTGGAACGCAATGCCGTCGATCACGCCGATGATGTCGGCGATCTTGCGACTCGAATCGGTGATCTGCTGCATGCTGGTCACCACCTGGCCCATCACCTGGCCACCCTGCTCTGCCACCTGGGCGGCGTTGGCGGCAAGCTGGTTGGCCTGGCGCGCGGTGTCGGCCGACTGCGTGACGGTGGAGGTCAGCTCCTCCATGCTGGCCGCGGTCTGCTCCAGGTTGGCCGCCGTCTGCTCGGTGCGCGCCGACAGGTCCTGGTTGCCGGTGGCGATCTGGCTGGCCGCCGCCGAGACCGACTCCACGCCCGAGCGCACCTCGCCCACCACGCCGCGCAGGCGCGCGCCCATGGCCGACAGCGAACGCAGCAGGTGGCCCAGCTCGTCGCGGCGGTCGTCGTGCACGTCCTGCGTCAGGTCACCCGCGGCAATCGCTTCCGCCAGACCCACGGCCCGCGCCAAAGGCCGGGTGATGGAGCGCACCAGCAGGTTGGCCAGCACCATGCCGAGTGCAACCACCACCAGGACAATGGCCAGGCACAGCCACAGGGCACGCTGGCGCTGGGCCGCCGCCTGCGCCTTTGCCGCGTCGCGCTGGCGCTCCTGCAGTTGCAGGTAGGCGTCCTGCTCTCCAACATAGCGGGCCAGAGCGGGAGTGAACTTGCTATCCACCAGGCTCAGCGTGCCGGCCAAGTCTCCCTCGGCCCGCAGCCTGGCTCCCTCGGCGAGCAAGTTCAGCACCACCTTGCGCGCCTGCGCCACACGCTCGAGCAGAGCCTTGCCTTCGGTCGAAAAGGCTGCGGCCTCTATCTGCTTTTGCAAGACGTTGATGACCTCTATGCCCTCCCTGACCTTCTGCTGCAGTCGCGCCGACAGATGCTCATCGGCCGAGGACAGTGCGCCCACGGATTGATCCGCGGCCAGCGCAGTCAGTCCCTTCCAGCGCAGAATCAGGCTGATGCGATCTTCGTTAGCCTGGACGATGTGCAGGGCGTCGTCGTCCAGATGCATCATGTAGGCCATCAGACCACCCGATAACAGCAGCAGGGAGGCCGTCAGCCCCAGGACGAGTGCCCACAGTCTGCGGGCAACGGGCAAATGGTTGAGGTGCATGACAAGAAGACTTTGATATGGCGGCTCCAGGGGAGCGCCCGATTCTTTGCAATTGGAGACACTTTCGGCAACTGCACCGCATTCTTGAGTTGTTGTTACATCTTTGGCGGGAGCGGGGGCAACCAGGCCAGCACCGCCACCTGCACCTGGCATGCGTCCTACAATGGCCCGGTGCCCCAATCCCTGAACGCTGACCTGCATTGCCATTCCGTGGTGTCCGACGGCACCCTCACGCCCGAGCAGCTCGCCGCGCGCGCGCACGCCAACGGTGTGCAGCTGTGGGCCCTGACCGACCACGACGAGATCGGCGGCCAGCACCGCGCCGCGGCCGCCGCGCACGCGCTGGGCATGGACTACCTCACGGGCACCGAGATTTCCGTCACCTTCGCCAACACCACGGTGCACATCGTGGGCCTGGGCTTCGACGCCGACGATGCCCGGCTGGCCCAGGGGCTCGCGGCCACGCGCGGGGGGCGCGGCGAGCGTGCCCGCGAGATCGCACGGCAGCTCGCCCAGGCGGGCATCGCCGGCACCTACGAGGGCGCCCTGTGCTACGTGGAGAACCCTGAGCTGATCTCGCGCACGCACTTCGCGCGCTACCTCGTGGAAACCGGCGTTTGCCGCGACATGGGCGAGGTGTTCCGCAAGTACCTGACCGAGGGCAAGCCCGGCTACGTGCCGCACCGCTGGGCCACGCTGGGCCATGCGGTGCGCTGGATCCGCGACGCCGGCGGCGTGGCCGTGATCGCCCACCCGGCGCGCTACCGCTTCACGGCCAACGAGGAATACGCGCTTTTCTCCGAATTCAGGCAGCACGGAGGCCAGGGCGTGGAGGTGGTGACGGGCAGCCACACGAGCGCCGAATACCGCACCTATGCCGCCATGGCCCAGGAGTTCAGCCTGGCCGCATCGCGCGGCAGCGACTTCCATAGCCCCTACGAATCGCACACCGACATCGGCACTCTGCCCGACCTGCCGGCACACCTCACGCCCGTGTGGGAACTGCTGGACCACCAGATCCTGCGCGCGCCCCAACGCCCCGTCGCAGTCTGAGCACCATGGCCCAATACTTCGATATCTATGCCGACAACCCCCAGCCGCGCCTTCTCAAGCAGGCGGCCGCTCTGCTGTCGGGCGGCGGCATACTGGCCGTGCCCACGGACTCCAGCTATGCGCTGGTCTGCCGCCTGGACGACAAAGACGCCGTGGACCGCATCCGCCGCGTGCGCCAGATCAACGACAAGCATCACCTCACGCTGCTGTGCCGCGACCTGTCGGAGCTGGCCAGCTACGCCCACGTGGACAACCGCCAGTACCGGCTGCTCAAGCTCGCCACGCCCGGGCCCTATACCTTCCTACTCGACGCCACCAAGGAAGTGCCGCGGCGCGTGAGCCACCCGCAGCGCAAGACCATCGGTCTGCGCGTGCCCGACCGCAAGGGCCTGCAGATGCTGCTGGAGCTGCATGGCACGCCGCTGCTGGCGACGACGCTGATCCCTGCCGGCGAGGCCGAGCCGCTGAACGACCCGCAGGAGATCCGCGAGCGCTACGAGAAGCAGATCGACGGCATCATCGACGCCGGAGCCTGCCCGCTGGAGCCCACGACGGTGCTGGACCTCACGCCCATGAGCACCGGCGGCGACCCCGTCGTGGTGCGCGAGGGGCGCGGCAGCCTGCAGGCGCTCGGCCTCTGACGGCGCCGCGCAGCGTTTGCAATAAAAAGGCTGAAAGCGCCCGTCCATCAAGCGCTTGCAGCTACATTTTTTGAAGAAACTCGTCAGGCCGCGAGGCGCAAGGGCATGTTCGGCATGTTCGCGGCCACGCCGCCCGCGGTCTCATCGTCCAGCTTGAAGGCGCCCACGGCCTGCTGCAGGTCGCCGGCCCGCTCGTTCAAGGCGGCGGCGGCCTGCGTGGCCTGCTGCACCAGGGCGGCGTTGTGCTGCGTGGCGCCATCCATGTGGGCCACGGCCTGGTTGACGTGGGCAATGCCCTCGCTCTGCTCGCTCAGCGCATGAGAGATATCCCCCAGCAGGCTGCTGACCTGGCCAACGGAGTGCACGATCTCCTGCATGGTCTCGCCCGCCTGGCCCACAAGGCCCGCGCCGGCCTGCACCTGCTGCACAGACTCCTGGATCAGGCTCTTGATCTCGCGCGCAGCCACGGCGCTGCGCTGCGCCAGGTTGCGCACCTCGCTGGCCACCACGGCGAAGCCCCGGCCCTGCTCGCCCGCGCGCGCGGCCTCCACCGCCGCGTTGAGCGCCAGGATGTTGGTCTGGAACGCGATGCCCTCGATAACCTGGATGATGTCCACGATCTTGCGCGAGCTGGCGCTGATGGCGTCCATGGTCTGCACCACCTCGCCCACCACGGCGCCGCCGCGGCCTGCCGTGCTCGAGGCATCTACCGCCAGGCTGCTGGCCGAGCGCGCACGCTCGGCGTTCTGGCGCACCGTGGCGGTGAGCTGCTCCATGCTGGCCGCGGTCTGCGTGAGCGCCCCCACCTGCTCCTCGGTGCGGCGCGACAGGTCGCCGTTGCCCGCGTCGATCTCGCCGGCGGACACGCCGATGGCGTCGGCCGACTGCTTGATGCGCCCGACCAGCTCGGTCAGCGTATCCTCCATGGTGCCCAGCGCGCTCAGCAGGCGGCCGAAATCGCCCTGCAGCTCCGTGCTGAACTCCTGGCTCAGGTCGCCCGCGGCTACGGTCTCGGCAATCAGGATCGCCTGGGCCAGCGGCCGCACGATGCCGCTGCGCAGCGAAAGCCACGAGACCGCCGCCACCAGGACCGCCAGCACGCCCAGCGCCCACACCCAGGGCACGGCCGCCGCGCCCGCGCCGCCCGGCTGCGCCAGCCCCCACAGGGCCACGGCCATGAGCGCGCCCACCCACAGCACCACCGAGCCGAACGCCAGCGTCAGGCGCGCTCCAATCGTCCACCGGTCGAAACCCATCACGGTGTGTCTCCTTATATTTAGGTTTCAATTTGCAACAGTTGACAATCCTAACAAGACTTTGACCGCTCCGCCTACGTGAACTCCCTCATTCACGGCGTCTGACACAATCCGTGCCGTGGACCTCTCCAATCTCATCCAGACCGTACTCATCTACGCCCTGCCCGTGCTGTTCTCCATCACGGTGCACGAGGCAGCCCACGGCTACACGGCCCGGCATTTCGGCGACAACACCGCCGCCATGCTGGGGCGCGTCACGCTCAACCCGCTCAAGCACATAGACCCCGTAGGCACCGTGCTGATGCCGCTGCTGCTGTATTTCGCCACCTCGGGCAACTTCCTGTTCGGCTATGCCAAGCCCGTGCCGGTGAACTTCCACCACCTGCGCAACCCCAAGCGCGACATGGTCTGGGTGGCGCTGGCGGGCCCCGCGTCCAACTTCGCACAGGCCATCGCCTGGGCGCTGCTGCTGGTGGTGCTCGTGGGCATGGGCACGCAGGAGCGCTTCTTCATCGAGATGGCCCGCGCCGGCATCGCCGTGAACCTGGTGATGTGGGCCTTCAACCTGTTTCCGCTGCCGCCGCTCGACGGCGGCCGCATTCTCGTCGGCCTGCTGCCCTGGAAGCAGGCCCACTTCATCGCGCGCGTCGAGCCTTACGGCTTCTTCATCGTGCTGGCGCTGGTCGTCGCAGGCATCGTGGGCCAGCTGTGGCTGCGCCCGTTGATGTCGCTGGGCTACAGCGCCATCGACCTGCTGATCGCGCCGTTCATTGCGCTGCTTCGCTGATACGCCTTCCCATGACCACCACACGCTTCCTCACCGGCATCACGCCCTCCGGCACCCCGCACCTGGGCAACTACGCGGGCATGATGCGCCCGGCCATCGCCGCCACCCGCGAACCCGGGGTGGAGAACTTCTACTTCCTGGCCGACTACCACGCGCTCATCAAGTGCCAGGAGCCCGAGCGCGTGCACCGCTCCACGCTGGAGATCGCCGCCAGCTGGCTGGCTGCGGGGCTGGACCCCGAGCGGGTCACGTTCTACCGCCAGTCGGACATCCCCGAGATCCCCGAGCTGACGTGGTTCCTGACCTGCGTGACCGGCAAGGGCCTGCTCAACCGCGCCCACGCCTACAAGGCCGCGCAAGACAAGAACGCCGAGGCCGGGCGCGAAAGCGACGACGGCGTCACCGCCGGCCTGTTCATGTACCCCGTGCTGATGGCGGCCGACATCCTGCTGTTCAACGCCCACCGGGTACCCGTGGGCCGCGACCAGATCCAGCACATCGAGATGGCGCGCGACATGGCCGCCAGCTTCAACCACCTGTACGGCGAGCACTTCACGCTGCCCGAGGCCGCCATCGAGGACAACGTGGCCACGCTGCTCGGCCTGGACGGGCGCAAGATGAGCAAGAGCTACGACAACACCATCCCGCTGTTCTGCGCGCCCGCGCAGCTCAGGAAGCTCATAGGCTCCATCGTCACCGACTCGCGCGCGCCGGGCGAGCCCAAGGAAACGGAGGGCTCGGCCCTGTTCCAGATCTACCAGGCCTTCGCCACGCCCGAGCAGACCGCCGCCATGCGCCGCGCATATGCCGACGGCATCGCCTGGGGCGACGCCAAGCAGATGCTGTTCGAGTGCATCGACCGCGAAATCGCCCCCATGCGCGCGCGCTACGACGACCTGATGGCCCACCCCGAGAAGGTCGAGGCAGCGCTGCAGATCGGCGCCGGGCGCGCCCGCGCCATCGCCCGCCCCTTCCTGCAGACGCTGCGTGCCGCCGTGGGCCTGCGCCCCCTGAGCGCGGCGCAGCCCCAGGCCCAGGGCGCGCAGAAAGCCGGCAAGGCCGCCTTGCCCGCGTTCAAGCAGTACCGCGAGGCGGACGGTAAGTTCTACTTCAAGCTCGTGGCAGCCGACGGCCGGCTGCTGCTGCAGAGCACCGGCTTCGCCGCGCCGCGCGACGCCGGCCAAGCCATCGCCCGCCTGCAGAAAGAGGCAGGCGCCCTGCAGGCCCTGGCGCCGCAGCTGGCACCGGTGGCAGGCGTGGACGCCGGCGAGGTGTCCGCCGCGCTGCAGGCGCTGGCCGACACCGCCAATACCTGAGCGGAGCGTCGCATCTCCGGATTGATAGCTTCCATCGCTTGCCCACTGGCCAATGGAAGTCAAAAACTATTAGAATCTACGATCGGCGCGTTTTAACGACCGCTCATCAGCCACCACCCGAAGGGGTCGCGGGTGGCGGTTTTCCAGATTCGCAATACCCCCGCCTGCAAGGAGTGCCATGCGCATTGCGGCATTGGACGACGATACGCTCCAGCTCGAACTCTTCACCCGCGCCTTGGCAGACATGGGCCATGTCTGCCACACCTACGCGACGGGCGCAGCCCTGCTCAAGGATTTGCGGCGCGAGACCTTCGATCTGCTGATCATGGACTGGCAGCTGCCCGACATCCAGGGCCCGGAGATCGTGGACTGGGTGCGCCAGCACCTGGGGGCCGAGCTGCCCATTCTATTCGTCACCAACCGCCAGGAAGAGCGCGACATCGTGCAAGGCCTGGCCTGCGGCGCCGACGACTTCATGGTCAAGCCCGTGCGCGTGGGCGAGCTCATGGCCCGCATACAGGCGCTGCTGCGCCGCGCCTACCCGAGCAGCACCAGGGAGGGCGTGCTGGAATTCGGCCGCTACCGCTTCCTGCCCGCCACGCGCAGCCTGGAGATGGATGGCGTGCCCGTGGAGCTCAAGGCACGGGAATACGAGCTGGCACTATTCCTGTTCCAGAACATCGGGCGGCTGCTCTCGCGCGACCACCTGCGCGAAATCATCTGGGGCCACAGCGCCGAGGTCATCTCGCGCTCGCTGGACACGCACATCTCGCGCCTGCGCAGCCTGCTGGACCTGCGCCCTTCCAACGGGTACATGATCACCGCCGTCTACGGCGTGGGATACCGCTTCGAGACCGTCCAACCGATCCCCGGCGAGGCAGCGCCCGAAGGCGGCGCCCCGTCCCGGTAGGTAATATGCATGCGGATGCACCCTGTCCGCCAGGGCCGGATGCCGCGCGACAACGCTTCGAGGGAGATTCACGACTTGGTCACTTCACAGGCACGACGGGCGCCGGTACGCCATGCAGCCCCCATGGCGCTGGCCATCTGGGCCGCAACAGCCCACTGCGGCGCATATGCCACGACACAGGACCTCGAACACCTAGTGAGGCCGGGTGACACGCTGGAGGCCCTGTCCGTACACTACCTGGACACCCCGCGGCTGTGGCCGCAGCTGCAGGCCCACAACCATGTGGCCGATCCCCGCCAGCTGCGGCCAGGCTCGGTGCTGCGCATCCCGGCCCAGCTGCTGCCCGCGGGTTCCGCCCAGGTGGATTTCGTGCACGGACAGGCGAGCGCCACGCCCCCGGCAGGCGCCAGCGCCGCGCCGCTGCAGCCCGGCCAATCCCTGGATGAGGGCGCGCGCCTGCAGGTGGCGCCGGACTCTTTCGTCACCGTACGCCTGGCCGACGGCACGCTGATCCGCGTGCAGGCGGACACTGACCTGCAATTGCAGCAACTGCGGCGGCGCGGCCGCGCGGGCGATGCCCAGTCCGTGCTGGAACTGCGCCGCGGCAGCGTGGAATCCTCCGTGCCCCCCAGCCGCGACGGCGCGCGGCGCTTCCAGGTGCGCACGCCCAAGGCATCGACCAGCGTGCGCGGCACGCGCTTCGCCGTCACCCTGACGCAGGACGAGCGCACGCTCGCGGCCGTGACCGCAGGCGCGCTCTCGGTGGAGCCACTGCTCGCCGCCGCGCCCACGGCTGCGACGCTGCTGGACGCAGGCCACGGCGTGGTCGTGGCGGCCGATGGCCGGGTCGGCACGCCGCGCGCACTGCTGCCGGCGCCCGACCTCTCCGGCCTGCCGACCTCCGTGCACGACGCCGACTTCCTCACCCTCGCACTTGCACCGGTGGCCAGCGCCGTGGCCTACCAGGTGCAGGTCGCACGCGATGCGGACTTCACCGAGACACTGCGCAGCGGCACCTTCGGCGCGCCCCAGGTGCGCTTGCCGGCTCTCGAAGATGGTAGCTACCACCTGTCGGTGCGCGCGGTCGACGACAGCGGCCTGCCAGGCAAGGTGGCGCAACGCATGCTCACCATCAAGGCGCACCCGGTTGCGCCGCTGTACCAGAGCCCGGCGCCGGGTGGCACGGTATCGCGCGCACAGGGCGAGCTGCTGTGCACCCCCGTGGCCGGCGTCGCACGCTACCGCATCCAAGTGGCCGCCGATGCGGGCTTCGCGGCACCGCTGCTGGACAAAACCAGCGCCCAGCAGTGCAGCGCGCCGGTGGCTGCGCTGGCGCCGGGCCAATACTACTGGCGCGCGGCCAGCGTGCGCGAGCTGCCTGGCGGAGCCAGCGACCAGGGCCCCTACGCCCCGGGGCAGCCCTTCACGGTGGCCGACAACCCCAGCCCGCCCAGCGCCGCCGCCCTGCAGTCCGGCGGCGACGGCCCGGGCCTGCAACTGCGCTGGCCCGGCAAACCGGGCCAGAGCTATCGCCTGCAGGTCGCGGCCACCGACGACTTCGCCGCGCCGCTGGTGGACGAGCGCCTGGACACGCCCGCATGGGCCTCCACCAGCCTGGCGCCGGGCGCGTACTTCGTGCGCATACAAACGCGCGACCCCTCGGGCCTGGAAAGCGGCTTCTCCACGCCACGCCTGCTGCGCGTGCAGGCGGCCGTGCAAACGCAGTCGGGCTTGCCCGTGACGTCCTCCGACGGGCAGCCGCTGTCGCGCCCCTGAGCGGCCGACGGTACACCGCCCTGCGCCCGGGCCCCATGAGATGAAGCCCTTCTCGGAGGTCGGCGGCCGCGCCAACCTGCGCCGCGAATGGGTTATGCTGTCGCTGGCCCTGCTGTGCCTGGTGACTTGGCTGTGCGCCAGCGGCACGCTGCGCCGCATCGACCATCTGGTGCAGGACGCAGGCATGCGCCTGAATGCGCTTCCCGCGCATCCGGATATCGTCATCGTCGCCATCGACGACCGCAGCATCGAAGCCATAGGCCGCTGGCCCTGGCGCCGCGCGCTGCATGCGCAGCTCATCGAGCAGATCTCCGCGCAATCGCCGCGCGCCCTGGGACTGGATATCCTGTTCGGCGAGGAAGACGCCGACTATCCAGGCGATGACTTGCTGCTGGCCCGAGCACTGGAGCGCAGCGGCCGCGCCGTGCTGCCTGTAGCCCGGCGCGACCTTGGCTCGCGCAGCGCGGCCGATGCGCCGCTGGCGCTGCTGCGCCGCGCATCCGCCCAACTGGGCCATGTGCAGGTCCAGGTGGACCCCGACGGCGTGGCACGCAGCCTGTACCGCACCGAAGGCCCGCAGGACGCGCTCTGGCCTCATTTCAGTACGGCGATGCTGTGCGCCGCAGGCCGGGATCTGCCGGACTGCCGCGGCAACGCGGCGCCCGCCGGCGGGCCCTGGGCACGCCGGGACCTGCAGATCCTGCGCTTTGCAGGGGGGCGGCAGCCCGCATTCACCACCTACGCCTACATCGATGTACTCAAGGGCCGGCTGCCGGCCGGTGCGCTGCGCGATAAATACGTCCTCGTGGGGGCCAGCGCCACCGGGCTGGGAGACATGTTCGCCGCGCCCATGGCGTCGCAGGCGGAGCGCATTGCCGGGGTGGAGATGATTGCCCATGCGCTCAATGCCGAGCTTGCGCAATCGCACATCCGGCCAGCACCCAGGGGCTGGGAGATGGGCTTCAACCTCGCGCCCACGGTGCTGGCGCTGCTGGCCATCGTGCTGCTGGGGCCGCTGGCCGGCCTGATGTCCTGCACCGCCCTTTTCATCGGCACCCTGGCTGCTGCGGCGCTCGCGCCAACACTGTCGGGATGGCAGCTTGCCGCCGCGCCGGCCATGGTCGGCGTGACCATGGCGTACCCCTTGTGGAGCTGGCGCAGGCTCAGTGCGGCCGCGTATTTCCTGCAGCTGGAGATGCGCGAACTGCGAGAGGCCGGGCTCTCTCCCCTCCCCGAAGAGCCTCCGCGCCCACTGCTGCGCGGCGACGTGCTCGAACAGCGCATCCACGCCGTGGAAGACGCCGCACGCAGGCTGCGCAGACTGCACCATTTCGTCAGCGACAGCCTGCAGCACCTGCCCTCGCCCACCTTCGTGTGCGATGCCCAGGGCCACGTGACCCTTGCCAACGAGGCGGCGCAGCGCTACGTGCAGGCGCGATACTCACTGCAGGGCCAGGCGATCGGACGCCTATTGGCCGGCCTCGTGCAGCCCCATGGAAACGCCCCCCTCCTGCCGCGGAATGGGGAGCAGATGGACGCCATCCCGCCACAGCAGGAAGGCCGGGATGCGTACGGACGCGACATGCTCATGCTGTGCAAGCCTTTTACCCAGGACGGCAACACCATCTGGCTCGTCACCCTGGTGGACTTGACCGACATGCGCCGCGCCCAGCAGCAGCGCGACCAGGCGCTGCACTTCATCTCGCACGACATACGCGCACCGATTGCGTCCATCCTCACGCTGATCGAGATGCACCGCGAATTCCCCGAGCAGTTGCCGCAACAGGAACTGCTGGCGCGCATGGAGCGCTATGCCCGATCCTCGCTGGCCATGGCGCAGGGCTTCGTGCAACTGGCCGGCGCCCAGGCCCAGACCTACCAGAGCGCCCCCTTCGACCTGGCGGCCGCCCTAGAGGAGGCCGTGGACGGCGCATGGGCCGCTGCGCAGGAACATGGCGTCGAGGTGCACACGGCCACCCTGCCCGACGCCGCGCCCTGCCATGGCGACCGCAGCCTGATCTGCCGCGCCATCGCCAACGTGCTAGGCAACGCCATCAAGTTCAGCCCTGCCGGCAGCACGGTCCGCTGCGCACTGGCATCCGAGGGAGCCTACTGGGTGATATCCGTGCGCGACCAGGGCCCGGGCATCGCACCGGAGTTGCAGGGCAATCTATTTCAGCCCTTCAAGCGCCTGCACGAAGGCAGCCATCCCGGCGTGGGCGGCGTGGGCCTGGGCCTGGCACTGGTGCAGACCGTGGTGCAACGCCATGGTGGACGGGTCCAGGTGAACAGCAGCAGCGGCGTAGGCGCTGAATTTCAATTGCTGCTTCCCCGCCCGCACCCCTGACCCTGCAGGACGGCGCAAGCCAAGGCAAAACCAGCCCTACTGGGCGCCCTTGCCGGTGAGGACGACACCCACGGTCTCGAACAGGATGATCAGATCCAGAAACCACGAGTGATTCTTGACGTAGTACAAGTCGTACTGCAGTTTCTGCTCCGCATCCTTGATCGACGCACCGTAGTGGTAGCGCACCTGCGCCCATCCGGTAAGCCCGGGCTTGATTCCGTGCCGCAGGGCATAGTATGGGATGTCCAGCGTAAGGCGTTCCACGAAATAAGGACGCTCGGGCCTGGGCCCTACCAGGCTCATATCCCCCTTGAGCACGCAGAATAGCTGCGGCAATTCATCTATTCGCATCTTGCGAATGATTTTCCCGACACGTGTCACCCGCGTATCCCCGGCACCTGCCCAGCGCGGCGTTCCGTCTTTCTCCGCGTCCTGCCGCATGCTGCGGAATTTAATGACATCGAAAACATCCCCGTTAAGCCCGACGCGCTCCTGCCGGTAGAAAATCGGCCTGCCACTCTCGATGAAAATCAGGAGCGCCGTCACCAGCATCACCGGGGAAGACAGCAGCAGCAAAATGCCGGATCCCAGGATGTCGAACAGCCGCTTGACGACCGAGCGGACAAGCCCTTGCTTGAAGCCATCCCCAAAAATCAGCCACCCTGCGGAAACCGCCTCCAGATGGATCTGCCCCAGAAGCTGCTCGAAATGGGTAGCCAGGTCGATCACGCGAATGCCTTGCAGCTTGCAGTCGAGCAGTTCCCGCAGTGGCATGCTGCCACCCCGGCGCTCGCTCAGCGCCACAACGATCTCATTCACGCGCTGCTCCCGCACCACGTCAGTCAGCGTCTTCCCGGGAGAAATGATGTTCAGCCCTTGAATAACAGGGCCCTTCTCCTGCGGCCCACGAAAATATCCGATCAATTCGATGCTCGGATCATTTTCAAGCAAGGATTGCCCAACAATGGATGCTCGTCCTCCCGTCCCATAAATCAATACCCGTTGCCGGGTATATGAGGAAGGGAGCATTTCATTTCCAAGCAAACGCATGACCAGCATGCCACCGACAATAAGCAGCAGCGCGATCAGGGTCTGCTCATTTTGATAAGGGGGCTGCAGCGGCAGAAGCAGCAGGATGCTGCCCGCGATGATCATGGACAGGACAAAAGACAATACGGCGCGGGCCCGCACCTGGCCAATAGTCAGCTTTCCGGGGCGATCGTACAGGCCGAGCGCGAAGTTCACACCAATGATCCCGATGGCCATTACCCCCCCGCGAATCACTCCCGAGGAAATCACTGCCCCATTGAAAACCCCCATCCCGCCCTGCAGCGCCAGCGAAACGATCAAGGTGCTCACGATCACCATTGAATACATGATGACCTGCAGAATCGTTCTCCGGCGGAAATAATGATTGAAAATCTTGAACATTGCTGTTCCCTGCAATATCCGAACGTCGGATGTGAAACATAAGAGACAAAAATCTCTCTCCGCCGAAACCCTGGACGCCAATCCTCTGTGCACCAAACCAGAAATACGATCCAGCCCCCTTGCAGCCGTCCTATCTGAAGGAATGGGCCCATCGCCGCCAACCCCGTCACACCCGAGGCTGGCTAGTCCTCGCGCACCAACGGTGATACGACAAGCAACAACCAAAGCATAGTGGATACACGTGGAATTTCAATGATACTTACCACTGCACCTATCAGAAGAGCGGCGCCGATGGAACCGCCCACGATCAAGGCCAGCGGTTTGTGGCTCCTGATGCCATGCGCGAGCAGCAGGAGAGCCCACACGACGACTGCCGCCAATGCCAGCAGGCCGAGCAGGCCACGCTCCACCAGCAATTCCAGCAGCAGGTTGTCCATGTGCCAGGGCAGGAAGTTCTCGTACGCAACGCTGCTCCAGTGGCTCGGGCCGCGCGCGAAAACCGGATTCCTGAGCACCTGCCGGCCCTGAGGGTCGATCAGTTCCACCCCCTCCAGGCGCATGGACGCATTGGCCTGCAGGACCTTGATGGAAAGCACTCCCCCTCTCCAGGCGGAGAGGATGCCGTTCGATTCAAAAGCAGGGCCGAGCAGGGGCAGTTCCATCCAGCCATCGATGGTCCTGCTGTCGGCAGACAACTGGCGCGTGCGAAGCTGGCAGCGAGAGACATACAGCAGATGCTGCTCGCACAGCTGGACCTTCACCCACGCCGGAGAGTCCAGGTGCGCGCGCAGACGAACCTTGTAGCCACCGCCGGGCGCCAGCGCCACGCGCTGCGCGAGCGCCAGTTCACCCTTAACGCCGGGACGCATGGGGCCGAAAAGCCAGGCTTCGGTGCTTCCGTCGGCCTTTTGCAGCCAGCGCACCCGGCCTGCAAGCGCACCTTCGGTGGTTTGCGTGCTGTAGTGCGCCGGCAGGCGCCCCACGCCCAGTCCCAGAATCCATTGGCCGGGCGTATGCAGCAGACCCACACCACGCTTCCAATGGTCCATGCGTTGATGCAGATCCACGTTCGAGCGGACTAGGCGATCCGACATGAACGCCCCGCCGAGCCAGACCCCCATGGTTTCGACGACCAACGCAGCCAGCAGCCACACCATTGCCTTGCGGTGCCATGCCGTGTCATCCGGGACGTCGAAATGGTAGCGGCGCACCAACGCGCCCAGGGCCACCCCGGTGATGAGCACCGCCAGATACAGGCCGCGGGAATATGTCGTGAGCACCGCATAGGTGGACAGCAGCACCAGCGCCGCCGCCGCGTACCAACGCCAGCCATGGGGGGCGGACCAGGCCGCCCACCATGCGAACGGCAGGGCCATGGCCAGGTAGGCATCGATCGCGGCACCTCCGACGTGCATTTCCCAAAACCACGCCGTGGTCCGATAGTTGGTGCCGAAATCCACCCATCCCACATAGAGGCCCCGTTCCCACAGCACGCCGGCGCAGACCAGAAGCAGCCCCGCGACCATGCCCCGCGCCAACCGCAGCGGCGCGCCCTGGGGCCAGCGGTACAGGACGGGCATCAGGAGCAGCCCCCACGCCAGGCTCTTGGCCACGCGCAGCGTATTACTGGGCAAGTCGTAGTCCCCGTAGGGCCCCTGGCTCCACAGCTGCGCGAGCAGTGTGGCCCACGATGCGGCGCCGCGCGCATCGTCCAGACCGCGCCACACGCCCAGCAGCAGCAGCAGCGGCAACACCACGTACATCCAGTGCATGCCCGACGGCGTTCGGGCGAACGTCGCCGCAGGGCCGCGCCATGCATCCACGCCCCAGCGCAGGTAGGCCCCGCCCATGGCCCCCAGCACCAGCAGGTCGGACCCATCCACCAGCCACCAGCCCGACCAGGGCGTGAAGCTGGCCACAGGCAGCAGGGCCGGCAGCACGCACCACAGATCGGCAGGCCGCGACACGGTCCAGGCCGCGATCGCGGATAGCAGAGACAGGGCCAGTACCGGTGCGAGCGGATGATGCGCCGCGGCACCCAAGGCCGCCGCGATGCACGAGGCACCGAGCAACACCGCCCCGGTGCCTGCCACGTTGTTTGCGCCTGCGCTTCGGAACAAGGCCGCCCTCCGATGTCTACGGCCCAGATGATGGCAGGACGAATTGCGTGCGTGCGGCCGATGGAAACAAAAAAGGCTTGCTGCCCGATGAATGGCAGCAAGCCTTGTGCAATATTGGCGGAGAGGGTGGGATTCGAACCCACGGTAGTGTTGCCACTACGCCTGATTTCGAGTCAGGTACATTCGACCACTCTGCCACCTCTCCTGTGTGCCGAAGCCTGTGATTCTAGCAGTAAATTCTGGGCACCCGGCGCTCTCCAAGCC
Organism: Alicycliphilus denitrificans K601; assembly: GCF_000204645.1. NCBI lineage: Bacteria > Pseudomonadati > Pseudomonadota > Betaproteobacteria > Burkholderiales > Comamonadaceae > Alicycliphilus > Alicycliphilus denitrificans. The sequence goes on along the minus strand of NC_015422.1, from coordinate 1,134,434 downwards.
GGCTCAGGTCAGCCGGAAGTTGTCGACCTCGATAGGTGCCGGCAAATCCTTCTCTCCCAGGGATTCGAGCAGGCTGATTTCTATCGACCGGCACAACATGTCCAGGGGAAGGTCATTGTTCTCCAGGCCAAAGGGCTCTTCAATCTCGTCGCCCAGGGCATCCAGGCCGAAGAAGGTGTATGCGACGATGCCCACGACGAACGGAGTCATGAAGCCCGTGGTATCCACCAGGCCGAACGGCAGCAAGAAGCAGTACATGTAGGCCGTGCGGTGCAGCAGCAAGGTGTAGGAAAAGGGGATGGGCGTGTTCTTGATGCGCTCGCACGAGGCCGCCACGGCGGCCAGCGACGAGAGCGTGCCATCGATCGAGGCGGCCAGGCAGGGCTGGATCCGGTCGGTGCGCACACATTCCCCCAGGTCGCGCCCTATGTCCAGAAGAATCATGCTCGCCGGGTCCGATGCCTCGCGCACCGCATCGAAATCGGTGGGGGTCAGCCATTGCTGCAGTAGCGCCTCGTCGCGCTGATCGCGCAGCCGCATGCGAAGTACATGCGCGAAGGCGATCGCCCGATGGATGATGCGCACCCGCACATCAGTGTCCCGCCGCGCCGAGGCAATGGGTCCGCCGCCCTCGATCCACCCCAGGCACTGGCGTGACAGCGAACGGGTGCGATGCACCAGTTCGCCCCAGAGCTTGCGCCCCTCCCAGTAGCGGTCGTACGCTGTGGTGTTGCGAAAGCCCAGAAAAATCGCCAAAGGCAGGCCTATCAGCGTGAACGGAATGGGCGTGAGCGTGATCTTCAGGCTGAACAGGTTGCCATGCACGGCCGTGACCAGGGTCGCGAGCGCGATGTTGAGCAGCAGGGAACGCTGGATGCGCTGCAGCACCGAGCCCCGCAGCACCAGGAGCAAGCGCAGCCCGGAGGGTCGCTCACGAACGATCATGGCGCCGACAAGGGTAATTTCCGAAATCGATTAGATGCGCCGCATGGCGACCAGGCTTTAGGCCGCGAGCCGCTCCAGCCCGCCCATGTAGGAGCGCAAAACCTCGGGAATGGCGATGCTGCCGTCGGCCTGCTGGCAGTTCTCCAGCACCGCCACCAGCGTGCGGCCCACGGCCAGGCCCGAGCCCGAGCCGTTGAGCAACGGTGCAATGGGTAAGCTGATGGGTTGTCACTACTCTCGGATAAGCGGCTAAGCTATGCCTAACGCAACTACCGAGCATGGATCATGGCGACCTGGGCAATCAGTGAGGGCGCGGAGAAACAGTGTCCGCAGTGTGGCTCGATCTATGTCGTGAAGCACCACCAGGTTCCGGTCAAAGATGACGACTCAGCTGACTGCGAAGTCTGTGGGATCGAGCTGGAGCGGTGGAAATCCACCCGCTACCCCGTCTACACCTTGAAAGAGCGTGGGCAGTGGCCGAAGCATAACGACATGCCCTAAAGGGCAAGGGCTATGGGCTCTGAGGTGAGAAAAAAAATGCAGGAGAGCGCCCTAATACAGCTCAGTCCGTAGCGCCTCAAACTCCCATCGTAGGAACCGCCCGAGGCCGACGATGTCCGGAAACAGAGATTTCGCACTCACGCCCTTTTCCTCGGACAGAAATCTCAAGATGTCTCGCTTGCGGCTGGCCCGGATGATGTGACGACCAAACGACTGACCTGTACGCTCATTTCCGTGACGTAAGGTAGCGAGCCTCCAAAGGAGCTGGGCGTGGTCAACAGTTGCATTGTCGCTTGCCGTCAATCGCCCATGCTGAGCTGCGAGGCGCGCATTGGACGCGGGCTCGACTACCGCTAGTAACGGCATCCCCCATCTCGGGTGGTACTCAGCAGGGCGTCCGCCAATCGAGGCGGCAATGCGCTCCCGCACTGCCGACGCTGGCAGTTCATCTGGCGTCAAGTCAAGTAGTGAGCTATCCACAAACCAAAGCTCTGCATCCTTGCTGGCGCTGGACGCACACGCGAAATATGCGGCCACCCACACACTCGCGGACCAATCAAGTAACCGACTCGGTACCTCGTAGTGCTGCATAAGACTCAGCACGTCTACATCCGATCGCGCCCCAACATCATCAGCCGATGGCATATCAGCAGGCAATGTCTTGAGGTCACGATAGTGCGTCCTGAAATTCGTAATCAGTCGCCGCTCCAACAACGCGGCAACGTCATAGGCGCCACCCTGGGTAGCACGGGCCAATGTTGGCTGAAGGTTTGCATAAGTCTCGGCTTGCCCTCTGAAGAGCATTGGCCCTTGCTCAATATTCAGGCGCTCTAAATGCTCGGCCCAGGTCATCAGGTCTGACGGGGATGCGATCTCTGCGCGGGTGATCTCTGTGAGGTTCATGATTACCTGAAGATAGGAACGGCTACATCCGCCGTCTCCTGATGATGTTGCCACAAGGGGCCTGCCCATCGGAGCATCAAAGGCCCCCACCACCTCCGCAGCCGGTTCTCCGGCGTCGCATAGCGGTCAGTCCCGCACCTCTCCCCATCGCGCTACCCACAGTCGCTCTCCCTGGCTGAGTCTGTCCCGTCTGCGAGACAAGTGCACCAACCTTGAAGCACAAAAACGAGGCAATGAACCCTCAACAGATGCGAATGCACACTCACATCACTAATGCCAAATTTCGATTGAGTGAACCTCAATCCTCCCGATTGGCTACCAAATTGATATCAATTTATTTGAATGTGATTCAATATGAAAATTATGTATATAGCATCATAAGTCATTGATTCAAATACATATTTTTCAACGCACTGAAAATTTGGGCACGATTTTTGGCAGTTTTGGGGGGTTGAGAGGGCTGCTATCAATTTTGATTTCGCACTTATAGGTAGTCAGGGGCCCTTTGTCTCCTGGCACCACAAGGAGCAAATCATGATCTACGAAGATCAATTCACCCTCTCTCTGCTGACCGCCTGTGTCATGCAGCAAAACCAACTGCTGACGCAGCAGATCGCCGTGCAGCGCGACCTCATGGATCGCGTGGACACAGTGGGCGACCGGCTGTGGCGGATGGAACGTCGCATCACTACCCCGCCCGTCGATCAAGCCGGGGCAAGCAAGCGGGCGGCGCAAAAGCGCAATCAAGCCCGTGCGCAAGCCCATGCTCGGAAACGCCCAGGCAAGAAAGCCTGACCTGTCTCTCGATGGGCCCGAGCCCCATCCATACCCGCATGTCGCAGATGCCTGGGAGGCAAGGTAACCGAATGCCTGCATCCCAGCACCCTGCGAACGCCTCTCCAGAAATGTACTAGGAAACACCGATGACGAACTCTAACGTCAATCTCGCGGACAACACCGAAACTGACCGCATCCAAGCCGCCGCAATTGCAATCACTGCACGGCAGAAGGAACAGGAGGCCGCTGAACTTGCCGCATCTAACCGACCGATCAGCAGTCGCTCGCGCCCATCGGCAAAAGCTCTGGTGGCCGAAATCCTGGGGCGAAACAACGAAGATATCTCTGAGGATGCAAGGGACGCAGAGGCATCTTGCGATACGTCGAGCACGGAGGTAGGTGAACCGTGTCCTGTCGCAGTCGAGGCCCAAACGCCTGCAACGGTCCAAGACGAGGTGCCTCAACCTGAGCCCAACCTGCCCGAGTCTGAACCGAGCAATGACGAGGTAGACAGCGATCCCCGCGATGCGGTGCAACTGCCCAAACAGGCACGGGAATTTGGTTTGCTCACCCGCGCCGATGTGCAGGCCGAGCCATCCTCGATCCCACTCATCCATGGACTGATCAGCAAGGGACAACTCGTCATGATCGCGGGGCCATCTGGCAGTGGTAAATCAGTGTTCCAGCTGCACCTCGGCGCGGCTTTGCTCAACGGGCAAGAGGTATTCGGACACTCAATTCCGAAGCGCGCTCGCATGCTGTACGTCAATCTGGAAGGCGACCTCAAGCCCCGGCTGGAGGCGATTGAACAGCACCATCCCGGGTGGTCATTTCCCGCACCAGACGCCATGTTCCTGACGCGGCCGTGGCGCTTGAATGACAGGGATTCCGTCGAAGACCTCGCAAACCACGTCAATCAAGCTGGTGGCGTGGATGTGATCTTCATCGACACGTTGAACCGCGCCACACCCGGCAGTGACGAGAATCTCTCCACCGACATGGGGATGGTGATCGCGCATGCCAACCTGCTCATCAATCTGACAGGGGCAGCTGTCGTGCTCACCCACCACACCGGCAAGGCCAAGGAGCGCGGGCCACGGGGCCACTCCAGCCTCTATGCGGCCCTCGATACCTGCCTGATGGTGGATGAGACGGAGTCAGGCATGCGGATGGTCGAACTGGTCAAGACTCGCCAGGGGCCTGGTGGAAAGAAGTACTACTTCACCATCGAGAACATTGCCTTGGGCGAGGATGACTACGGCCTGCCCGTGGTCGGCCCAGCACTCACCGAAGTGGAGGGATCGCCGGAGGTAGAGAAGGCCGCGAATGCAACTGCTCTGACGCCTCAGCAGAAGGAAGCCCTCGTTTCATTGAAGCTGCATATGCAAAACGGCCTCAACGGTGAACCGCTGGAAAAGATCAGCCATGACGAAGCGCTGGATGTCGTCAAGGCAGCATTCGCTGCGATTCCTACCAAGAATCGCTCGACCCGGGCGCGGGAAGCGATTGATGCGCTGATCGAAGCCGGTCGATTGCTGAAAAACGATAGCGGCATGCTCTCCATCGGCTCGTAACATGCCGCCCTCGCCCCCTCCTCCTAAGGGGCCTGGAGGGGGGTCGCAGTGGCACGACATCTCCAGAATGATGAGGCGGTCATGACTGTCGCCAATCAGTCCATTACTGCCTCACATCCCCGGTGTTGATCGTCAACAATACGACTGGTTACTGGCTACGGCAATCTGGTTGATTCACCCTATGTCAAGCCAGCCCCATTAACTTCACGAAAAATTGATCGGCAAATTCTGCCGTGCCGACCAACCATGAGCCTCTACACACAACTCCAACAAGCCCGCAGCGAAGAAGACGTCAAAGACGCCTACATCAAGGCACTGGGCCTCAAAGGCTACACAAAAGGCCTGATCGACATCCAGACCAATGAGATCTGGTTCGAGGCCAAGGACACCGGAAAACACTCCAGCTATGCCATGTTCACCCAACTGCTGCATTACGTGCAGGTGGCGCTGAACCAGGGCGAGAAGGTGCCGCCTCTGCTGGCTGTGATCGATACCGAGAAAGCGGCGCTGATGAAGAGCACAGACGTGCTGCCCTTCCTCGCCAAGAAAACGGTGAAATGGGGCAAGTCGGCCAGCCAGTACACCCAGGAGGCGCTGGACGAAATATCAGCCCACATCGGTACCCACTTCGTGTCGTTCAAGATTTCAACGCACGAAGAAGAATTCATCAGCACGGTGAAGGCCGCCATCAAAAGCGGCGACATCATCCGCACCCAGATTACGCCGGACAACCTGAAGCAGGTGTTTGACAAGTGGGTGGACATGATTGGCCGCGAAATCACCGGAGTGGCCGAGGAAGACTATGCGCTGCTGTTCTTCGCGGACATCATGCATGACGGCACCGTCTCTACCCACGTCAACCTGCCCGCTGAATTACTGCACAAAAACGGCGCGCCAGTTTTCAGCCTGGGCGGCAAGATGTACGAGTTGGGCAGCAAGGAAGGCTACCGGCGTTTCTGGGCCATCTACCACCGCCCGCCCAAGAGCGAATACCGCGACTACCTGCTGGAGCGCCGCGACAGCCTCATCCCACTGGATGAACGCAGCTTCAAAGGCGCGTACTACACACCGCTGCATGTGGTGGACAAGGCCTATGACAAACTGGCCGAAACGTTAGGCAAGAACTGGCAGCGCGAGTACATCGTCTGGGATATGTGCTGCGGCGTGGGTAACCTGGAGGTCAAGCACAGCAACCCCCGCAACATCTACATGAGCACGCTAGACCAGGCCGACGTGGATGTGATGAAGGCCACCAAGACCTGTGTGGCCGCGCAGCGCTTCCAGTACGACTATCTGAACGACGACATCACCGACGACGGCCAGATCGACTACAGCCTGAGCAACAAGGTGCCCCAGGGGCTGCGCGATGCGATTGCTGCGGGGAAAAAGATTCTGGTGCTTATCAACCCGCCGTATGCGGAGGCGACAAACCGTGGCAACACCGAAGTCTCGCTTGGAACGGAAAATAAAACCGGTGTGGCCACCACGCGGGTGGGCGACAGCATGACGCACTACGGCTATGCGTCGCGGGAACTGTTCGCGCAGTTTCTGGCCCGCATCGCCATCGAGATGCCCACGGCAACGGTCGCCATGTTCAGCACCATGAAGTACGTGAACGCGCCCAACTTCGAGAAATTTCGACTGACTTGGAACGCCCAGTACCAAGGTGGATTTGTCATCCACAACAAGGCATTTGATGGCCTGAATGGCAAATTCCCGATTGGTTTCCTGATTTGGAAGACGGACCAAGCCGCTAGTCAAAAGACGCCCATCACGGAAATTGCGGTGGAAGTGTTGGACAAGAGCGCACAGGCCATTGGGCAGAAACTGTATTGCAATGTTCCCAATGCGCAGTTGCTCACCAATTGGATCGGACGGCAAAAGCCAAACGACGAGGATGCCCTGCCATTAATCAATGCCACCACGCCCATCACCAAGACAGAAGGAGTGCGCCGCACCAAGTGGTCAGACGGGGCGATTGGGCACGTTCTCATAGGCGGTAACGATCTGCAACACGCCGAGCAGCAAACCGCCATCTTCTCCTCCGTTCACAGTATTGGCCATGCCGGCGGTTTTTTCATAACACACGAAAACCTGCTTCAGGCCGTCACGGTCTTTTCCGTGCGAAAGTTGGTTCGCCCCACTTGGCTCAATGACCGTGACCAGTTTCTCCAGCCCACTGAACCGTTGACCGACGTGTTCCAAACCGATTGCCTGATCTGGACGCTGTTCAATCGCGGTAACCTCACCGCCGGTGCCAACGGCCTCAAATGGAATGGCAGAACGTGGTCCCTGGTCAACCACTTCATCCCCTTCACCGAAACCGAGGTGGGCGCTCCCGACCGCTTCGAGTCCGACTTCATGGTGCAGTACCTGGCCGATAAAACCCTGACATCCGAAGCCCAGGCTGTGCTCGATGCCGGGCGGACGCTATGGCAGGCATACTTTGCCCAAACCGACGTGCGCACCGTGCGCGACGAATACAAACTCAACCGCCCTGACGTGGGCTGGTACCAGATCCGCAACGCGCTCAAGGCTCGCAGCGAAGGCGGCGACACTGCCCCGGTGAACTTCGCTCCCTTTGAGCAGGCCTACCAGGCGCTGACAGACAAACTGAGACCCATGGTGTTCCAACTGGGCTTTCTGCGCTGACCATTGCTGTCTCTGAAAGCTCTGGAGTGAGTTGTTGATGGCCGATCAGCGACTGCCCCCCCCGCCCTCATGCCCCTACGGGGCCGGGCGGGGTGGGCAGTCGAAATCCAATTACATCCCGGGGAAGTCGCTAACCCAAACTGCAGCCATCAAACATCATCGACTACCTCTAGCCGAATCTCGGAACGGGCATCAGGGCACATCCAAATCTCCACCGCCCCGACTCCCCCCCGCCCGCTCCCCCCTGAAAGGGGGGGCGGGGGGGAGTCGGGCTGGGGTGGAAGCTACTGGGTAACGCGCAAACGGATAAACCCGGGACAGGAATCCCCGGGCGAGTGACGGCAGCAGATACCCAAACGCAGAACTGGAGCCTGAGCAAACGGCGAGCCACCAGCGCATGATGGCACCGAAGTCGTACAGAGTGGTACCAAAGAGCTGCACGAAGAACCTGCCCGCTACCCCCATAGTCACAGCCCCCACGAAACCCGCGTAAGTACCGCCCTGACCTCAATGAATCCAGTGGCATCAGACCAGCGTGACGGCTCGTGCCGCGCCCCCTCGGAAACCATGTCCCGCCACCACATACCCGCCCCCGCCCGCCCGTCCCCTACGGGGACGGCGGGGCGGGCGGGGGCTGGGGTATAGGGAAAGCGGACTCGCGAAACAGTGACCAACGGCCTCAAATCACGCAGAACAGATCATGAAACACTCCCGCCCGAAACTCCGGGCTGCCGGGCGGGGCGCCGGGTAAGGCAGCAAGCGAAAGCGCGCTCCATTGACCCTGGAGATAACTGATGCAGCCCTCTGCGCCCCACGGCTGACTAATCCACCAGTGGGCAATTCACACCAGACCGGACGCACGCCACTACCGCCGAACAAGAGCCCCAGCAATCAACTCTGGAAGCGGCACCTCCAGCGCCTCAGCCACGCGCAGCAACACAGTCAATGTAGGCTGATTGCGCGCCAGTTCCAACTTGGCGATGTACGTCCTATTGATGCCTGCGCGATGGGCCAACTCCTCCTGGGACAGACGCAACGCAGCACGCCGGGAGCGAAGCTCGTCGGCGAACGCAGCGATCAATACTTCGTCCCTGGTCATGGGCAGGGACTGTCCGTTGCATGACCACTCTATGCACCCGCATATGTGGTACAAAATAATCTGATGCCTACACCGGAGCGGCTGGGGCAGACACAGAAATCACGCACCTGAAAGGCACTATGTACGAGATCTACCACTCCGAGCACGACGACCAGTGGCGCTACACCCTGGGCACGATCGGAAAGCGTCCGCTCATCACCATCGGCCTCAATCCCAGCACCGCCACTCAGGAGAAACTGGACAACACAGTCACCAAGGTGGAGAAAGTGGCCCAGCAATGCGGATTCGATAGTTTCATCATGCTGAACCTCTACCCGGTGCGGGCCACCGATCCCCAAGACCTGCCGTCCAAGCCCGCTCCCATGGCCTGCGAGCGCAATCTGGAAGAAATCGAGAAGATCATCGCCCAGTACCCCACTCCCACTATCTGGGCAGCCTGGGGTGAGCTGGTGATGAACCGTCCCTACCTCTACCGGACCCGGGACGAGCTATTCCAGCGGCTGCAGAAATACCACCCTCAGTGGCGCCGATTCGGTGAACTGACGGCCAATGGTCATCCGCGCCACCCGCGTGGCCTGAGCTATAGCTGGACGCTGGAACCCTACGAACTGGCCTGAACAGACGGCGGGTAGCTCTACCCGCTGCCCTCCCCTCCATGCTCCCCATCACCGGGGAGCCTCCGTGTCTCGCGTCGCAAGAAAACTCGTCCCCTGTCTTGCCCCTCAAGACAGCCTGTCCGCTCCGGACACCCCCTCTCCGCCTCTGAAAAAAGCTATTGAAAATCAATGACATAGGAGTCATTGATATGGAATTGATAGCAACCAACTCAATAAAATTGGGGAGAAGAGAACATCGCCTTGCCCCATGCGGGTTCCGGGACGATGAAATCGAAATTTCCCGCAAGCCCTCCAAATTCTCCAGAGTGGCAGTCAAGGAGGAAATCCCATTGACTGCCCCCAACCCGCCTGCAGCCCTGCAGGTCGTCTATCTCCATCAGCGTGACCCCGGGATGATCGCCCGCTACCGGGCCTGGACTGACTGGCTCACCGAGGGTCGAACTCGCGCCGTCGAGAGTGAGCTGATCGCCATGGATGGGGGTGACCCTGCTCCAGCCCTCTCTCGTGCCTCGGTGTGCGAATGGCAGGTACTGATCTATGAGCCCCCTGGCTATCCGTGTCCTGCATCAGCGGAGGTGCAGCCATGATCCCCCGCGAACCTCGCAAAGAGCTGGGCGCGGCCCAGGTCGCAGCCCTCTGGCGCCGTGGCACCAACCATGTCGGCGGTGTGCGTGGCCTGATTCTCAACGTCACGATGTACGGCTCGCGCAGTTGGGTGCTGCGCTATCAGGTAGCAGGTAAGCGAAGGGATCTGGGTCTGGGCTCGTATCCGTCCGTCACGCTGGCCGATGCGCGGGAGGCTGCTCGCGCTGCCCGTGCCAAATTGGCGCAGGGCATCGACCCCATCGAGGATGCACGCAGAGCGCGGGCCCGTCTGGTCGCGGAAATCCACACCAGCATGACATTCGGTGAAGCGGCCAAGCGCTATATCGCATCGCATGAGAAAGGCTGGAAGAACGCCAAGCACGCTCAGCAGTGGCAGCGGTCGCTCGATATGTACGCCACCCCTGTGCTGGGCAAGATGCCTGTGCGGGACATCTCGCTGGCGATGGTGCTCAAGGTGCTGGAGCCAATCTGGTCCAGCAAGACGGAGACGGCTACCCGTCTGCGCGGTCGCATCGAATCCGTCATCGACTGGGCCATTGCACGGGGCTACCGCACCGACTCCAATCCTGCGCGCTGGAAGGGGCTGCTGGACAAGCTGTTGCCCGCTCCGGGCAAGGTGACGAAGACCACGCATTTTCAGGCGCTGCCCTATGCGCAGTTGCCAGTATTCATGGAGCAATTGGTGGGGCAGGAGGGGATGGGGGCCAAGGCCCTGCTGTTCCTAATCCTGACGGCAGCCCGCTCCGGAGAAGTTCGCGGAGCCACCTGGGAGGAGATTGATTTGGCTGCGCGGGTGTGGACGATCCCCGCCGAACGCATGAAGGCCAGCAAGGCCCATCGGGTACCGCTGTCGGATGCGGCCATTGCACTCCTGCAAGAAATGAAATCGCTCACTCTCGCAGCAGGACGCGCCTCGGGCAAGGCATATGTATTCCCCAGCCCCAACAGCCGTGATCCTGAACTGGGTAGCCAGCTCTCGGATATGACGCTCACGGCGGTACTCCGTCGCCTGAAGTTGGAGGCTGTGCCCCATGGGTTCCGCTCCACGTTCCGCGACTGGTGTGCGGAGCAGACCGACTACCCGAACGAGGTGGCGGAAATGGCGCTGGCCCATACGGTCGGCAACAAGGTAGAGGCAGCGTATCGGCGTGGTGACCTCCTGGCCAAACGGCAGCAGCTCATGCAGGACTGGGCGGACTACGCCCTCGGTCGCCGCGCAGGAAATATGACCGTCGGTCATCGCTCCGATAGCAAAGCACCAACACAAAACTGACTGGAGGGTCGATATGCGTGACGAAGAAAAATCACTGGGCAAGAGCCTGCTGGATGGCCTCCTGGCCGTGGGAGGTCTTGTCTGGCTGGGGATGATTGTGATCGCCATGGTCAGCGTGATCGTGGCTGCATGGTCGGTGGTCCGTGACGCGCTGCGTGGAACCAGCGACCCCATCAAGACTGTCGACCTGAAACAGAAACTGAAGCGAGGGGTGCGTCTGTGGTGCGCCCTGTGCCTGTTGCTGCTCTCCCTGAATGCACTCGTCATGGGCGAGTGGACTGCATTCGTACTGATTGGGCTGGCAGGGCTGCTGCTAATCTCCAGACCCTGGCATTGGCTCGATGCGAGGGTGGGGCCATCGGGACGGAATTTGCGGTACGGCACTGCCGTGGTGGCCATGGTGGTCGGCGTGAGTCTGCTGCCACCACCCAAGCCATCGGTGCGCACGGCACAGCTATCTCAGCCAAACCATACCGTCCACGTGGCCCTCAGTCAGCCATCGCGGGCCATGGATGGCAGTCCGGAGGTGGGCGCATGAGCCGGAGCAGGGTGAGAAGTAGCCTCCTCGTGCCGCTCTGCATAGTCGCAGTGGCCTGGATGGGGGAGGCCATGGCGGGCACCTCGGAGTGCTACGCGATCAAGGACGCGAACAAGCGGGCGTACTGTCTGGCGCAGGTCAAGCGGGACCCTGGAAATTGCTACCGCATCAAGGATGGTGACAACCGCAATCAGTGTCTGGCGGAAATTAAAGGATCACGGGATCGCTGCTACGCAATCAAAGACCAGGACAGCCGCAAGGCGTGTCTGGCTCGGACGCGATAGACAGCCCCTGCACCATGCCCAGCGATAGATAAAGCAGAAGGTAGAAATGCAAAACGGGCCACTCGGGCCCGTCTGTCATGAATCCTTGAAATGGAGGGTGGGATTCGAACCCACGGTACGCTTGCACGTACGCCTGATTTCGAGTCAGGTACATTCGACCACTCTGCCACCTCTCCTGTGTGCCGAAGCCTGTGATTCTAGCAGTAAATTCTGGGCGCCCGGCGCTCTCCAAGCCGGCTCAGGTCAGCCGGAAGTTGTCGACCTCGATAGGTGCCGGCAAATCCTTCTCTCCCAGGGATTCGAGCAGGCTGATTTCTATCGACCGGCACAACATGTCCAGGGGAAGGTCATTGTTCTCCAGGCCAAAGGGCTCTTCAATCTCGTCGCCCAGGGCATCCAGGCCGAAGAAGGTGTATGCGACGATGCCCACGACGAACGGAGTCATGAAGCCCGTGGTATCCACCAGGCCGAACGGCAGCAAGAAGCAGTACATGTAGGCCGTGCGGTGCAGCAGCAAGGTGTAGGAAAAGGGGATGGGCGTGTTCTTGATGCGCTCGCACGAGGCCGCCACGGCGGCCAGCGACGAGAGCGTGCCATCGATCGAGGCGGCCAGGCAGGGCTGGATCCGGTCGGTGCGCACACATTCCCCCAGGTCGCGCCCTATGTCCAGAAGAATCATGCTCGCCGGGTCCGATGCCTCGCGCACCGCATCGAAATCGGTGGGGGTCAGCCATTGCTGCAGTAGCGCCTCGTCGCGCTGATCGCGCAGCCGCATGCGAAGTACATGCGCGAAGGCGATCGCCCGATGGATGATGCGCACCCGCACATCAGTGTCCCGCCGCGCCGAGGCAATGGGTCCGCCGCCCTCGATCCACCCCAGGCACTGGCGTGACAGCGAACGGGTGCGATGCACCAGTTCGCCCCAGAGCTTGCGCCCCTCCCAGTAGCGGTCGTACGCTGTGGTGTTGCGAAAGCCCAGAAAAATCGCCAAAGGCAGGCCTATCAGCGTGAACGGAATGGGCGTGAGCGTGATCTTCAGGCTGAACAGGTTGCCATGCACGGCCGTGACCAGGGTCGCGAGCGCGATGTTGAGCAGCAGGGAACGCTGGATGCGCTGCAGCACCGAGCCCCGCAGCACCAGGAGCAAGCGCAGCCCGGAGGGTCGCTCACGAACGATCATGGCGCCGACAAGGGTAATTTCCGAAATCGATTAGATGCGCCGCATGGCGACCAGGCTTTAGGCCGCGAGCCGCTCCAGCCCGCCCATGTAGGGGCGCAAAACCTCGGGAATGGCGATGCTGCCGTCGGCCTGCTGGCAGTTCTCCAGCACCGCCACCAGCGTGCGGCCCACGGCCAGGCCCGAGCCGTTGAGCGTATGCACCAGCTCGTTCCTGCCCTGCGCGTTCTTGAAGCGCGCCTGCATGCGGCGCGCCTGGAAGGCCTCGCAGTTGGATACCGAGCTGATCTCCCGGTAGGTGCCCTGCGCGGGCAGCCAGACCTCCAGGTCATAAGTCTTGGCGCTGCCGAAGCCCATGTCACCCGTGCACAGGCTCACCACACGGTAGGGCAGACCCAGCTTCTGCAGGATGGCCTCGGCATGGCGCGTCATCTCTTCGAGCGCCTCGTAGCTCTTGTCGGGGTGCACGATCTGCACCATCTCGATCTTGTCGAATTGGTGCTGGCGGATCATGCCGCGCGTGTCGCGGCCGTAGCTGCCGGCCTCGGAGCGAAAACACGGCGAATGCGCCGTGAGCCTGATGGGCAGGTCGCTCTCGGCCAGCACCTCGTCGCGCACGATGTTGGTGAGCGGCACCTCGCTGGTGGGGATGAGGTAGAGCTGGGCATCGTCGGGCACAGGCTCGCCCTCCTGGCCGCCCTTCTTGGCTGCGAACAGGTCGCCCTCGAACTTCGGCAGCTGGCCCGTGCCCCGCAGCGAATCGGCATTGACGATGTAGGGCACGTAGCACTCGGTGTAGCCGTGCTCGCCGGTCTGCACGTCCAGCATGAATTGCGCAAGTGCGCGGTGCAGGCGGGCGATGGGGCCCTTCATCACAGTGAAGCGCGAGCCCGAGAGCTTCGCGCCCATGTCGAAATCCAGGCCCAGCGGCGCGCCCAGGTCCACGTGGTCCTTCACGGCGAAGCTGAAGTCGCGGGGCGTGCCCCAGCGGCGCACCTCGACGTTGCCGGCCTCGTCGCTGCCCACGGGCACGCTCTCGTGCGGCAGGTTGGGCACGGCGGCGAGCATGGCCTGCAGCTCGGACTGGATCTGCTCCAAGCGCGCGGCGGAGCCGTCGAGCTCCTCCTTGATCGTGGCAACCTGGGCCTTGGCGGCCTCGGCCGCGTCCTTCTCGCCCTTGCCCATGAGCTGGCCGATCTGCTTGGACAGCTGGTTGCGCCGGGACTGCAGCTCCTCGGTGCGCGTCTGTATGGTCTTGCGCTCGGATTCGAGGGCCTGGAACGCCTCCACGTTCAGGAAGGCCTGGGGCTTCTTGCGGGTTTCCAGCCGGGCGACGGCCGATGCGAGGTCTTTGCGAAGGAGGAGGATGTCGAGCATAGCCCTCGATTTTAGTGGCCCACGTCCGATAACATGGAATCAGGAGGAGGCCATGTTTTTTGTGTTCGGCCCGGCGGGGCAGATATACCGGGGCGGAGCCCACCAGTTGCCACAGGTGCTGGCCGTGAGCGGTGTGCAGCGCCCCCAGGCGCTGTCGCCGCACTCCCGGCCGCCATCGCCCGAGACCGGCGTGCCCGCGCACCGGCCCGGCCCCGAGCCGTCCTCCGCCCCGCCCATGCGCCAGCTGCAGGCGGCCTGGGCCTATGCGCAGACCGGCAGGGTGAGGCCGAAGGCGCGCCGCCCGCTGACCCAGGTCAGCGACGTGATGACGCGCGAGGTCTCCAGCCTGCCCGCGACGATGTCGATCCAGGATGCCTGGCAGGCCCTGCGGCTGGAGCAGCTGTCGCAGGCGCCGGTGGTGGACGCCCGGGGCCAGGTGGTGGGGCTGCTGCGCCGCTCCGACATGGCGAGCGCGGACCTGCTGCCCGACCTGGATGGCATCAAGCGCACCTTCGCGCAGGCGCACCGGCCCATCACCGACGTCATGCTAAGCCCGGCGCCCACCGTGTCCGACGACACGGACCTGCGCCGCGTGGCCAAGGCGATGCTGGAGACCGGCCTGAGCGGCCTGCCAGTGACCGACGAGGCCGGCATGCTGCAGGGCTTCGTGGCTCGCTCGGACATCCTGCGCGCCCTGGTGGCCGATCCGCCGCTGGACCTGTGGAGCTGAGCGCTGCCGGAGGCAGGCGTGTCAATCGCCCGCCGCGCCCTGGCCGTCCAGCTGCAGCGGCTCGCTCTGCACGCGCGTGGCCAGCACCTTGTCGATGGTCTTACCGTCCATGTCCATGACCTCGAACTGCCAGTTCTCCCACTGCACGGTGTCCGTCACGTTGGGCAGCCTACCGGTGAGCAGCATGACCATGCCGCTGAGCGTCTGGTAGCGCCCGCGGTCCTCCTCGGGCAGCTTGGACAGCTGCAGGCGGTCCTTGAGCTCGGGCACGGGGATGTGGCCGTCCAGCAGCCAGCTGCCGTCCTCGCGCTGCACGGCCCAGGAATCAGCCGGGTCCAGCGACTGGAACTCGCCGATGATGGCCTCGATCAGGTCCTGCAGGGTGACGATGCCCTGCACCTCGCCGTACTCGTCGATGACGAAGGCCATGTGCATGTCCGACTGGCGGAAGTTGTCCAGCAGTTCCCGGGCATTGATGGTCTCGGGCACGTACAGCGCCGTCTGCAGCGGGTGCGTGGACAGGTCGCGCGCGGCCGCGTCGCGCACGGCGCGCGACAGCCACTGGCGCGCGCTGAGTACGCCCAGGATGTCCTCCATGCCGCCGCGCGCCACGGGAAAGCGCGCATGGTCGGACGCCTCGATGCGCTGCAGGTTCTCCTCGAACGAAGCCTGGACGTCGAGGAACACCACGTCCGCACGCGGCACCATGAGCGAGCCGATCTGCCGGTCGTCCAGGCGGAACACGTTGCGCACCATCTGGTGCTCGTGCGACTCGATCACGCCAGCGCTCGTCCCCTCTGCCAGCACGGCGTGGATCTCGTCCTCGGTCACGGCGCTGCCCTGCTGCTGCCTCACGCCCAGCGCGCGCAACAGCGCCTCGGTGGAGATGGACAGCAGGCGCACGAAGGGCTTGGTGGCCAGGGCCAGCCAGTTGATGGGGCGCGCCACGATGCGGGCCAGGGCCTCGGGGTGGCTCTGGCCCAGGCGCTTGGGCACGAGCTCGCCCACGACGATGGAGAAATAGGTGATCAGCACCACCACCAGCCCGGTGGCGATGTAGCCCGCGTACTGGGCCTGCAGGCCCAGCCCGGCCAGCCACTCGGCCAGGGGCCTGGCCAGGGCTGACTCACCCACGATGCCGTTGAGCACGCCGATCGAGGTGATGCCGATCTGGATGGTGGAGAGGAAGCGCGTCGGGTCCTCACCCAGCTTGGCGGCCGCGATGGCACCGCTATCGCCCTCATCGATCAGCTTCTGCAGGCGCGTCTTGCGCGCGGAGACCAGAGCCAGCTCGGACATGGCGAACACGCCATTGAGCAGGATGAGGGCGAACAGTATTGCTATTTCCATATGCCGGGAGCCCGGGGTGCTCCCATGGTGTGAATGAGCGGAAATTGTAAGAAGTCCTGCATTCTGCGAGGGTTTGGCCGCCGCCGCGCGCATATCCCGCCGATGCGTCAGCTATGCGATATTGACCAAATATGGCGCTGAGGCCCGTCCATCAAGCGCCTGCAGCTATCGGTTCAGGAGCTTTTCGGCATGGTCCGGCCACGGTGCTCACCGCTTGTCCGTGCCTGCCGCGGCGGGCTCCTCACCCGCGGCGGCATGGAGCTTGAGGCCCTTGGGCAGCGGGAACTTCAGCGTCTCCTCGATGCCGGCCATCTTGCGCACCGAGACCGCGCCCAGCTCCTTGATGCGCGCGATCACGGCCTGCACCAGCACCTCGGGCGCCGAGGCTCCGGCCGTCAGACCCACGCGCGCGATGCCGTCGAACCACTCGTGGCGCAACTCCTCGGCACTGTCCACCATGTAGGCTGGGGTTCCCATGCGCTCTGCCAGCTCGCGCAGGCGGTTGCTGTTGGAGCTGGTGGGGCTCCCCACCACGATCACCAGGTCCACCTGGGGGCTGAGCAGCTTCACCGCGTCCTGGCGGTTCTGCGTGGCGTAGCAGATGTCCTGCTGCTTGGGCTCGCGGATGTTGGGGAAGCGCGCGCGCACGGCGGTGGTGATCTCGGCCGCGTCGTCCACGCTCAGGGTGGTCTGCGTGACCACGGCCAGCTTCTCGGTCTGCGCGGGCTGGACGCGCGCCACGTCCGCCACGTCCTCGACGAGGTGGATGCCGCTGTCGAGCTGGCCCATCGTGCCCTCGACCTCGGGGTGGCCCTTGTGGCCGATCATGATGAACTCGTAGCCCTCCCTGGCAAGCTTGGCGACCTCGACGTGCACCTTGGTCACCAGCGGGCAGGTGGCGTCGAAGATGGTGAAGCCGCGCGCCTTGGCCTCGTCCTGCACGGCGCGGCTCACGCCGTGCGCCGAGAAGATCAGCGTGGCGCCGGGCGGCACCTCGGCCAGGTC
The DNA here is from genome assembly GCF_000204645.1 of Alicycliphilus denitrificans K601. NCBI lineage: Bacteria > Pseudomonadati > Pseudomonadota > Betaproteobacteria > Burkholderiales > Comamonadaceae > Alicycliphilus > Alicycliphilus denitrificans. The sequence continues at coordinate 1,117,026 of NC_015422.1, read as the reverse complement.
CTCGATGAAAATCGCGCCCTTGGCCTTGAGGTCGTTCACCACGTAGGTGTTGTGCACGATCTCGTGGCGCACGTAGATCGGGCGGCCGAACTTCTGCAGCGCGCGCTCGACGATCTCGATGGCGCGGTCCACGCCTGCGCAGAAGCCGCGCGGCTCGGCCAAGACGATTTCCTGGGGCTTTTGCATACTTTTCAGAGCACGCCGATGAGCTGCACCTCGAAGGTCACGGGCACGCCCGCCAGCGGGTGGTTGAAGTCGAAGCGCACGGCGCCGTCGTCGCTCACCTGCAGCACCACGCCGGCATACTGGCCCATGCCGTCGGGCGTGGGGAACTCCACCACGTCGCCCACGGCGTATTCCTCGTCCGGGTCGCCCAGCTCGCTCAGCAGCTTGCGGGCCACCCACTGCTGCATGTCGGGGTTGCGCTCGCCGAAGGCCTCGCCCGCGGCCAGCTCGAAAGTGGCGCGCGTGCCTTCGGCCAGGCCGATCAGGCGCTGCTCCAGCGCGGGCGAGAGCTCGCCCGTGCCCACCGACAGCGTGGCGGGCTTTTCGTCGAAGGTGTTGATCACGTCGCCCGCCGGGCCGGCCAGGCGATAGTGCAGCGTGAGGAACGATCCCTGCTGCACCGTGGGCAGGCTGGGCGTGGAGGCGATGGCGTCTGCGGTCATGAAGGCTCTCGATAAACTGCCGCCATTGTAGAAAACCGGGCATACCCCCACGGCCCTGCGCCCGGGGTGGCCCCTGCCTCCATGCCCCTCAAAGACCTGCCTGCCGACGCCCAGCCGCGCGAGAAGCTGCTCGCGCGCGGCCCCGCCGCCCTGTCCGACGCCGAGCTGCTGGCCATCCTGCTGCGCACGGGCATGGTCGGCAAGGGCGTGCTACAGCTGGCGCAGGAGCTCCTGGGCGCGCCCGTGCGCGATGACGACGGCCGCATCACGGGCGGGGGCTTCGGCGGCATGGCCGGCTTGCTGCACGCCGGCGCCGCGGACCTGGCGCGCATCAAGGGCCTGGGGCCGGCCAAGCGCGCCGAGCTCGTGGCCGTGCTGGAGCTGGCGCGCCGCGCCCTGGCCCAGCAGCTGCGCGAGCGCGAGGTGTTCGACAGCCCCGGCGCCGTCCAGGGCTACCTGCAGCTGCACCTGGCGGCGCGCGCGCACGAGGTGTTCGCCGTGCTGTTCCTCGACGGCCAGAACCGCCTCATCGCCATGGAGGAGCTGTTCCGCGGCACGCTCACGCAGACCAGCGTCTACCCGCGCGAGGTGGTGCTGCGCGCCCTGCACCACCACGCCGCCGCCGTGGTGCTGGCGCACAACCACCCCAGCGGCAGCGTGCAGCCCAGCCGCGCCGACGAAGCGCTGACCCAGACCCTGAAGGCCGCGCTGGCCCTGGTGGACGTGCGCGTGCTGGACCACGTGATCGTGGCGCCGGGCGCGGCGCTGTCCATGGCCGAGCAGGGGCTGGTGTGAGCCTGGCGCGCTGGGCCTCCATCGCCCTGCTGGCGCTGGCCGGCTGCGCCCTGCCCCTGGCGCCGCCCGAGCCCGACGCGCTGCTCGCGCCCCACCTGCGCCTGATCGGCGTGGCGGAACTCGGCCCCGGCACCGAATACGGCGGCGCCACCATCGGCGGCCTCTCGGGCATCGACTACGACCAGGAGCGCGGCGAATACCTCTTGATCAGCGATGCAGGAGCGCGCGTCTACACCGCCCGCCTGCAGTACGGCGCGCACGGGCTTGCCGCGCCGCAGTTCACCGGCGTGCAGGCGCTGCGCCACGCCAGCGGCCAGCCCTTCGCCCCCTGGTGGCGCCCGCAGCCCGGCATGGACCGGCCCGACGCCGAGGCCGTGCGCTGGCTGCCCGGCGCCCGGGCCCTGCTGTGGGCCAGCGAGGGCGACTTCGGCCGCGGCTTCGGCCCGCAGCTGCGCGAAAGCCGCGCGGACGGCACGCATCTGCGCGACCTGCCCCTGCCCGCCGGCTTCACGCCCACGGCGGAGAGCGGCCCGCTCCGCAACGGCACGCTGGAGGGCCTGGCCCTGTCCCCCGACGGCCGCACCGCCTGGCTGGCCATGGAGCTGCCCTGGCGCCAGGACGGCGAGAGCGCCACGCCCGCGAGCGGCGGCGCCCCCGTGCGCATCACGGCCATCGACGTCGCCAGCGGCCGGCCCCTGCGCCAGATCGCCTACCAGCCCGACGCCGTGCCGCGCACGCGCCGCCTGCCGGGCCCGCAAATGAACGGGGTCAGCGAGATCCTGGCCGACGGGCCGCACCATCTGCTGGTGCTCGAACGCGCCTACAGCGCCGGCGCCGGCTTTGCGGCGCGCCTGTACCGCATCGACACGCGCGAAGGCAGCGACACGCTGGCGCTCGACACCATCGCGCCCGGCAACCACCAGCCCGCGCCCAAGACCCTGGTGGCCGACCTGTCGGCGCTGGGCATCGCGCCCGACAACATCGAGGGCATGGCCTGGGGCGCGCCCCTGCGGGCAGGCGCCCGTGGCAGCGGCTGCGTGCTGGTGTTCGTGAGCGACGACAACTTCAACCCCGCACAGGTCACGCAGTTCATCGCCACCGAATACCTGCCCCTGCGCGGCGGGCACGAGCGATGCGGTACAACAGGCCCCAGATGAGCGCCGCCCTCACAGCCCGATCCTTCGCCGACCTGCAGCCCCTGCGCCGCGCCCTGCAAGAAGCCGCCGCGCAGGAGGCCGAGCGCGCCCGGCTGCGGCGCGAGGCCGAGCGCCGCGCGCGCGCCGAGCGGCACCTGTTCCGGGACGCCGTGGGCCCCGTGGCGCCGCTCAAGGGCCTGCCCGACCGCCACTGGCCAGCGCCCGTCCCGCCCGAGCCCCAGCCCCTGCAACGCGCGCTGGACGAGAAGCGCGTGCTGCGCGAATCGCTGAGCGACGCATTCGACGTGAGCACGCTGCTGGACGTGGACGACCAGTTGAGCTTTCGCCGCCCAGGCATGGGCCAGGACGTGACGCGCAGGCTGCGCTCGGGCCAGTGGAGCATCCAGCGCCAGCTGGATCTGCACGGCCTGCGCGTCGATGAAGCACGCGAGGCGCTGGGCATATTCATCCGCCTGGCCCACCGCACGGGCCTGCGCTGCGTGCGCGTGGTGCATGGCAAGGGCCTGGGCTCGCCGGGCAAGGCGCCCGTGCTCAAGGGCCGCGTGCAGGGCTGGCTGGTGCAAAAGAAGGAAGTGCTGGCTTTCGTGCAGGCCCGCCCGGCCGACGGCGGCGCGGGCGCCCTGGTGGTGCTGCTGGCACCGAACTAGCGTAAACCCCAGCAAACCACCTGGTCCCATTGAACGGATGCGAGCGATTGCCGAGCATTGCGGCATGCGTTCAGCCATTCAATGGAAGGAGACAGGTATGTTCGGTAAAAAGGGTTGGCTTTGGGGTGGCGCGGCCATGGCGCTGGGTGCGTGGATGCTGCCTGCCGCCGCACAGGTCAACCGCCCGATCACCATCATCGTGGGAGCCACGCCCGGCGGCTCCACCGACACCCTGGCGCGCGTGATCGCCCAGAGCATGGGCACCACGCTCAAACGCACCGTGATCGTGGAGAACAAGCCTGGCGCCGGGGGCAACATTGCCGCGCAATACGTGGCCAAGAGTGCGCCGGATGGCTCTACGCTGCTGATGAGCTTCACCAGCCACACCATCAACGCCACGCTGTTCAAGAACCTGCCTTTCAACCCTGTGGCGGACTTCACGCCCATCACCATGGTCGCGCAGGTACCCAGCGTGCTGGTGGCGCGCAAGAATGCGCCGTTCGATGATGTGAAGGGCCTGATCGACTACGCCCGCAAGCACCCGAACAAGCTCACCTTCGCGATTGGGGGCCAGGGTTCCTCGCTGCATCTGGCCAGCGAGCAGTTCAAGTTCGCCACGCAGACCGACATCGTGAACATCCCCTACAAGGGGACGGGCCCCGCGCTCAGCGACCTGCTGGCATCCGACACCGTGGATCTGATGTTCGCCAGCACCATCAACGTGCTGCCGCACTACAAGCAAGGCACCCTCAAGTTCCTGGGCGTGAGCAGCCTGCAGCCGCTGCCGCAGTTCGCGGGCCTGCCGGCCATTGCCAGCGTGGTGCCTGGCTACCGATCCGAGGCATGGTTCGGCCTGTTTGGCCCCGCCAAGCTACCGCGCGAAGTGACGGACACGCTCTACGCCGCCGTGCGCCAGGCAATCGATGCGCCTGCGTACCGCCAGCGCATGGAAAGCGAAGCGGCCACCGTGCCCACCATGACGCCCGCCCAGTTTGCCGACTTCATCAAGAAGGACGTGCAGTTCTGGGGCGACATCGTCAAAAAGTCCGGGGCCACGGTGGAATGACGCCGCGCACCCTGGCCCAAAAGCTCGTCGGCCGTGCCTGCGGTGACCCGCAGGTGCAACCAGGCGACATCGTCACCTGCCGGGTGGACCTGGCCATGATGCACGACTCCGGAGGGCCGCGTCGCCTCAAGCCGCACCTGGACAGCCTGGGCGTGCGGGTGTGGGATCCGGAGCGCATCGTGGTGGTCACGGACCACTACGTCCCAGCCACCGACGAGGGCAGCGCCCAAATCGTGCGCATCGCCCGCGACTGGGTGCGCGAGCAAGGCATACGCCATTTCTACGACGAACAGGGAATCTGCCACGTGGTCACGCCCAGCCATGGCCATCTGCGGCCGGGCATGTTCGCCGTGGGCGGCGACAGCCATTCCTGCACAGGCGGCGCATTCGGTGCTTACATGTTCGGCATTGGAGCCACCGAGATGCTGGGCGTGGCGGTGAGCGGCGAAATCTGGCTGCGCGTGCCCCACACCATCGCCATGGAATGGACGGGCCGCCTCCCCTCCGGCGTGTGCGCCAAGGACATGATGCTGTACATGTGCACCCGCTTTGGCATGGACGGCGGACAGTACGAGGCCGTGGAGTTTTGCGGCGACGCCGTACGCGCCCTGTCGATGAACGAACGCATGACCCTGAGCAACATGGCCACCGAGCTGGGCGCGCAAGCGGGCCTCATCGCCCCCGATGCCACCACGGTGCAATGGCTACAGGCCGCCGGCGTTCCCGGCGATGCGCTGCACGACATGACGCAATGGTGCACCGATGAGGGCGCCCCCCTGCTGGCACGCCACCGCATGGAGGCAGGCAGCCTGGCACCGCAGGTGTCTGCGCCCGGCTCGCCCGCGCAGGCGCAGGACGCAACGGCCTTCGCGCACGAGCGGCTGGACATTGCCTACATCGGCGCCTGCACGGGCGCCAAGCTGGACGACCTGCGCATGGCGGCTCAGGTGTTCCGTGGCGGCCGCAAGGCGGCTGTGGGCGTACGCCTCATGGTGGCGCCAGCCAGCGCGCAAGACCAGCGCCAGGCCGCCGACGAAGGTGTACTGCAAACACTGGTGGACGCGGGCGCCGAGCTGCTGCCCAATGCCTGCGGCGCATGCGCGGGCTATGGCGCCAACACGTTCGCACCCGATACCACCGCCATCAGCACCACCGCGCGCAACTTCACGGGACGCATGGGCGCGGCCTCATCGCGCGTGTTTCTGGGCTCGCCCTACACCGTGGCGGCATCCGCCATCACGGGCTACATCACTGATCCACGGGAGCTGCTGGCATGAGCACCACCGCTGTACCCGCTGCCTGCATGCCTACCGATGCGCCCGGCCGCTGCTGGGTGTTTGGCGACGACATCAACACCGACTACCTCGCCCCTGGCAAGTACATGAAGTACGGCATCGACGTGATCGCCCAACACTGCCTGGAAGACGTGGAGCCATGCTTTGCGCGCGAGGTGCGCGCGGGCGATCTCATCATTGCGGGCCGCAACTTCGGTGCGGGCTCGTCGCGCGAGCAGGCCGTGGAAGTGCTGCGCCACCTGGGCGTGCGCTGCGTGGTCGCCCAGTCGTTCGCCGGGCTGTTCTACCGCAATGGCTTCAACCTGGGCCTGCCCCTGCTGCTGGGCCCAGCCGCCATGGAAGCGCCCGCCTGGGGCATTGCGCCGGGTGCACTGGCGTGCCTGGACCTGGAGCAGGCCCGGCTGCAACTGCCGGACACGCAGCAGGCACTGCAATGCCAGCCCATTCCCCCCCACCTGCTGGCGCTCGTCGCCGATGGCGGCCTCGTGCCGCATCTGCGCAAGCGCATCGCGCGCGAGCGCCTTCACTCCACTGCTTCGAACCCATGAACCTGCACCAACGCATACGCGAACCCGGCATCGTCCTCGCTGCGGGCGTGTACGACGCCCTCTCCGCCCTGCTGGTGGAACAGTCCGGGCTGCCCGCAGCCTACCTGTCGGGCGCAAGCGTGGCCTACACCCGCTTTGGCCGGTCCGACATCGGCCTGCTGAGCCTGGATGACGTGGCCAACGTCACCACCAACATCCGCGAGCGCGTCGATCTGCCCCTGATCGTCGATGCCGACACCGGCTTCGGCAATGCGCTGAACGTCATGCGCACCGTACGCCTGCTGGAGCGCGCGGGTGCATCGGCAATCCAGCTGGAAGACCAGACCAGTCCCAAGCGCTGCGGGCATCTGCAAGGCAAGTCCGTCATCAGCACGCGCGAGATGTGCGGCAAGATCCGCGCCGCAGTGGACGCGCGCCGCCACGCCCACACACTGGTCATCGCCCGCACCGACGCCGTGGCCGTGGAGGGCTTTGACGCCGCGCTGGAGCGCGCGGCCCGCTATGCCGAGGCCGGCGCCGACATGCTGTTCGTGGAGGCCGTGCGCAGCCGCGAACAGATGCAGCAGGTCAACCGCCAACTGGGGCCCCTGTGCCCACTGATGGCCAACATGGTCGAAGGCGGCATGACGCCCGTATCCAGCGCGCAGGACCTGGCCGAGATCGGCTACCGCCTGGTCATCTTCCCGGGCGGAACGGTGCGTGCGCTCACGCATGCGCTGCAGGGCTACCTGTCCAGCCTGCAAGCCCATGGCACCACACAGCCCTGGTGCGACCGCATGCTGGACTTCGACGGGCTGAACGCCGTGATCGGCACCCCGCAATTGCTGGCCCTGGGGCAGCGCTACGACTGACGCGGGCAGCGGCGCATCACCAGGGCCCCGAGCCACCACGCCCATAATCGCCTGGGCAGGCCACCCCACGGGCCTGCCCAGGAGATATTGCCGATGGCCCCCACGCCCGATTCCCCGCCGCTGTTCCAACAGGTGGCGCAGACCTTGCGCCAGCGCCTGCGCGACGGCACCTATCCGGTGGGTATTCCGCTGCCGGGCGAGCGCGAGCTGACGCGCGAATTCGGCGTAGCGCGCACCACCATCCGCTCCGCGCTGGCGCGGTTGCAGGAGGAAGGCAGCATCACGCGCCTGCGCGGCCAGGGCACGCTGCCAGTCGCGCAGCCCAGCACGGACGAACACTCCAAGATCCGCAACGGCCTCCTGGAAAACATCCTGCGCTTTGGGCAGCGTACGCGCACGGCGCTGGTGTCGGCGCAGTTCGTACAGGCCACCAGCACCGTTGCGCAGGCGCTGCAGGTGGCCTCCGGCACCCGCGTCATGCGCGTGGTGCGCGTGCGCAAGTCGCACCGCAGGCCGCTGCTGTGCACCGAGGTCTACCTGCCCGCCGCCATCGCCGAGGGCATCCACCCGCAGATGCTGGAAGACATGCCGCTGCTGGAAGCCATCGAGCGCACGGGCCACGCCTTCGCGCAGGGCGAGCAAGAACTGATCGCCGTGAACGCCTCACCCGAAGTGGCGCAATTGCTGGAGATCGCCACAGGCGCGCCGCTGCTGCGCGTGAACCGCGTGGTGGCAGACGCACAGGGCGTCCCGATCCAGTACCTCATCGGCCACTACGCCCCCGACCACTACCAATACCGCATGCGGCTGTCGCGCACGGGCGGCACCACCACCGTGTGGATCACGGACTGACGCGATGGCGCAGGCTCACGAAAAACAGGTTTGATGCATGGCATGCGCGTCAGCGATTGCGCATCCAGTCGGCCGTATTCATGAAGCTCTGGTTGAGCCGCGCGCGCAGATCCTCGGGCACGCCCGTCTCGCCCATGGCCTGGTCCATGCACGTGACCCACTGGTCGCGCTCCAGGATGCCGATGGCGAACGGCATGTGCCGCGCGCGCAGGCGCGGGTGGCCAAAGCGGTCCTGGTAGTGGTCCGGCCCGCCAAGCCAGCCGCAGAGGAACCAGAACAGCTTGTCGCGCGCGTCGTCCAGCGTGCTGCCGTGGGTGGCGCGCAGCTCGGCGTAGCCGGGCTCCAGGTCCATGAGGTCGTAGAAGCGGTCCACCAGCTGGCGGATGCGGGGCTCGCCGCCCATCCATTCGAAGGGCGTGGCGGGTGGTGCGGAATCGGGTGCGGGCATGGGCGCGATTGTAGGAAGCGGGCCCGCGCCGGCCCACATCAGTGCTGGCCGCGCGCCTCGGCCTTCGACTGGCAGGCGATGCAGCGCGCCGCCGCGGGCTGGGCCAGCAGGCGGGCCACGCCCACGCCCTGGCCGCAATCAGTGCATTCGCCATAGCTGCCGTCGGCCAGGCGCGCGAGCGCGGCGCGCACGGCCACCAGTTCGGCGTGGTCCCGCGCCGCCTCGGCGTCGCGCACCATGCTGCTGGCCATGCTATTGGCCTGGTCGCGCGGGCTGCCGGGTGGCTCGGCCTCGGCGCTGCCTGCGGTGCGGGCCACGGCCAGCGTATCGCGCTGGACTTCGCCGAGCTCGGCCAGCAGTTCGGCCTTGCGCTGCTCCAGCAGGGCGCGCAGTTGCTCGCGTTGGGGATCGGTGAGGGCTGTGGTGTTCATAGGCCCAGCATGCCACCGGCGGCGGCATTCGTGTTGACAAACATCAAGCTTGAACGGCCAGCCAGCGGCGGTACAGCGCGGGCGCGTCCCAGTCCTGGTCGGTGGCCAGGTCCAGCGTGTGCGCCTGCTCCTCGGGCGCCAGGGGCTCGGCCTGGTCCTGCTGGCGCGCGAGCACGGCCAGGTCGGCCTCGGAGGGATCGGTGCCGGCCGCGCGGCGCTGGCGCAGGCGCTCACGCAGCTGCCCGAGCGCTGCGTGGCAGTGCAGGATGGCGAAGGGCAGGCCCAGCTCGCGCGCCAGCGCGTGGAACGCGTAGCGCTCGCCGCGGCGCAGGAAGGCCGCGTCCACGATCACCGGGTAGCCGGCCTGCAGCACGGCGCGCGCCTGCTGCGCCAGGTGGCCGAAGGTGCGCGCGGAGGCCTCGCGCGTGTAGATGTCCAGGCCCTGCGCGGCGGAGTCGGCCAGCGGCGCCAGGCCGTGCAGGCGCTTGCGCTCCACATCCGAGCGCAGGCGCACGGCGCCCTGCTGCAGCAGCGCCGCGGCCACGGTGGACTTGCCCGAGCCCGACAGGCCGTGCGTGATGAGCAGGCGCGGGGAAAGGAGGGGCGCGGCCAGCCGCTCGGCGCAGGCCAGATAGTCGGGCCCGAGCGCGACGGCCGCGCCCTGGGCGGCGCGCAGCCGCGCGGCCATGGCGCGCACCAGGGCGCGGTAGACCTCGTAGGGGCGCAGCACGGCCAGGCCGGCGTAGTCGCCGGATACGGCCAGATAGGCGTCGAGGAAGCGCCAGGCCAGGTCGCCGCGGCCATGGGCGTGCAGGTCCATGGTGAGAAAGCCCGTGTCGGCCAGCGTGTCGATCCAGCGCAGCGCGGGGCTGAACTCCAGGCAGTCGAAGGCCGTGATCGCGCCATCAATCCGCACCACGTTGCCCAGGTGCAGGTCGCCATGGCATTCGCGCACGTGGCCCGCGGCGCGGCGCGCGGCCCAGTGCCCGGCCAGCGCGGGCTGGCGCGCGTCGAACCAGCCGCGCAGTGCCGCCAGGCCCGCCCGCCCGGGGCCGTCGAGCAGCGGGGCCAGCGTGTCCAGCACGTCGGCGATGGCCTTGGCCACCCGGGCGGCCGTGCCCCAGTTGCTGTCCGTGGGCGCGCCGGGCGCCTGGGCATGGAAGCGCGCCAGGCGCTCGGCGAAGGCGTCGAGCTCTGCGGGCGCCAGGGCGCCGGCGCGCACCAGCGCGTCGAGCTCGCTGCCCGCGGGAAAGCGGCGCATGCGCAGCACCCAGTCGATGGCGGCATCTGCCTCCTGCGCCGTGCCCAGGCGCGGGTGGCGGGCGCTGCCGAGCACGGGCAGCATGTCCAGGTACAGCGCGGGTGCCAGGCGCTGGTTCAGGCGCAGTTCCTCGGCGCAGAAGTGGCGCCGCGCGGCCAGCGTGCGGAAGTCGGCGAACGGCAGGTGCAGCGGCTTCTTGAGCTTGTAGGCGTGCGCGGGCGTCAGCAGCAGGTGCGACAGATGCGTCTCCAGGTGCTGCACCGGCCCGCCCTCGGCCGCGCGCAGGGCTTCGCACAGCGCCGTGGCGAGGGTGGTGCCATCGTCTTTTTCAATAGCCAAATCGGGCTCCAAGGCAATACCAGAAAGCGGTAGCAGCTATCAAAATCAACTAATCAATTGGGGCGGCGGCGCAGCGACCCGTCCCAGGCCGGATTGGGCCGACCCTGGCCGGCATACTGCTGGTTGCGCGAGTTGGAGCGCCACACGCCCCCACCCACGCCGACGATGGGCTCGGTGCGGTACCAGTACCAGCGCCCGTCCTCGTCCTGCGCCAGCCAGTCCCAGCCCTCGGGCGCCTGCGACCAGTCGGGTTCCCAGTCTGCCGTGTCATCCGTCTGCATGCTCACTCCTGCGCCGCGCTGCGCAGCGTCTGCACCACCGGGCGGCGCAGCACCTCGCGCAGCCCCCACCAGCCCGCGGCCAGCGCCAGCAATGCGCCAGCCGCAGCCCCGGCCAGGGGCACCCAGGGCTGGGCCGTCCAACTGAAGTCGAACACGTAGCGCGCGAGCGTCCAGCCCACGGCCACAGCCACGCAGCTGGCCAGGAAGCCCGCGAGCAACCCCACGCCGGCGAGCTCGGCGCGCTGTACCTGGCGCAGCAGGCTGGCACGCGCGCCCACGGCGCGCATGATGGCGAACTCGCGCGCGCGCTCCTCGCGCGTGGCAGTGACGGCGGCGAACAGCACCACCAGGCCCGCGGCCAGCGTGAAGACGAAGAGGAACTCCACCGCGCCTATCACCTGCGCCAGCACGACCTGCACCTGGGCCAGCGTGGCGCTCATGTCCACGTTGGTGACGTTGGGGAAGGCGTGCACCAGAGCATTGTCGAAGCCCGGCCGCTCGGGCGCGCGGTAGGCGGCCAGGTAGGTCAGCGGCACATCGGGCATGTGCGCCACGGGGTACATGACGAAGAAGTTGGCGCGCATGGAGCCCCAGTCCACGCGGCGCAGGCTGGTGATGCGCGCCTCGCTCGCGGCGCCGCCGATGTCGAAGCGCAGGCGGTCGCCGAGCTTCAGGCCCAGGGTCTGGGCGATGCCCTCCTCCACGCTCACGGCGTCCTCTTCGCCCGGCGTCCAGCGGCCGGCGACGATGAGGTTGTGCCCGGGCGCCTCGCGCGCGTTGGAGAGGTTGAACTCGCGGTCCACCAGGCCCTTGGCGCGGTCGTCGGGGTAGTCGTCCAGGTTCACCGCGCGGCCGTTGATGGCCACCAGCCGGCCGCGGAACATGGGGTACCAGTCGTACTGCGCCACGCCGTCCTGCCGCAGCATCTGGCGGAAGGCGTCGGCCTGGTCCGGCATGATGTTGATCACGAAGCGGTTGGGCGCATGGGCCGGCGTGGCGCGCTGCCAGCTGGCGATGAGGTCGGTGCGCAGCAGCACCAGCAGCACCAGTGCCAGCAGGCCCACGGCCAGGCTGGCCACCTGCACCACGGCATAGGCCGGGCGCGCGGCGATCTGGCGCGTGGCCAGCACCAGCCAGCGCGGCGCCATGGTCTCGCTGACGGCCTTGCGCAGCAGCCGCACGGCCACCCAGGCCAGCGCCGCGAACAGCAGCACGGCGGCGGCGAAGCCACCCACGGCGATCGAACCCAGCTTCCAGTCGCGGCTGACCACCAGCAGCAGGGCCGCGAAGCCCGCCAGCCCCAGGCCCAGCGCGGCCAGCGAGGTGGGCCGCACGCTGCCCAGATCGCGCCGCATGACGCGCAGCGGCGGCACCTGGGCCAGCTGCAGCACGGGCGGCAGGCCGAAGGCGCACATCAGCGTGAGGCCCACGCCCACGCCCAGCGCCACGGGCCAGAGGCTGGCCGCTGGCAGGGCCGATTCCACGAGCCCCGCCAGCAGCAGCACGAACACGTGGTGCACGGCAAAGCCCAGCAGCACGCCCACGGCGCTGGCGCACAGGCCCACGAGCAGGAACTCCAGCACGTAGGCGCCGGCGATGGTGTGCTGGCTCTGGCCCAGCACGCGCAGGAGCGCGGCGGCGTCCAGGTGGTCGTTGGCGAAGCCGCGCGCGGCCAGGGCCACGGCAACGGCCGACAACAGCGCGGCCAGCAGCGCCACGAGGTTGAGGAATTTCTGCGCGCGGTCCAGCGTCTGGCGCATCTCGGGGCGGCCACTGTCGAGCGACTCCACGCGCACGCCGCGCATGCCGGGGCCGGCGACGGCCTCGGTGGCCCAGGCGGTGAAGCGCTTGACGGCGTCGGGCCGGCCCGCCACGGCGAAGCGGTAGGTGATGCGGCTGGCCGGCTGCACCAGGCCCGTGGCGGGCAGGTCCTGCGCGTTGATCATCACGCGCGGCGCGAAGCTCATGAAGCCGGCGCCGCGGTCGGGCTCCAGCGTGATGATGCGCGTGACGCGCAGCTGCGTATCGCCCAGCAGCAGGGGATCGCCCAGGCCGAGCGACAGCGCATTGAGCAGCGGCGCGTCCACCCAGGCCTCGCCGGGTGCGGGGATGTCCTGCGTGGGCGCGCCGGGGCGCTGCGCATCGTCGCTCACCTGCAGGCGGCCGCGCAGCGGGTAGCCCGGCTCCACGCTCTTGAGCGCCACGAGGCGGCTCGCGCCGCCCTGGGACTCCTGCGCGCGCGCCATGGTGGGAAAGCCCAGCGTGGTCACGCTGGCCAGGCCCAGCGCGCGCGCCTGCTTCACCACCGGCGCCGGCGTGGGGTTGTCGCTGGCCAGCACCGCGTCGCCGCCCAGCAGCTGCAGCGCGTCGCGTTCGAGGCCGCCGCGCAGTCGGTCGGCAAAGAAGCCCACCGATGTGAGCGCGGCCACGGCCAGCGTGACGGCCACCATGAGCAGGCGCAGCTCGCCCGCGCGCAGGTCACGCCACAGCGTGCGCCAGCCCAGGCCGATGAAGGAGGAGGAAGGACTTGCCATGGCCGGGGATCATGCCAGCTCCGGTTGCAGCACCAGGCGCTCGGCGCCGCTGTAGCACAGGAAGCGCCGGTTCGTCGCCCGGCCTATGGCGCACAGCCCGAGCCGGCTGGCCACCGCATGCCCCATCTGCGTCATGCCGCTGCGCGAGACCACGATGGGCACGCCCATCTGGGCCGACTTGATGACCATCTCGCTGGTCAGGCGCCCCGTGGTGTAGAACACCTTGTCGCCACCCTGCATGGCCGAAGCGTCCGGCTGCATCCACATCCAGCCGGCGATGGTGTCGATGGCGTTGTGCCGCCCCACGTCCTCCACGAAGACCAGCATGCGCTGCCCCTGGAACAGCGCGCAGCCGTGCACCGAGCCCGCGGACTTATAGGTGGACTCCTGCAGCCGGATCGCGTTGACGATGCCGTACAGGTCGGCCTGCGTGAGCCGCGCGGGCGCGAGCCGGATGCCGGCCATCTCGTCCATCAGCCCGCCGAACACGCTGCCCTGGCCGCAGCCGGTGGTGACCACCTTGCGCGCCGTGCGCTCCTCGATGCGGGCGATGCCACGCCGCGTGACCACGGCGGCGGCATTGACCTCCCAGTCCACGGTGACGGATTCAATCTCGTCGGCCGAGTCCACCAGCCGCTGGTTGCGCAGATAGCCCAGCACCAGCAGCTCGGGGTGTGCGCCCAGCGTCATCAGCGTGACCAGCTCACGCCGGTCCACGTACACGGTGAGCGGGCGTTCGGCGGGGATGTGCAGTTCCTCGCGCTCGCCCCGCTCGTTCACCGCCTGCACCGCATGCGTGAGCGGCGCCGCCGCCCGCGTGAGCCGCGGCAGCCGGGGGGCGGTGGACGGGGTCTGGCGTTCGGGCGTTCGCGTCATGGGTGCAGCGTACATGCAAACGCCCCGGCACGGCGGGGCGCGAAGGAACTCCCGCATGGCGCGGGCATGCGGCCGGCAGTCAGGACTTCGGGGCGGAGGCGGGAGCCTCCGGCGGAGGCGTGTAGCTGAAAGGGCCGGGATCGGCGCAGGCGGGCATGGCGGCGGCGGGCCTGACATCCTGGGCCGTGCGGCGGTACTGCGCCACCACCCGGTCCTGCGCCAGACACAGCTTGTAGGCGTCCACCTTGCCCGCCCACGCGGCCTTGGCCGCGGCCTCAGCCGCCTTGGCCTGCGCCTGCGGCGTGAGCGGCGGCAGCTTGGCGGCGGCCACGCAGGCCAGCGCCCCCAGGGCCAGGCCCGCGGCGCAGCGCCGGGCCAGAGACGACGAAACGGAGATCATGGCGTTCCTCCCAGGGCAGACTTGGCGGGCGCGGCGGCCTCGGCACGTGCCGGGCCGCTGCGCTGTGCAGGGATCTTGCCGCTGCGCACGTCATCGGCCCACAGCTCGTGGTGCTCGCGCGCCCAGGCCTCGCTCACGTAGCCGGTCTTCATGGCCTTGAAGGCGCCGCGCATGCCGATGGTGCCCATGTAGATGTGGCCCAGCAGCAGCGCCATCATCCAGACCGCCAGGGTGGCGTGCACCATGTGCGCGATCTGCATCTCCGCGCGCACCAGGCCCCAGCCGGGGATCAGCCTGTCGAGCACCAGGCCCGAGAGCACGACGAACACGCCGGGTATGGTGATGCCCCACCAGAACATGCCCTTCTCGCCCGCGTTGAAGCGGTGCGACGGCACCTCCTTGTTGCTGAACATGCCGCCGGCCTTGGACAGCCAGACGAAGTCCGCGCGGCTGGCGATGTTGTCCTTGACGAAGGTGAGGACGATCACCGTGAGCGACACGGCGAACAGCGGGCCCATGAAGTTATGCACGTTCTTCAAACCGAAGGCCAGCCAGCCGAACAGCTGCTGGCCCAGGACGGGCTGCAGGAAGAACTTGCCGAACGCCATGACGATGCCCGTGAGGGCCAGCGTGACGAAAGCCGTGGCATTGCACCAGTGCGCCGCGCGCTCGAACGGCGTGAAGCGCTCTATCCTGCGCCCGCTGCCATCGGCCGGCTCGCGCCCCAGGGCTCCCCTGGACAGGTAGAAGATGGCCAGCGCCAGCACCGTGATGCCCAGGAGCGCCGCGCCGTAGGGAATGATCCAGTTGTTGCGCACCTCGCGCCAGGCCTGGCCGGCCGTGGTGTAGCGCGAGCCGGGATATTGCGCGAACGGCTGGATCAGGTTGCCCGCCTCGGGCGCCTGGGACCGGGGCAGGCTGCTGTAGCCCGTGGTGCCTTCGCGCACCTGGCGCCACACGGGCGCGTTGTTGCCCGGCTGGACCTTGGCGCGCTCGGCGTTGGTCTGGGCGGCATAGCCCGGCTCCTCGCTGGCGTCGGGCTTCACGTCGAAGATGTTCTGGCCCTTGACGCCCGCGACCGGCGCCAGCCCAGTGGATGCGGCAGCCGGCGCCGCGCCGCTGGCGGGCTCCGCCGGCGCCTGAGCCCACGCGCCGCCGCAAGCGACGAGCAGCGCACACAAGAGGTGTTTCATGGCGGACCTCGCATCAACGAACGCGGTTGTACTCGTTCTGGCCGTGCTGCATGCGTGCCTTGAGCTCCTGCTGCCAGCTGCTCGCATCGCCGGCCTTCCAGCCCGGGGCCATGAACTGGCTGCCCGTGCCCTGGTAGAGCGGCGCGCCGTGCTGCACGCCGGCGCCGGTCTGCGGCTTCTCGCCGCAGGCCGCCAGAACCGCCATGGCGCCGACGGCGCCCAGGATATGCCATGCGCGCTTCATCATGACTTCGCTCCCGCCGGCGGCTGGCCGGCCTGCCTGGAACCATAGGCCGTGCCCCAGCCCCAGACCTCGGCGCCCTTACCGCGCTGGACCACGCGGGTGCGGAAGATGTCCGCCACCACGTCGCCATCGCCGGCCAGCAGGGCCTTGGTGGAGCACATCTCGGCGCATGCCGGCAGCTTGCCTTCCGCCAGGCGGTTGCGGCCGTATTTCTCGAACTCGGCCTGGCTGCCATGCTCCTCGGGGCCGCCCGCGCAGAAGGTGCACTTGTCCATCTTGCCCCGCACGCCGAAGGTGCCCTGCGCGGGGAACTGCGGTGCACCGAACGGGCAGGCATAGCTGCAGTAGCCGCAGCCTATGCACACGTCCTTGTCGTGCAGGACGATGCCCTCTTCGGTGCGGTAAAAGCAGTTGACGGGGCACACGGCCATGCAGGGTGCGTCGCTGCAGTGCATGCACGCCACCGAGATGGACTTCTCGCCGGGCACGCCGTCGTTGAGCGTGACCACGCGGCGGCGGTTCACGCCCCAGGGCACCTCGTGCTCGTTCTTGCACGCCGTCACGCAGCCATTGCATTCGATGCAGCGCTCCGCGTCGCAGATGAATTTCATACGTGCCATCGCCGTCTCCTTATGCCTTGTGCCGCCTTACGCGCGTTCCACGTTGCAGATCGTGGTCTTGGTTTCCTGCATCATGGTCACGCTGTCGTAGCCATAGGTGGTGCCGGTGTTGACCGCCTCGCCGCGCACCACCGGGTGCGCGCCCTTGGGGTAGTAGGCCAGCATGTCCTGGCCTTGCCAGCGCCCGGAGAAGTGGAACGGCATCCAGCAGGTGTCGGGTCCCACGCGCTCGGTCACCAGGGCCTGCACGTTCAGGCGAGCGCCCGTGGGCGTGCTGAGCCAGACCCGGTCGCCATTGCGTATGCCCCGGCTGGCCGCGGCCTTGGGGTTGATCTCGACGAAGGCCTCCTGCTGCAACTCCGCCAGCCAGGGGTTGGAGCGCGTCTCCTCGCCACCGCCCTCGTACTCAACCAGGCGGCCGGACGAGAGGATGAGAGGGAACTTCTCGTACAGCCTGTCGGCGACGTTCTTCTCCTGCAGGCTCTTGTAGAGCGTGGGCATGCGCCAGAAGGCGTTCTTGTCGTCGTGCGTGGGGTACTTGGCCGCCAGGTCGGGGCGCGTGCCGTAGATGGGCTCGCGGTGCAGCGGAATCGCGTCGGGGAAGTTCCACACCACGGCGCGCGCCTTGGCGTTGCCGAACGGATAACAGCCATGCACCTTCATGACCACGCGGATGATGCCGCCCGAAGGGTCGGTCTTCCAGTTCTTGCCGTCGGCCGCCTTCTTCTCGGCCTCGGTGAGGTCGTCCCACCAGCCCAGCTTCTTGAGCAGCACGTGGTCGAACTCGGGGTAGCCGGTGGTGATGTCCGCGCCCAGCGAATGCGAGCCATCCTCGGCCAGCAGGTTGACGCCGTCCCGCTCCACGCCGAAGTTGGCCCGGAAGTTGCCCCCGCCGTCCATGACGTGCCGGGTGGTCTGGTACAGGTTGGGCGTGCCCGGGTGCTTGAGCTCCGGCGTACCCCAGCAAGGCCAGGGGAGGCCGAAGTAGTCGCCCTTCATGTCGTAGCCGGACTCCTTGTCGACCACCGAGGCCGTGCACTTGAGCGTCTTCACATCGAAGGCGCTCATGTGGCGCATGTGGGCCTTCAGGCGCTCCGGGCTCTGGCCGGTGTAGCCGATGGTCCAGCAGCAGCGGTTTACCTCGCGCAGGATGTCCTCGGGCACGGGCTCGTCCATGCCTTTGACCTTCTGCATCTGGTAGTTCTTGACCAGCTCCTTGCCGAAGCCCAGCTTCTGCGCGAGCTGGTACATGATCATGTGGTCGCTGCGGCTCTCCCACAGCGGCTCGATGACCTTCTCGCGCCACTGCAGCGAGCGGTTGGAGGCCGTAGCCGAACCGCTGGTCTCGAACTGGGTGCAGGCCGGCAGCAGGTACACGGCGCGGTTGGGGTTCAGGTCCTCGGGCTTGCCGGGCATGGCGGCCATGGCCGCCGTGGCCGACGGATAGGGATCGACCACCACCAGCAGGTCGAGCTTGTCCATGGCCCGCTTCATCTCGAGGCCGCGCGTCTGTGAGTTCGGCGCGTGGCCCCAGAAGAACACGCCGCGCAGGTTGGAATCCTGGTCGATGAGTTCGTTCTTCTCCAGCACGCCGTCGATCCAGCGCGACACCGTGATGCCGTTCTTGGCCATCATCGCCGGCGAGGCATAGCGGCTCTTGATCCAGTCCAGGTCCACGCCCCAGGCATTGGCGAAATGCTTCCACGAGCCCTCGGCCAGGCCGTAGTAGCCGGGCAGCGAGTCCGGGTTGGGGCCGATGTCGGTGGCGCCCTGCACGTTGTCGTGGCCGCGGAAGATGTTGGCGCCGCCGCCCGGCACGCCCACGTTGCCCAGCGCCAGCTGCACGATGCACGAGGCTCGCACCATGGCGTTGCCGATGGAGTGCTGGGTCTGGCCCATGCACCACACCAGCGTGGAGGGCCGGTTCTTGGCCATCATCTCGGCGGCCTGGGCCAGCACGGCCTCGGGCACGCCGCTGGCCTCCTCGACCTTGTCGGGCGTCCACTTGGCCATCACTTCCTCGCGGATCTTGTCCATGCCGTAGACGCGGTCGTTGATGTACTTCTTGTCTTCCCAGCCGTTCTTGAAGATGTGATAAAGCAGGCCGAACAGCACCGGAATGTCCGTGCCGGAGCGGAAGCGCACGTACAGGTCGGCCTTGGCCGCCGTGCGCGTGAAGCGCGGGTCGGCCACGATCATCTTGCAGCCGTTTTCCTTGGCGTGCAGCATGTGCAGCATGCTCACCGGGTGCGCCTCGGCGGCGTTGGAGCCGATGTAGAACGCGCACTTGCTGTTCTGCATGTCGTTGTACGAATTGGTCATCGCGCCATAGCCCCAGGTGTTGGCCACGCCGGCGACCGTGGTGCTGTGGCAGATGCGCGCCTGGTGGTCGCAGTTGTTGGAGCCCCAGAAGCTCACGAACTTGCGCATCAGGTAGGACTGCTCGTTGCTGTGCTTGGACGAGCCCACGAAGTACACGCTGTCGGGGCCGCTGGCCTTGCGCAGCTCCTGCATCCTGGCCGCGATCTCATCGAGCGCCTGGTCCCAGCTGATGCGCTCGTACTTGCCCCCCACCAGCTTCATGGGATAGCGCAGGCGGTATTCACCATGGCCGTGCTCGCGCAGGGATGCCCCCTTGGCGCAATGCGCGCCCATGTTGATGGGCGAGTCGAACACCGGCTCCTGGCGCACCCAGACGCCGTTCTCCACCACCGCATCCACGGCGCAGCCGACGGAGCAGTGGGTGCACACGGTGCGGCGCACCTCGACCTTGGTCGTGCCCAGCCCCGGCCTGGCGCCCTCGGCGGCCTGGGTCTTGCGCACCAGCGTGAGCTGCGAAGCGGCGATGCCCACGCCCACACCCAAGCCGGAGCGGCGCAGGAAGGCGCGGCGATCCATGGTGGGCAGGGCCTGCGACAGTCCGCGGCGCAGGCTATGCACGAAGGGGGAAGATGTCTGCACGCCTTGCGGCGCATGGGAAGATTTCTTGGTCAGCAACATGGCAGGCCCCGCTGGTCCGCATCAGATGCGGGTGGTGTCGTAGTAGCGGCGGACATGGTCCGACTCGTGGTAGCCGCCGCCGCGCTCGGGCGTCGCGCGCGGCGCCCGGGCGGCCGCCGGCAGCTCCTGCGCCGCCATGCGGGGCAGAGTGGCCACGGCCGCCGCTGCGGCGCCGACGGTGGCGGCACCTGCGAAGAAGCGGCGGCGCGACGGTGGGGACTGGTTGTTTTGCATGGTTGTCTCCAGTAAGACACGGGCAAGAGATGCAAAATTCCGCGCAGCGTATGCATCCGTTTTCATACAGTCTATGGCATTGGCAGCGCGACGGCAACGCCGCCAACCCCCATGGCCCCCGCCGACGGCGCAGCCCTACTCCAGCATGTCGAAGCCCTGCGCCTCCACCTCCATGAAGGCGCGGGTGAACCGCGCCAGCGCCGCGTAGAAGCGCGCGCGCGGCTGGGCCTGCAGCGCATCGCACAGCTGCTGCACCCAGGGCTGCAGGTGCCCGGCGAAAAAGGTGCGCTGCGACTGGAGGTGGCACACGCCGCCATCGTCGCCCGCGATCAGGTAGCGCATCACCTCGCACAGGCAGGCGATGTGGTCCTCGGTGTCGGGCATGTCCTCGGGCGCGGCCAGTCCCAGGCCCTGCAGGTCGGCGCGCAGGCGCGCCAGGGGCTTTTCGTTCAGGAAGCCGCTCAGGTAATGCGAGCCGTACAGGTAGACCTCGGGCTTGCCCACGCCGCCGAAGAGCGCGTCGTATTCGTCGGCCACCGCGCCGTCCACCATCTCGCGCGCCACGGCCACGAGCTGCTGCCAGGGCTCCTGCAGGAAGGCGCCGCTGGCGGGCGCTTCGGTCACCGCCACGCGCAGCGCCGCCAGCAGGCCGGGCTCGGGCGGCGCGTAGTACAGCTGCGCCAGCAGGCCGTAGAGCTCGGCGCGCGCGGTTTCCTCGTCGAGCGCCGTGGTCGTGGGCGGGGCGGTGAGATGGGCCGTGGTGGAGCTCACAGGTCGGTCACTTTCACTTCGTTCTGAGCGGAGTACAGGTCGATCACGCGGCAGTCGCCGCACATCTTGAGGCGCTCCAGCGCCTCGCCCTGGAACATGGGGTGGCCGGCCAGCCGGCCCAGCATGGCCTCCACGGCCTGCAGCGTGCCGAACGGCCTGCCGCAGCGTATGCAGCCGTAGGGCCGGGTCTCGTGCAGCAGGCGCGGCTGGCCGCGCTCGGGCGTGAGCAGCAGGCGCGGCTGCAGCGCGATGGCGCCCTCGGGGCAGGTGCGTTCGCACAGACCGCACTGCACGCAGTTGCGCTCGATGAAGCGCAACTGCGGCGCCTGCGGGTTGTCCTGCAGCGCGCTGGCCGGGCAGGCGCTCACGCAGCTCATGCACAGGGTGCAGCGGTCCTTGTCCACCACCACCGTGCCCCAGGGCGACGGCCCCCCGGGCAATGCGATCGCCTCGGGCAAGGCGGCCGCGGGCGCATGGGCCAGCAGATGGTCCAGCGCCAGTTCCAGCGTGGCGCGCTTGTCGTTCGTGGGCGCGAAGCGCGCGGCCTGCACTGGCACGGCGCCACGCTGGCCGTCTAGGGCGCGCAAGCCGGCGTCGAGGTCCGTGGCCGAGCGCGCATGCACGCAATGCAGGTGTGTGCCCGCATAGCCCAGGTCCCGCAGCAGCGCCTGCGCCACCTCCATCTGCGCCCGCAGGGCCTCGGCGTACTGGGGCGCCTCCTCGCCGGTCAGCAGCAGTACGATCTGCGCCGCCCCCTGGGCGATGGCGGAGAGCCACAGGTCCAGGCCCGTGCTGGCCGTATGCCACAGGGCCACGGGCATCATGTGCGCCGGCACGCCATGGGCCACGCCCAGTTGGGCCGCGCGCCCGAGTTCGTGCACCAGTTGCCGGCCCTTTTCCTGGTCGTGCAGCAGCAGGCCGGGCTGGCGGCCGCCGGCCTGCTGATAGGTGGCCAGCAGGGTGCGGATGCGCGCGCCCATGTCCTGTGCGCTCGGGTAGGCATAGCCCATGGCCCCCGTGGGGCAGACCGTGGTGCAGGCGCCGCAGCCCACGCACAGGTGGGGGTTGACCACCACCTGCTGGCGCGCCGGATCGCTCGCGATGGCCTCGGCCGAGCAGATGTCCACGCAGGCGCTGCAGCCCACCTCGCGGTTGCGGCTGTGGGCGCAGAGTTTCTGGTTGTAGTTGAAGAACTTGGGCTTGTCGAATTCGCCCACCAGCTCGCGCAGGCGCAGCAGCGCCTGAAGGTTTTGCCCGTCCCAGCGCAGGTAGCCCTGCGGCGGCGCATGCTGCAGGAAAGTGGGACTGGCCCCGGCCGGGCGCAGGTCCAGCACCAGGTCGAAGCTCTGCGATTGCGGTTCGGCCTCGCGGTCGAAGCGGATGGCGCCGGCCACGGCGCAGGCCTTCACGCAGTCGCGGTGGCCGGTGCAGGCCGCCATGTCGATCTGGTAGTCGAGCCCGATGGCGCCTTCGGGGCATGCCGCCACGCAGGCATTGCAGCGCGTGCACAGGTCCAGGTCGATGGGGTTGTCGGCCAGCCATTGCAGCTCGAACCGGCCCAGCCAGCCCGTGAGCGCGACGATGCGCCCGCCCAGCACGGGATGGCGCCGCTCCTGCCCGCCGCCCGCCTCGCCGGGCCCTTGCGTGAACAGCGTCACGTCCAGTACATCGTCCAGCAGCGCGGCCGCGCGCTCGGCCGCGTCCAGCGCGCCGATGATCAGGAGGCGCCCGCCGCTTTCGAAGGCGACGGCGGGCACGGGCTCTGGTTCGGGCAGGTGCGCCGCCGCCAGCAGCGCCGCGATCTTGGGGCCGGCCTGGCTCGCATCGCGGCTCCAGCCGCCGGTCTCCCGGATGTTGACGAAGCGCAGGGGCGAGGTGGCGCCCTGCGTCCGCCCGGCCAGTTCGGTGAACAGGCGTTCTTCCTGCGTGCAGGCGACGAGTACCGCCTGGCCGCTGCACACGGCCTGCTGGAAGGCGCCGGCCTCGCGCCGGCAGAGGGTGGAGTGGAGCGTCAGCTCCTCATGCAGCGCCGTCCCCAGGGCCTTGGGGTCTAGGGGCATGGTCCGGTTGCAGTCGCATATCAGGGTCTTGGGCATCGGCGGCTTGGCTGACAGGCCCGGCGCCATGCGCGCCTTGCGGCGGCGCGGCAGCCAGGACCTGCTGGCTAGGAATGGCTTTGCATACCCCCGACTGTGCCACAGCGTCCGCGGCGCCGGTATGCCCCCGAGGGTCTTCCTCTACCAGCCCCAGGACCTTGGCGCTGGCGAGCTGGCGCAGCGCCGCCAGGGGCAGGGGGTCGGGCCGTGTGTAGTCCTCGACGTAGACGTCCAGCCCGTCCATCACGTTGAAGCGCGGGTCGCCGAACAGCTTCTTCATGGCCGCGTTGCGCACCTCGGGCGCCACGCCGCGCGCCACGAAGGCCGAGAAGTCGGACTCGTGGGTGAGCGCCTGCACGTCCTGCAGCGTGGGCGCTGGAACCGGTGCGACGGGTTCGGGTGCTGGCGCGGCCTCGGCAGGGGGCGGCACGTCGTCTCCGCCGGCGGCTTCGGCGGGCGGCGCGCCCGCGGGCTCGCCCGCGCGCGCCTGCTGCTTGCGCCGCGACCAGCGATCCAGAAAGCCTTCAGCCATGGCCGCACTCTCCCTGAGCGCCGCCTCCGCGCGATTTGCCGGTGGAGACCGAGGCCGGGTTGCCGAAGCGGTCCGTCAGCGAGCGAAAGCTCTGGGGCCGGCGCCGGCGCCTGGGCTCGGGCTGGTAATGCGCCTCCACGAAGGCCTGCAGCCATTGCCGCACGGCGGCGGAGACGGGCAGCTGGTCCACGTTCTCCTGCGCATCCAGCCAGCGGCCCGCGTCGTGGTAGCTCAGGCTCACGTCCACGGGGCGCGCCAGCTGCTCGCCGTCGGGCCCGGGTTCGTCGTCCATACGCCAGTGCACGAACCAGCAGGGCTGGGGCGCGCTCAGGTTCAGGTAGTAGCCCTCGGCGTCGTCGCGGAACAGCTCCACGTCGAACGCGGGGAACAGCCAGCGCTGCTCGGCCTCGTCCTGGTGCAGCAGGCGCGGCGCGCTGCCGAACGGCTCCTCGTGCGGCACCACCTCGGCCGGGGACCAGCGCCAGGGCTGCCAGCGGTTGTTCAACAGCTCGCGGCGCATGACCACGGCGACGGAGATGCGGGGACGAGGCGACATGCCCGCCACTTTACGCCGTGGCCGGCGCGCCCGCGTCAATGCCCCGCACGGCGACGGCGCAATACTTGAACTCGGGGATCTTGCCGAACGGGTCCAGCGCCGCGTTGGTCAGCAGGTTGGCCGCCGCCTCCACGTAGGCAAAGGGCATGAACACCGCGCCGCGCGGCGTGCCGTCGTCGCGGCGCACCCGCACCCGCACGGCGCCGCGGCGCGAGCGGACGCTGGCCCAGTCGCCCGGCGCCAGCCCCAGGCGCGCGAGCTCGTCGCCGTGCAGCGAGGCCGTGGCGTGCGGCTCGATGGCGTCGAGCACGGCCGAGCGCCGCGTCATGCTGCCCGTGTGCCAGTGTTCGAGCTGCCGGCCCGTGATGAGCACCAGCGGGTAGTCGGCGTCGGGCCGCTCGTCGGCCGGGATGATGTCGGCCGGCACCAGCGTGACGCGGCCCGTGGGCGTGGGAAAGCGCTCGCCGAACACGATGGGCTGGCCTGGGTCGTCGGCCGACAGGCAGGGGTAGGTGACGCTGGATTCGCGCGCGAGCCGCTCCCAGCCGATGCCGGCGATGGCGCCGGCCATGGCCTGGCGCATTTCCTCGTAGACGGCGGCCACTCCCGATTCTTCGCCCTCGTAGGCCCAGTCCAGGCCCATGCGCCGCGCGATCTGCTGAATGATCCACAGGTCGGGCCGCGCGTCGCCCGGCGGCGCGAGCGCGCGCCGGCCCAGCTGCACCATGCGGTCGGTGTTGCTCACGCTGCCGGTCTTCTCGGGCCAGGCGCTGGCGGGCAGCACCACGTCGGCCAGCCAGGCGGTCTCGGTCAGGAAGATGTCCTGCACCACGAGGTGCGAGAGGCTGGCGAGCGCCTGGCGCGCGTGGTTCAGGTCGGGGTCGCTCATGGCCGGGTTCTCGCCCATGATGTACATGCCGCGCACCTTGTGCGGGTCGTCGTCGCCGACCAGGGCCTTGTGCATGATCTCGACCACGGTGTAGCCGGGCCGGTCGTCGAGCGGCATGCCCCAGAACCGCTCGAACCACGCATGCGCCTCGGCGTTGTCCACGCGCTGGTAGTTGGGGAACATCATGGGGATCAGGCCCGCGTCGCTCGCGCCCTGTACGTTGTTCTGGCCGCGCAGCGGGTGCAGGCCCGTGCCGGGCTTGCCGATCTGGCCCGTGATGGCCGACAGCGCGATCAGGCAGCGCGCGTTGTCGGTGCCGTGCACATGCTGGCTCACGCCCATGCCCCACAGGATCATCGCGCCCCTGGCCCGGGCGAACGCGCGCGCCACCTCGCGCAGCGTGGCGGCCGGCACGCCGCAGACCGGCTCCATGGCCTCGGGGCTGTAGGCGCGCACGTTCTCGCGCAGGGCCTCGTAGTTGAGGGCGCGCTCGCGGATGAAGTCCTGGTCGGCCAGCCCCTCCTCGATCACGGTGTGGATCAGCGCGTTGAGCATGGCCACGTCGGTGTCGGGCCGGAACTGCAGCACGCGCCAGGCGTGGCGGCCGATGTCGGTCACGCGCGGGTCGGCCAGCACGATTTTGGCGCCGCGCTTCGCGGCGTTCTTCATCCAGGTGGCGGCCACCGGGTGATTGGCCGTGGGGTTGGAGCCGATCACGAGGATGAGCTCGGCATGCTCCACGTCGCGCACCGGGTTGCTCACCGCGCCCGAGCCCACGCCTTCGAGCAGCGCGGCCACGCTGGACGCATGGCACAGGCGCGTGCAGTGGTCCACGTTGTTGCTGCCGAAACCCGTGCGCACGAGCTTCTGGAACAGGTAGGCCTCCTCGTTGCTGCCCTTGGCCGAGCCGAAGCCGGCCAGCGCCTTGGGGCCATGGCCGTCGCGCAGGCGGCGCAGCCCGTCCGCGGCGAGCTGCAGGGCCTCGTCCCAGCTGGCCTCGCGGAAGACCTCGCGCCAGTCGTCGGGCCGCGCCTGGCCCTGCCAGTCCTTGGCGGCGCCGGGCCTGCGCACCAGCGGCACCGTGAGGCGCTGAGGGTGGTGCGCGTAGTCGAACCCGAAGCGCCCCTTCACGCACAGGCGGCCGCGGTTGGCCGGGCCGTCGCGGCCCTCCACGCTGATGATCTTTTCGCCGCGCACGTTGTAGGTGACCAGGCAGCCCACGCCGCAGAACGGACACACCGAGTCCACCTTGCGGTCCACTTTCTGCGAGCCGACGTGGGTCTTGGGGCTCAGGGCGCCCGTGGGGCATGCCTGCACGCATTCGCCGCAGCCCACGCAGGTGCTCTCGCCCATGGGGTCATCCAGGTCGAAGGCGATCTTCGCGTCCGCGCCGCGCAGCGCGTAGCCAATCACGTCGTTGACCTGCACCTCGCGGCAGGCGCGCACGCAGCGCGTGCACTGGATGCAGGCGTCGAGCTGCACGGCCATGGCCGGGTGGCTCGGGTCGGGCGCGGGCTGCGCGCGGCGCAGCGCGGCCAGCGCCGGGCGCACGGCCACGCCCAGCGCATGGCCCCAAGCACTCAGCTCGCCATGCTGGCCCACGGATTCTGAACCAAATTGGCCTGTAGCGCCCGCCTGGAAAGTGCTTTCAGCTACGTTTTCAGAAGCATCGTTCCACTTGTAGCCGCTGTCCGGCATGTCGGACAGCAGCAGCTCCAGCACCATCTGCTGGCTCTTTCGCGCGCGCGGGCTCCGGGCCTGCACCTGCATGCCGGGCGTGGGCGCGCGGCAGCAGCTGGGCGCCAGCGTGCGCTCGCCCGCGATCTCGACCACGCAGGCGCGGCAGTTGCCGTCGGGGCGCAGGCCGTCGGTGTGGCACAGGTGCGGTATCTGCACGCCGTGACGCCTGGCGGCCTGCCAGATGGTCTCGCCCGGCTCGGCCTGCACGGGCCGGCCGTCGAGCTCGAAGGGTATGGCGCTCATGGCGTGGCCTCCCCGGGGGTGGCGGGCGGAATGCGCTCGGTGCGCACCCCGCCGCGCGGCGGCGGCAGGTCGCCGGGCCAGGGGCCCTCGCCCACCTCGTGCGCGAAGTACTTGTGCATGCAGCGTATGGGGTTGGGCGCGGCCTGGCCCAGGCCGCAGATGGAGGCGTCGGCCATCACCAGCGCCAGGTCGTCGAGCGTGTCGCCGTCCCAGACGGGCGCCTGCATGAGCCGCGCGGCCTTGTCCGTGCCCACGCGGCAGGGCGTGCACTGGCCACAGCTCTCGTGCGCGAAGAAGCGCATCACGTTCAGCGCCGCATCGCGCGCGCGGTCGTTCCGGCCCAGAACGATGACGGCCGCCGAGCCGATGAAGCAGCCGTACGGCTGCAGCGTGTCGAAGTCGAGCGGCACGTCGGCCAGGCGGGCCGGCAGGATGCCGCCCGAGGCGCCGCCGGGCAGGTAGGCGTAGAGCTCGTGCCCTTCGGCCATGCCGCCGCAGTACTCGTCTACCAGCTCGCGCAGCGTGATGCCCGCGGGCGCGAGCTTGACGCCGGGCTCCTTCACGCGCCCGCTCACGCTGAACGACCGCAGGCCCCGGCGCCCATGGCGGCCAAAGCCCGCGAACCACTGCGGGCCGTGCTGCACGATGTCGCGCACCCAGTACAGGGTCTCGAAGTTGTGCTCCAGCGTGGGCCGGCCGAACAGGCCCACCTGGGCGATGTAGGGCGGGCGCATGCGCGGCTCGCCGCGCCTGCCCTCGATGCTTTCTATCATCGCGGACTCCTCGCCGCAGATGTACGCGCCCGCGCCGCGGCGCAGCACGATGGCGGGCAGCGCGCAGGGCGGGTCGGCCCGCAGCTCGGCCAGGGCCTGCTGCAGGATGGCGCGGCAGCCGTGGTATTCGTCGCGCAGGTAGACGTAGCAGGCCTCGGTGCCTACCACCAGCGCGGCGACGAGCAGGCCTTCGAGGAAGCGGTGCGGGTCGCGCTCCAGGTAGGTGCGGTCCTTGAAGGTACCGGGCTCGCCCTCGTCAATGTTCACCGCCATGAGCCGCGGTGCTGGCTGCTCGCGCACGATGCGCCACTTGCGCCCCGCCGGAAAGCCCGCACCTCCCAGGCCGCGCAGGCCCGAGTCCTCCATGGCCGCGAGCACGGCATCGCGCGGCACGCGGCCCTGCGCCACGTCGGCGGCCAGCCGGTAGCCGCCCCGCGCGCGGTAGGCGGCCAGCCCCACCCATGCGGGCGCCACGCCCTCGCCGCCACGGGTGATGGCGGACTCCGGCACCGCATCGAAAACCATAGCTGCCGGCGATTGCGGGTGAAGGGCCGGAGCCCTTTCCGGCATCAAATCCACCTGCGCCAGCACGCGCTCTGCCGTAGCGTGCGGCACGGGGCACTGGTGCACCACGGCCACGGGCGCCTGCTCGCAGCGGCCCACGCAGGGCACGGCCTGCACGCGCACGTCGCCATGGCCCAGGGCGCGCAGGCGCCCGGGCAAGCGGGCCAGCAGTTCGCCGGCGCCGGCCAGCTGGCAGGACAGGCTGTCGCACACGCGCAGCACCAGGCGCGCGGGCTGCTCGCCATCGCGCAGGATCTCGAAGTGGTGGTAGAAGCTCGCGACCTCGTAGACCTCGGCCATGGGCAGATTCATGAGGCGCGCCAGCGCCACCAGGTGGCGCTCGTGCAGCGCACCGTGGCGGTCGTTGATGAGGTGCAGGTGCTCGATGAGCAGGTCGCGCGCATGGCCCTCGGGCGGGCGCGGGCCGATCAGGGCCTGCACATCGGCCAGGGCCTGCGGCTCGGGCTGGCGGCCCTTGAGGTGGGCCTTGCGGCGGATGCGCTCGCGCAGGTCGTCCGCCGTGGCCACGGGCACGGCGGCGGGGTCGTTTCGGGATGTCATGAAAGCCGGATCGATCGTGGGGGACAACAGGCGCAGGCAGTGTGCGCGCCACCCCGGCCGGCGTCAATGCGCGCCGTCCCACCCCGCAGGAATGCGGCGCGCGGGCTGCCGCTTCAGCCCGCCGCGGCCTCTTGCAGGATGGCCTGCGCCAGTTGCGCCACGGGCTTGTCCACCAGCTTGCCGTCCACGGCGATCGCACCCAGCGGCCCGGCGGCCAGTGCGTCCACCACGCGGCGCGCCCAGGCGACTTCCGCCTCGGTGGGGGCAAACGCAGCATGCACCACCGGCACCTGGCGCGGGTGGATGCACAGCTTGCCGCCAAAACCCCAGAGCAGGGAACGGCGGGCGTCCGCCTCCAGCTGCGTGGCATCGTCGATGGCCAGCGACACGCCATCCACGGGCGGCAGCAGCCCCGCATGGCGCGACACCAGCACGAGCTGGCTGCGCACGGTATCGAGCTGCGGCCCGTCGCCCCGGATGCCGGAGTCGGACATGAAGTCGAACGAGCCGAACGCCAGCCGGCGCACGCGCGGCACGCGCGCGAGGGCGGGTGCCTCGAACCAGCCCGCCACCGTTTCCACGAGGGGAATGCAATCCTGCCCCTCGCCCAGCTGCGCGGCCACGCGCGCCACGTCCGCCGCGGACTCGGCCTTGGGCAGCATGACCCCGCGCACCGCGGGCGATGCGAGCACCGAGCAGTCCTCCTCGTGCCACGGCGTGCCAAGGGGGTTGATGCGCACGTAGACGCGCGCCTGCGCGGCCCGCAGCCAAGTGGCCACGGCGCTGCGCGCCTCGGTTTTGCGCTGCGGCGCCACCGCGTCTTCCAGATCCAGGATCACGGCATGGGCCTGGACAGACAGGGCCTTGTCGAACCGTTCGGGACGGTCGCCGGGGACGAACAGGAAACTGCGGTCGATCATGCGAAGAAACTCCGGGCCAGAACAAAACAGTCAAGGTGCCCGCATCGCGACCGCATGGCCGCGTGCGCCCTGCAGCAGAACGATTACGCACAGCAGCGTCGGCACCGCCAGCAGCGCGAAGCTGGCGCGGTAGGTGCCGAACAGCCCCACCATGGCGCCGAAAGCCGGCGGCCCCAGCACGACGCCGAAGAACGTGATGGCCAGCGTGCCGCCGGTCGCCACGCTGGCGAGCCCCGGCGGCGCCTGCCGGGCCACCTCGGCCAGGTAGACGCCATTCCACCCGATGGCCGACGCGCCGAACACCACCAGCACCGCCAGCACCAGCAGGTAGTGCGTGCCGGGCTGCAGCACGGCCGTGGCAATGGCAGAGAGCGCCATCAGCACCGCCAGGGCGCAGAGCACGCGGCGCGCGCCGCTCCAGCGGTCGGCGATCCAGCCCCAGAGCACCCGCCCCACCATGCCGCCCGTCTGCGCCACCGACAGCGCCAGGCCCGCTTCTATCAGCGTATAGGCCAGGGTGACGTGCAGGTAGGTCACGAGGTAGGTCGTGAGCGACAGCTGGGCCATGGAGAAGACGAAGGAGCATCCCGCCAGCATGCGCAGCGCCGGGTGCGAAAGCACCACCCGGATCGGCTGCGCCAGGCTGCCCAGCACCAGCGGGCGGCGCGGGTCGCGGTCCTCGTCGAGCGCGGGCCGCAGCGGCTGGGCGATCAGCGCGCAGGCGAGGTTGGCCGCGGCCGCCAGCAGCAGCGCCCCCTGCCAGCCCGCCGCCACGGCCACCCCCGGCACGATGGCGCCCGCCAGCACGCCGCCCAGGGGTACGCCCGTCTGCTTGATCGAAAACACCAGCGACATGCGGTGCGCCGGCGTGGTGCGGGCCAGCAGATGCGAGCTGGCCGGCGTGATGGGGCCGTACCCCAGCCCGATCAGGAAGGCCCCCAGCGCCATGGCGGCCAGCGACGGCACGGCGCACAGCGCCAGCCCCGCGGCGCAGAGCACGAGCCCGGCCTGGCTGACGCGGATGGCGCCCCAGCGCGCCACGGCCGTGCCTCCGGCCAGGCTCGCCGCCATGGCCCCCGCATAGACGATGGCCACGTAGACGCCGGTATACGCCGCCGAGGCGCCCAGGGCCTGCGCCACGGCCGGCGCCATGACGGGCAGCGTCAGCACGGCCATGGCCACCATGGCCTGTATGGCCAGGGTCACCGTGAGCGCAGTCCATTGCCCCCTCATGCCGCATCGCCCTTTCCGCCCACGCCCCATTCACGGCGCAGCACCGTGGTGTAGCTGAAGCGATCGGCCGGGTGAATGCTGGTGGCCAGTTCCACGAGCTGCCCCATGCGGTTGCGGTAGCGGCGGCGCACCCAGAGCCCGGGGCTGCCCGCCGGCGCGCCCAGCACCTCGGCATCGGCCTTGTTCAGCGCCACTGCGCGGATCTCTTGCTCCACCTCGGTGATCAGCTCGCCGAACTGCTGCTCGATCGCGGCATGGACGGCCCCCTGCAGCGCCCCCTGTATGCCCTGAATGGAGCGGAAGGCGGGATGCAGCCACAGCTCGGTCACGCAGATGGGGGCGGCCGGCTCGCCGGACGGCGTGCGGGCGTGGCGGCGCCCGTGCAGGTTCAGCCAGGTTTCGCCGGCCGTGGCCTCGAGGCTTTGCGCCTGCTCCGCATCGATCTGCACCGTGGCCCGGGACTCGATCACCAGCGTCGTTTCGGTGGCGTACTGGTAGAGGTCGCTCACGTCGGCCATGCTCTGCCGGTACCCGGTGGTCGCGGTGCGCGCGCGCACCGTGGTGCCCACGCGCGGCTGGCGCACCACCAGCCCCAGCTGGACCAGGCGCTTGACCGCCTCGCGGGCCGTGGAGCGGCTCACGCCGAACTGCTCGCACAGCTCGAATTCGGTGGGTAGCTGCGAGCCCACGGGGTAGTGGCCGCTCTCGATTTCGTTCAGCAAGGTCTGGGCCAGTTGGACATAGCGGGGCTGACTGCCCTGCAGGGCGGGATTGGGTGAGTGGTGGGGGTTGGATCCGGCATCAAGGGTCATATCACGGCATGTTCGCGCAGCCGAAGAATGGCCTGCTCATCGTACCCGGCCTGCCGGAGCACCGCCTCGGTGTCCGCCCCCATGGCCGGCGCGGACCGCACGGGATGGGCGCCCGCGCGCACCGGAGACGCCACCATGCGCACCGGCCCACCGGGGTGGTCGAACGCGAGCACGCGCTCCTGCTCCGCGACGAAGCCGCTGTCCAGCGCCTGCTGCACGTCGTACACGGGCGCCGCGGGCACCTTGCCGGCAAAGCGCTCCATCCACTGCGCCGTGGTGGCGGTCTGGAGCACGGCATCCAGCTCGGCGGTCAGCCGGTCGCGGTGGGCCAGCCGGTCCTTGAAGGTCTTGTAATGCGGCGCCTGTGCCCATTCGGGCCTGCCGATGCACTCGGCCAGCACGCCCCAGAACTTCTCCTTGTTGCACATGAGGAAGATCCAGCCGTCCTGCGTCCTGTAGAGCTGGCTCGGCGTGAGGGAAGGGTGGCTGGAGCGCGCTTCGCGGCCGATGGCCTTGCCGGCATTGAGATACCAGGTGGCCACGTAGGCCAGGTTGTGCAGGGCCACGTCGAACAGGCTCACGTCGATGTCGCGCCCCTGGCCGCTCGCGCGCGCGCTGATCACGCCGGCCAGCAGCCCCATGGCGGCCGTGGTGCCCGTCATGAGGTCGATGATGGACAGCCCCATGCGCGCGGGCGGCCCGTCGGGCTCGCCGGTGAGCGACAGGTAGCCCGCCTCGGCCTGCATCAGGTAGTCGTAGCCCGGCCAGGCAGCGCGCGAGCCTGTGCGCCCATAGGCCGACAGGTGGCCGCACACGATGCGCGGGTTCACGTCCCGGAGCCGGTCGTAGGTCAGGCCCAGCTTGGCCGGCAGATCGCCGCGCAGGTTGTTGAACACCACGTCGGCATCGGCCGCCAGGGCGCGCAGCACCTCCTGGCCTTGCGCCGTTTTCAGGTCGAGCGTGATGCTTTTCTTGTTGCGGTTGAACGACTGGTAGAAGTGGCTGTCGCCCGGCCCGAAGTAATGGGGCCCCACGGCCCGGCCCACGTCGCCGCCGTCGTGCGGGTTCTCGATCTTGATCACCTCCGCTCCCAGGTCCGCCAGATGCTGGGTGCCGAAGGGCCCCGCGCCGTACTGCTCGACCGCGATGATGCGCACGCCCGCAAGAGGCGGCGCCGCCACGCCCTGGGCCTCTGCGCCGTAGAGGGAAGATTGCACGGCGCTCATGCGGGGTTCCTCTCGATGAGCTGCTTGGCAATGATCATGCGCTGCAGTTCGTTGGTGCCTTCGCCGATGAGCAGCAGCGGCGCGTCGCGGTACAGGCGCTCTACGTTGTATTCCTTGGAGTAGCCGTAGCCGCCGAAGATGCGCATGGCCTCCAGCGCATTCTCCTGGCCGGCCTCGGTGGCGAAGTACTTGGCCATGCCGGCCTCCATGTCGCAGCGCTCGCCACGGTCGAACGCCTCGGCAGCCGCGTACACGAGCAGGCGCGCCGCCTGCGTGCGCGTGGCCATCTCGCCCAGCTTGAGCTGGATGGCCTGGTGCTCGGCGATGGGCTTGCCGAAGGTTTTGCGCACCTGGGCATAGGCCACGGCCTCTTCGAGCGCGGCCTGCGCGATGCCCAGCCCGCGCGCCGCCACGTTGATGCGGCCGAGCTCCAGCCCGCCCAGCACCTGCTGCAGGCCCTTGCCTTCCACCCCGCCCACGAGCCGGTCTGCCGGCACGCGGTAGTTCTCGAAGCTCAGAGCGCAGGTATCGATGCCCTTGTAGCCCAGCTTCTCGAGTTTCTTGCTCACGATGAAGCCCTCGCCCTTCTCGGCGATCAGCAGGCTCATGCCCTTGTGGCGCGGCTCGGCCTTGGGGTCGGTCTTGACCAGCAGGGCAAGGCAGTTGCCGTACATGCTGTTGGTGATCCACATCTTGCTGCCGTTGACCACGTAGTGGTCGCCCTCGCGCCGGGCCACGGTGCGGATGGCCTGCAGGTCGGTACCCGCATCGGGCTCCGTCAGGCCCACGCCGCCGCGCAGTTCCCCGGTGGCGAAGCGCGGCAGGAATTCGCGCTTCTGCGCCTCTGTGCCGGCGCGCTGCACGGCCATGGCCATGATGAGGTGCGAATTGACAATGCCGGAGATCGACATCCACACCCTCGACATGCGCTCGATGATCTTGGCGTAAGTGGTGGTGGACAGGCCCAGGCCGCCGTACTCAGGCGCGATGAGGCAGCCGAACAGGCCCATCTCCCTCATCTTCTCGACGATGTCCGCGGGATATACGTCGTCGTGCTCCAGCCGGTGCACGTGGGGCTTGACCTCGACCGCGAGGAAGCGGTCGAGCATGTCCAGGATCAGGCCTTCCTGCTCCGGGTCGTGGGCGATGGGGGGGGTGCTTGTGGTCATGCGTTCTCCATGCGGGCCTTCACGCCCAGCAGACGGGACAATGCGGCGGCTTGGCCGCCTTCGATACCGAGCACGGCGTGGCGCACGTGATCGGCGTGGGAGCGGTCCACGGCGCGCGCGGCGTTTTCGTGGAACTTGGCGACGATGTCGGCATTGGCGATGGGCCGGCCCGGCGCGCCGCGGTTGATGGGCTCGCGGTGGCGCAGCGTGCGGCCATCGGCCAGTTCCACGATCACCTCGCCGCCGAAATAGCGGGGAAAGTCAGCCGTGGGGTCGGGCTCGCACTGCACCAGCGCGGCGATGGCCAGCGTTTCGGGATCGGTGTAGGCGGACTCGTCCAGCGCGTCGAGTGAAAAACGCCCCCGGCGCAAGCCCGTGGCCACCGAGTACGGCACGCTGAATTGCGCGTCATAGGCGTTGGCCGGGCGCAGTTTCTTCCCGATGGGCTCGCACACGGCCTTCATGGCGCCCGGAGGCACCCGCGCGACGATGCGCCGGATTGGCGCCCCGCCCCACTGGGGCGAGAGGATGGAGGCCGCATCGGCAAACGCGTGCGTGAAGTGGCAGGCCGGCACGGGCTTGATGGCCACGTTCATCACCTCCCACACCCGGCCCAGGCCCGCCGTGGCCATGCCGAGGTCGGCCTTGGCCAGCAACTCGGCCCCCAGGTGGCTCGCGTAGAGGCCGAAACGGCCTTCATACGCCCTGGCCGGGCCGATGAAGCCCTGCTTGGCAAGCGTGGCCGCCGTGATCCCCGCGGCAGCGCCCCATCCGGGGTGCAGGCGCTTGGTCCAGGCGCCGTCCTCCAGGCACTCCAGGCTGCCAGAAGCAACGGACAGCGCTATGCCCTGCGCATTCACCATGGCCGGCACGTCGAGCCGCAGCAGGTGCGCCGCTGCCAGGGTGCAACCGAAGGTGCCGATCAGCCCCGTGGGGTGAAAGCCCACCTGGTGAAAGCCGCTCCTGGCCGCAGTGCCGAGGCGCGTAGCCACCTCCATGCCCACGATATAGGCAGCCAGCAGGGCCTCGCCGCTCGCACCGAGCCGCGTGGCCAGGCCCAGCACGGCGGGCAGCACCGAGGTGGTGGCATGGATCACGCCGGAGGGGTGGGTGTCGTCGTAGTCGAGGCCGTGGATCTGCAGCGCGTTCTGGATGACCGCGTCGCGCAGCGGCAGGTTCTGGCCCTGGCCGATCACGGGCACGTCGCCGCCTGGGCCGGCGAGTTCACGCAGGCCATCGAGCGTGCGGCGCGAGAAATCCCATTGCGTGGAGGCCAGGCCGATGCCCAGCGCATCGAGCATCAGGTGTGTGGCGCGTGTGCGGACTTCGTGCGGTACGTCGGCCAGGCGAAAGCCGTGCACCCAGGCTGCGATCTGCGCGGAGAGCGTGTCCGCCATGAGGGGCTCGGCACCAGCGGCCGCTGCGATTTGGGGATCCGAATGTGTCATGGCGCGCTCAATCCACCTTGGCGCCGGACAGTTTCACGGCCAGCGCCCATTTGTCGATTTCCGCCTGGATGTACCTGGCGAACTCGTCCGGCGTCATCAGCGCCGGCTCGGCGCCCAGCGCGTTGAGCTGCTCCTTCACGTCCGGGGCATCGCGCCAGTTGCTGCTCAGCGCCTTGTAGAGCGCATCGACGATTTCCTTGGGCGTGCCCTTGGGCGCGGACAGGCCGACCCAGGCAGGCGCCACGAAGTTGCCCAGGCCCGCCTCCGCCATCGTGGGTACGCCGGGCGCGGCCGGGTTGCGCTTTTCGCTGGCCACGGCCAGCACGCGCAGCTTGCCCGTGCGCATGTGGGGCAGCAGGGCCGGGCCGGTGTCGATCATGGCGTTGATCTGCCCGCCGATCAGGTCCGTCACCGCCGCAGGGCTGCCCTTGTAGGGCACATGCGTGAGATCGATGCCCTGCGCATGCTTGAGCAACTCCATGGTGAGGTGGCTGGTCACGCCGCTGCCGCCGGAGCCGTAGTTGATCTTGCCCGGCGCGGCCTTCGCCTGCTTGACGAGGTCGGCCGCCGTCTGCGCGGGAAACGACGGATTCACTGCCAGGAACAGAGGCACGACGGACAGCAGGCTGATCGGCGCGAAATCCCTGAGCGGGTGGTAGGACAGCTTGGAATACAGGCTGGGGTTGATCGCCATGGTGCCGCTGGAGCCCACCAGCAGCGTGTAGCCGTCAGGCGCGGATTTCGCCACGATTTCCGACCCGATGATCCCCGCGGCGCCGGGCTTGTTGTCCACCACCACGGGCTGGCCCAGCGCGTCCTGCAGTTTTTTGGCGACCACGCGGGCAATCATGTCGGTGGCCTGTCCCGGAGGAAAGCCCACCACCAGCCGGATGGGCTTGTCGGGGTATCCCGCGTGGGCCACGCTGCCCAGCACGGAAAGCCCAAGCGCCGCGAGCGCGGCGCGAAGAGCGCGAAGCGGAAGTCGCATGACAGTTGTCTCCTGGTTGTCGTGAGAAGGATGGGCGGGTGCGCGGCGCTCAGTCGCCCACGCCGTGCCCGCGGCGCGGGATGAGGGACATGCGGATGAACTCCATCACCATCACGCCATCCTGGTTGAAGCCGCGGGTGCGCGTCGTGACGATGCCCTGGGTCGGCCGGCTCTTGGACGCGCGCACCTCCAGCACCTCCGATTCGGCATACAGCGTGTCGCCGCCGAACACGGGCGCGGTGAGACGGATCTCCTTCCAGCCCAGGTTGGCAATGGCCTTGGCGCTCACGTCGTTCACGGTCATGCCCAGCACGACGGCGAGCGACAGGCCGCTGTTGACCAGCAGGCGGCCGAACTCGCTCTTGGAGGCGTAGTTGGCATCGCAGTGCATCGGATGGGCATTCATCGTCATCAGCGAGAACTGGATGTTGTCGTTGTCGGTGATGGTGCGCCCCGGGCGGTGCTCATAGACATGCCCCACCTCGAAGTCTTCGAGATAACGGCCATAGGACGCACGAAAACGCTGGGGGCTTACTTCAATGGCTGACTGCATGGTGATTCCTGTATGTTTATTTGATTCAATTGGACATTTGTAATGACAATTAAATGTAGACAAATTCCCGCCATCAAAACACCCGGGATTACCCTAGCGCAGGACTTCGTTGCATGGCCTGGCGCGCCGCGTGCGCCGCACGCCTATCCGGGGCCGCGCCAGCCCCGGTCTCCGCTCACACCGTCTCAGGTGCTCTTGCTGATAGAGATGGTGGGGAACTTAGACGAGAAATCCTTGGACTTCTGCGCGATCTTCACGGCCATGTCGCGCGCGACCTTCTTGTAGATCAGCGCCACCTCGCCGTCGGGGTCGGCCACCACGGTGGGCTTGCCACTGTCGGCCTGCAGGCGGATCTGCATGTCCAGCGGCAGCGCGCCCAGGTAGTCCATGCCGTACTCCTGCGCCATCTTCCTGCCGCCGTCGGCGCCGAAGATGTGCTCCACGTGGCCGCAGTTGCTGCACACGTGCACGGCCATGTTCTCCACGATGCCCAGGATGGGCACGCCCACCTTCTCGAACATCTTGATGCCCTTCCTGGCGTCGAGCAGCGCGATGTCCTGCGGCGTGGTGACGATGACGGCGCCGGTCATGGGCACGCGCTGGGACAGCGTGAGCTGGATATCGCCCGTGCCCGGCGGCATGTCGACCAGAAGATAGTCCAGGTCCTTCCAGTTGGTCTGGCGCAGGAGCTGCTCCAGCGCCTGCGTGGCCATGGGGCCGCGCCAGATCATGGCCTCGTCCTGGTCCACGAGGAAGCCGATGGACATGACCTGCACGCCGTAGTTCTCCAGCGGCTCCATGTTCTTGCCGTCCAGGCTCTCGGGGCGGCGGTTGATGCCCAGCATCATGGGCTGGCTGGGGCCGTAGATGTCGGCGTCCAGCACGCCCACGCGCGCGCCCTCCGCCGCCAGGGCCAGGGCCAGGTTGGCGGCCGTGGTGCTCTTGCCCACGCCGCCCTTGCCCGAGGCCACGGCGATGATGTTCCTGACCTGCGGCAGCAGCTGCACGCCGCGCTGCACGGCGTGCGCCGCGACCTTGGTCGAGATGTTGACCGACACGTTGCGCACGCCCGCCACGCGCCTGGCCGCGGCGGCGAACTGCTCGCGCAGCACCGGCACCAGGCTCTTGGCCGGATAGCCCAGCTCCACGTCGAAGGCGACGTCGCCGCCGTCGATCCGCACGTTGCGCACGGCGCGCGTGCCCACGAAATCCTTGCCCGTGTGGGGGTCCTGGACGCTGGCGAGCGCCGCCAGCAGATCCTGCTCTGTAAGTGCCATGGCTATGTTGTTCGCTGAGGAATGGCAGAGTCTAGCGAAGCGGCCTTGGCACTCCCGCCCCTGTGCCTATAGCCCGCGCGCCTGGCGTGCCACGCTGCGCAGCATGCCGGCGAAGGCCAGCAGCCAGGCCAGCAGCGCCACGGGGAAGAACAGCCGGGGCAGCGCGTCCAGGAAGCCGAATTCCATGGCCTTGTCCATCTGCCAGGTGCAGGCCGCGTACATGCCCAGCGGGAACACCGCGCCCCAGTACAGCGGGTCGTAGCGCAGCGGAAAACGGCGCACGCCATGGCGCCAGATGCCCAGCAGCACCAGCATGGGAATCCACCAGGTGCCCGAGGCCCAGTAGAACACCGTGAATCCCTTGAGGAACGGCAGCAGCGACACCAGGAAGGGCGCCTGCGGCGCGTTCAGTATCAAGAGCGAGCCAGCCAGCGTGGAGATGGCCATGGCCCCCATGTTGATCCAGTACGGCGGCGACAGGTCGCTGGGCGAGAAGCGGAAGAACAGGTAGCGGTAGAAGATCAGCGCCATCATCCAGATGTAGAGCATGCCGCCCCACAGCCACATGGACAACGCCAGCAGGTTGAGCTCCAGCCGCAGCGGCTGGCCGATGCGCGCGGCCAGCAGGGCGCTGGAAACGGCCAGCGCCTGCGTGGACACCACGGCCAGCAGCCAGGCGCCGCTGATGCCGCGGTCCAGCGTGGGCTTGTCGGGGCGGATGGTGAAGGCCGTGAAGATGGTGTAAGTGAGCAACACCCACAGCAGCGCCGCCAGCGCCCACAGCGCGAAGCCCAGGGCCACGTCGCCCAGCAGCACGATGCACTGGCTGGCCATGATGCCCGTGGCCGCCACCATGGTGAAGTAGCCGGCCCCGCGCGCATGGTCCACCATGTCGCCAAAAAAACGCCGCGGGTAGCGCCAGGCGCGCAGCAGGTACAGGCCCCACAGCGCCACGTACTGCACGGCATTGAGGGTCAGCAGCGCGCGCGCCAGCAGCGGCCAGCCCTGCATGTCCGCGGCCAGGGACACGATGCCCGTGGCCATGACCAGGCCGAAGTAGGCCGGCGACAGGTCGCGCAGCCCGCCCTGCCCCGCCGGCGCGGCGGGCTGCGGCGCGGGCGCCGCCGGCAGGGCGCTCAACGCAGCTCCAACCGCGCAGGCCCGGCCTGCACGCCGCCGATGACCGCGGCCCGCGCGAAGCCCTCGCGCGCGAACACCGCCAGCACCTCGTCTACGCTGCCCGGCGCGCAGGCCACGAGCAGGCCGCCCGAGGTCTGCGGGTCGGTCGCGAGCGCCTGGGCCGTGGCCGGCAGGCCATGCGCCAGCACCACGTCGGCGCCGTAGCCCGCCCAGTTGCGGCCGCTGGCGCCGGTCACGAAACCCGCAGCGGCGAGCTCGGCCACGCCGGGCAGCAGCGGCACGCGCGCCCAATCGACGGCGACCGTCACGCCCGCGCCGCGCGCCATCTCCAGCGCATGGCCGGCCAGGCCGAAGCCCGTCACGTCGGTGATGGCGTGTACGCCGGGCAGCGCGGCCAGCAGCGGGCCGGGGGTGTTGAGAAGCGTGGTGCTGGCGATCATCTCGCGGTAGTGCGCATCGCCCAGCTGCTCCTTCTTGAGCGCCGCCGAGTACACGCCCACGCCCAGCGGCTTGCCCAGCACCAGCACGTCGCCGGGCCGAGCGCCCGCGTTGCGGCGCACGCGGTCGGGGTGCACCAGGCCCATGGCGACAAGACCGTAGATGGGCTCGACCGAGTCGATGGTGTGCCCCCCCGCGATGGGTATGCCCGCGGCGCGGCACACGTCCTGCCCGCCGCGGATGATGGCGCCGATCACGTCCAGCGGCAGCCGGCTCACCGGCATGGCCACCAGCGCCAGCGCCATGATGGGCCTGCCGCCCATGGCGTACACGTCGCTCAGGGCGTTCGTGGCGGCGATGCGGCCGAACTCGTACGGGTCGTCCACGATGGGCATGAAGAAGTCGGTGGTAGCCACCAGCGCCTGGCTGTCGTTCAGGCGGTAGACGGCCGCATCGTCCGCCGTCTCTATGCCCACCAGCAGCTCGGGCGGCATGACTGCGCCCGCGCCGCCTTGCTGCAGGATCTGCGACAGCACGCCCGGCGCGATCTTGCAGCCGCAGCCGCCGCCGTGCGACAGCGAGGTGAGACGGGGCGAGTCGGGAGCGGGGCTGGCGTTCATGGCGGTAACGGACAATGAGGGAAAAACCGCCGCATCATCCCAGATTCACCGCCCGCCCGTGTCCCACCACCGCCCCATACGCCCCGCAGACCGCCACGCCTTCGACACCATCATCGACGCGCGCTCGCCCGCCGAGTTCGCCGAGGACCACATCCCCGGCGCCATCAACTGCCCGGTGCTCGACGACGAGGAGCGCGCCATCGTCGGCACCCTCTACGTGCAGCAGGGCGCGTTCGAGGCGCGGCGCGTGGGCGGGGCTTTTGTTGCCGCAAACCTCGCGCGCCACCTGCGCGAGCGCTTCGCCGACAAGCCCCAGGGCTGGCGCCCGCTGGTCTATTGCTGGCGCGGCGGCATGCGCAGCGGCTCCATGGTGCAGTGGCTGCGCCTAGTGGGCTGGGACGCGCAGCAGCTCGCGGGCGGCTACAAGGCCTTTCGCCGCCATGTAATGGACCAAATCGAGGCGCTGGTGCCGCAGGCCGATCTGCGCGTGCTCGTCGGCGCCACGGGCAGCGCCAAGACGCGCGTGCTGCAGCAGTTGGCTGCCCAGGGCGCGCAGGTGCTGGACCTGGAGCATTGCGCGCGCCACAAAGGCTCGCTGCTCGGCGCCCTGCCCGGCGTGGCCCAGCCCTCGCAGAAGAACTTCGAGACGCAGATCGCCACCGTGCTGGAGACGCTGGACCTGTCGCGCCCCCTGTATGTGGAGGGCGAGAGCGCGCGCATCGGCCGCCTGTCCGTGCCCGTGCCGCTGGTGCAGCGCCTGCGCGCCGCCGCCTGCATCGAGATCGAGGCCGGGCCCGAAGAGCGCCTGTCCTATCTGCTGCGCGACTACGCCTACCTGGGCGACGACCCCGAGGCCCTGGCCCAGCGCCTGGGCGTCCTGGTGGAGCTGCACAGCAAGGAGACCGTGCAGCGCTGGCAGGCCTGGGCGCACACGGGCCAGCTCGCGCCCCTGTTCGAGGAACTG
This sequence comes from Alicycliphilus denitrificans K601, assembly GCF_000204645.1. Lineage (NCBI taxonomy): Bacteria > Pseudomonadati > Pseudomonadota > Betaproteobacteria > Burkholderiales > Comamonadaceae > Alicycliphilus > Alicycliphilus denitrificans. The sequence continues at coordinate 1,075,773 of NC_015422.1, read as the reverse complement.
ATGCGCCTGCACTACGACCCGCACTATGGCCGCTCGCATGCGCGCAACTTCACGCACTGGGAGGCGCGCAGGCGGGTGGGTGCACCCAGCCTGTCGCCCGAGGGCATCGCGGGGGTGGCGCGGGCGGTGCTGGCGCTGAGGTGATTTTTGGTCAAATTGGCCTCCAGCGCTTACTGGGCGGGCGGTTGAAGCTATTCTTTTTAATTTTGGCTAAACAGACGCACATCCTGGCCAGCCACGCCCGAAAAGAATAGCCCCACGCAAAAAAGCTCAGTTAGGCTCGCCCTCACAAGAAAACCACCCCTCGAGGAATCTCCCGTGAAACTGAAGATGGCCCCCAACTCGGGCTTCGCGATCCTGCTGCGCTCGCCCTGGTGGGTCAGCTTTGCCATTGCCGCCGCCATCGTCCTGGCCTGCGGCGCGCTGCTGCCGGCCCACATCGCCCCGTTTGCCGCCGTCGGAGCGGTGCCGATTGCCGTCGTGGGCTGCATCGCCGCCTGGCGCCAGTGGCGCGCGCCCGGCGCTGCGCGCGTGCAGGCCGCGCTGCAGGCAGCGGGCGCCATGCCCTGGCGCGAGTTCGCCGACAGCCTGGAGCGTGCCTGGCGCGCCGAGGGCCAGCAGGTGCAGCGCACGGACGGGCGCAGCAGCGACCTGCGCATCACCAAGGACGGCAAGACCGTCCTCGTGGCCGCGCGCCGCTGGAAGGCTGCCAGCCACGGCGTGGAGCCGCTGCGCGAGCTGCAGGCCGCGGTGCAGCGCGAAGGCGCGCGCGCCGGCGTGTACGTGGCGCTGTCGGGCACGGTGAGCGAGAATGCGCGCAGCTTCGCACGCGACAATGGCTTGGTCCTGCTCGAAGGCGACGCGCTGGCCGCCCTGCTGCTCAAGGCCGGGGCGAAAGACACGTAGCACGACGCAGACCACGCCGCCGCCATGGCCCCCCCCGCCGCCGCATCACCCCATGCCGACACGGCGCTGGTGCTCACCGGCGGCGGCGCCCGGGCGGCGTACCAGGTGGGCGTGCTGCAGGCCATCGCCGCCGTGCGCGCGGCCTGCGGCGAGCGCCGCGGGCCGGCGCCGTTCGCCATCCTCACCGGCACCTCGGCCGGCGCCATCAACGCCGCCGCCCTGGCCTGCGGGGCGGACCAGTTCGACCACACCGTGCGCCGCATCGCCCGCGTGTGGGCCAGCTTCCATGCCGGGCAGATCTACCACGCCGACTGGCTGAACGTCATGCGCCAGGGCGCGCGCTGGCTCACGCTGCTGTCGCTGGGCTGGGCGCTCACGCGCTGGCGCCGCACGCACCCGCACTCGCTGCTCAACAACGCGCCGCTGGCACAGCTGCTCACGCAGCTCGTGCCGCTGCAGCGCGTGCCGCACCTGATCCGCACCGGCCACCTGCGCGCGCTGGCCGTCACGGCGTCCAGCTACAACTCGGGCCAGCACGTGGCCTTCTTCGACGCAGGCGACGCCCAGCGGCCCTGGGCGCACTCGCTGCGCAAGTCCGCGCGCGGGCCCATCACGCACACCCACCTGCTGGCCTCGTCGGCCATTCCCCTGGTGTTCCCGGCCGCGCCCCTGTCCATCGACGGGCACATGGAGTATTTCGGCGACGGCTCCATGCGCCAGACCGCGCCGCTGGCGCCCGCCATCCACCTGGGCGCGCAGCGGCTGATGGTGGTGGGCACGAGCCGCTCCTACGAGCCGCCCCCGCCCTGCGCCGCCGGCACGCGGCAGCCCTACCCCCCTCTGGCGGTGGTCGCGGGCCACGCGCTGTCCAACATCTTCCTGGACGCGCTGGCGACGGACATAGAGCATGTCGGGCACGTCAACCGGATCCTGTCCCTGCTGACGCCCGAGGAGCGCAGCAGGAGCCCCCTGCGCCCGCTGGAGCTGCTGGTGCTCGTGCCCTCGCAAAGCCTGGACGAGGTGGCCGCGCGCCACGTGTGCGACCTGCCGCGCACCATCCGCGCCCTGCTGAGCGCCCTGGGCGTGCAGGCCGACGGGCGGGACGGCAGCGACGGCGCCCTGGCCAGCTACCTGCTGTTCGAGCGCGGCTACACGCGCGCGCTCATGGCCCTGGGCCGCAGCGACACGCTGGCGCGGCGCAGCGAGATCTGCGCCTTCTTCGGCTGGCACGACCGCGGCAACCCGGTGCGCCTGCCCTGCTACTGACGCGCTCTGGAATGTGCCGTGCACTCTAGAATCGCGGGTTCCGCCCCGAAGCCCCGGGGCGGGCTGGAGAGCCACCCCGATGACCGCACGCAAGATCTTCGTCACCACCGCCCTGCCGTATGCCAACGGCAACTTCCACATCGGCCACATCATGGAATACATCCAGGCCGACACCTGGGTGCGGGCCCAGCGCATGCAGGGCAACGCGGTCGACTTCGTCGGCGCCGACGACGCGCATGGCGCGCCCATCATGATCGCCGCCGAGAAGGCCGGCAAGACGCCGCAGCAGTTCGTGGCCGACATCGCGGCCGGGCGCAAGCAGTACCTGGACGGCTTTCACATCGCCTTCGACAACTGGCACAGCACCGATGCGCCCGAGAACCACGCGCTCGCGCAGCAGATCTACCTTGACTTGAAGGCCAACGGCCTGATCGAGACGCGCACCATCGAGCAGTTCTTCGACCCCGAGAAGAACATGTTCCTGCCCGACCGCTTCATCAAGGGCGAATGCCCGCGCTGCCACGCCAAGGACCAGTACGGCGACAACTGCGAGGTCTGCGGCGCCGTGTATGCGCCCACCGAACTCATCAACCCCTACTCCGCGCTCTCGGGCGCCAAGCCGCAGCTCAAGACCTCGGAACATTTCTTCTTCAAGCTCTCGGACCCGCGCTGCGTCGAGTTTCTCAAGGAATGGACGCAGGACGGCGTGCATGTGCAGCCCGAAGTCGCGGCCAAGATCAAGGAATGGTTCGGCACCCGCACCAACCCCGACGGCAGCACCAGCAGCGGCCTGGACGACTGGGACATCTCGCGCGACGCGCCCTACTTCGGCATCGAGATCCCCGACGCGCCGGGCAAGTACTTCTACGTCTGGCTGGACGCGCCCATCGGCTACCTCGCCTCGCTGAAGAACCTGCTGGCCAGGCGCGGCCAGGACTACGCGGCCTACATGGCCGACCCCGCGCTTGAGCAGTACCACTTCATCGGCAAGGACATCATCACCTTTCACACCCTGTTCTGGCCCGCCATGCTCAAGTTCAGCGGCCGCAAGACGCCGACGAAGATCTGCGTGCACGGCTTCATGACCGTGAACAACGGCGAGAAGATGAGCAAGAGCCGCGGCACGGGCCTCGACCCGCTCAAGTACCTGAGCCTGGGCATGAACCCCGAGTGGCTGCGCTACTACCTGGGCGCCAAGCTCAACGGCCGCAACGAGGACATCGACTTCAACCCCGAGGACTTCATGGCCCGCGTCAACGCCGACCTGATCGGCAAGTACGTGAACATCGCCAGCCGCGCCGCGGGCTTCATCACCAAGCGCTTCGGCGGCAAGCTGGGCACGGTGAGCGAAGACGGCCAGGCCCTGCTGGCGCAGCTGCGCGCGCACAAGGACGCCATCGTTGCCGCCTACGAGGCCCGCGACACGGCCCGCGCCGTGCGCGAGACCATGCTGCTGTGCGACCGCGTGAACGCCTACGTGGACGCCAACAAGCCCTGGGAGCTGGCCAAGAAGGAGGGCATGGAGGCGCGCCTGCAGGACGTGTGCAGCACCTGCATCGAGGCCTTCCGCATCCTGACCATCTACCTGAAGCCCATCCTGCCCCAGGTGGCGGCCGACGTGGCGGCCTTCCTCATCGTGCCGCCCGAGCAGTTCGATGGCGTCGACCGCCCGCTGGGCGCCGGCCACCAGATCGGCCAGTACCAGCACCTGATGCAGCGCGTGGAGGACAGGCAGCTCGACGCCCTGTTCGCGCTGCCCGCGCCCGCCGCCGAGGAAGCGATCCTGCCTGGCGGCGAGGCCATCGCGCCGACCATCACCATCGACGACTTCGCCAAAATCGACCTGCGCATCGCGAAGATCGTCGAGTGCAAGGCCGTCGAAGGCTCGACCAAGCTGCTGCAGCTCACGCTGGACGTGGGCGAGGGCAGGACGCGCAACGTGTTCAGCGGCGTCGCCAGCATGTACAAGCCCGAGCAGCTCGAAGGCAAGCTCACCGTGGTGGTGGCCAACCTGGCACCGCGCAAGATGAAGTTCGGCGTGTCCGAGGGCATGGTGCTCGCCGCCAGCCATGCCGACGAGAAGGCCCACCCCGGCATCTACGTGCTGGAGCCCTTCCCCGGCGCGCAGCCGGGCATGCGCATCCACTGACCCCGCGGCTCCTGACATGCGCCGCTACCTTCTGCCCATGGGCTCCTGCGCCATGCTGCTGCAGTTGCCCGGCTGCACGGTGGTCAGCGTCGCCGGCACCGCCGTCAGCGTCACGGCATCGGCCGTGGGCCTGGCCGCCGATGCCGCCATCGGCGGTGCCAGGATCGTCGGCAAAGGCGTCGGCAAGGCGGCAGACGCACTGGCCAGCGACGATGGCGCCACGGCGAACGACGCATCGCGGTAGCCACCGCGGCGGTGGCTGCAAGGCCGCACCGGCTCTTCGCCATGCGCTTCGTGCTGCGGGAACGGCTCGCGCCGATGCGTGCGCCAGCCGCCCGCGCTTGAACGAGGGCGCCTCCTTGTGCCTGATACGGTTTTGCATTCGTCGGATAACCAGGCAGGAAGCCGAGTTCAAATTCACAGACGCCGCAGCACCCCGGCCAGCGCCTTGACGGCGGTCTCCATCTCCTGCGGCGCATAGGCCGCGAAGCCCATGAGGAACCCGGCCTCTGCCGGCTCGGCGGCATACAGCGCCGACAGCCCCTGCAGGTCGATGCCCGCGCGGCGCGCCGCATCGACGGCGGCGCGCTCGGGCAGGTCGCAGGTGAAGACGCAGGGCATCTGCATGCCGCCCGCGGGCACGCGCGGCTGCACCCAGGCGGCCAGATGCTCGCGCACCAGCCGCGCCAGCACGTCGCGCCGCGCGGCGTACAGGCCACGCATGGCGCGCACGTGGGCGCCGAAGTGCCCGCCCTCGATGAAGCGCGCCAGCGTGAGCTGGGCAATGGGTGCGCTGTGCCCGTCCAGCAGCGTGCGCGCCACCGCCATGGGCGCCACGAGCTGCGGCGGCAGCACCAGGTAGCCTATGCGCAGGCCCGGGAACAGCGACTTGCTGAAGGTACCGATGTAAAGCGTGCGTTCGTGCGCGTCCAGCCCCTGCACGCAGGCCGTGGGCTTGCCGGCGTAGTGGAATTCGCTGTCGTAGTCGTCCTCGATGATCCAGGCCTGGTGGCGCTGCGCCCAGTCCACCACGGCCAGGCGGCGCTCCAGCGCCAGCGTGGCGCCGGTGGGGTACTGGTGCGAAGGGGTGAGGTACACGGCGCGCGCCGGGGAGGCCGCACCGTCCAGGTGCTGCACCTGCATGCCGCCGCCATCCACCGGCACGGGCACGCAGGCCAGGCCCGCCGCCTCGAAGGCGCGGCGCGCGCCTTGGTAGAGTGGGTCTTCCACGCAGATGCGCTCACCCGCGTCGAGCAGCACCGTGGCGCACAGGGCCAGCGCCTGCTGCGAGCTGGTGAGCACCAGCACACGCTCGGGCGTGGCGCGTGCGCCGCGCTCCAGGTTCACGTAGTCGGCAATCGCGCGGCGCAGTGGCTCCATGCCTTGCGGCGGGCTGTGCAGCAGGGCGCGCGCGCCATGCTCCTTGAGGACCTGGCGCTGCAGGCGCTCCCAGGTGGCGAGGGGAAAAGCGCGCGTGTCGGGGACGCCGGGCGCGAACGGGCGCGGCACGAGGAAGTCGCGCACGCCGCCGCCCCGGTACAGCGCCTCGCCGCGCTGGCTCAGGCGCGGGGCTCCCGCCGGCGCAGCGGGCCGCCGTGCCTGCGCGCCCAGGCGCTGCGCGCGCGGCGAAACGAAACTGCCGCTGCCCACTCGCCGCTCGATGAAGCCTTCGGCATGCAGTTGGCCGTAGGCCGCCTCCACCGTGTCGCGCGATACACCCAGCGAACGCGCCAGCGCGCGCGAGGCGGGCAAGGGCTGGCCGCCGCCGAGCGCGCCTTCCAGGATCAACTGCCGTAACGCGCGCTGCACGCGCGCATGCAGCGGCAGCGCGCCGTGGGCGGGGTCGCCCAGCCAGGCCTTCACCGATTCGAGTTGGGCGTGCTTGAACAATTGGCCGGATCTTCCTGGAAAAAGTGGATGGATGCTTCAGGCCATTTTAGGAATACAAAAGCGGCTTCCACTGGTTCCCCTCACGACCCATGCAGCACGCACCCCCCTCCCCTCTGCGCCCGCGCGATCTGGTCCACCCCATCGTGGCCGGGCTGGTCTCGGTCATCGTCAACTACGGCGGCACGTTCATCCTGGTGTTCCAGGCCGCCCAGGTGGCCGGCCTGGGGCCGGAGCTGACGGCCTCGTGGGTGTGGTCGATTTCCGTCGGCGTAGGGGTCACGGGCGTACTGCTGAGCTGGATGACGCGCGCGCCGGTCATCACCGCGTGGTCCACGCCGGCGGCGGCGTTCCTCGTCACCGCGCTGGCCACCACGCCCTATGCCGAAGCCGTGGGCGCCTACCTGGTGTCGGCCGCGGCCTTCGTGGCGCTGGGCCTGTCGGGCGGGTTCGACCGCGTGATCCGCTGGATTCCGCCCGGCGTCGCGGCCGGGCTGCTGGCGGGCATCCTGCTGCAGTTCGGCATCCGCGCCTTCGGTGGCATGGGCGTCGACCCGCTGCTGGCCGGGCTGCTGGTGCTGGCCTACGTGCTGCTGCGGCGCGTGGCGGCGCGCTGGGCGGTGGTGGGCATCCTGCTGCTGGGCCTGGGCTTTCTGCTGGTGCAGGGGCGGGTGGACCTGTCCAGCCTGCGCCTGCAGCTCGCGGCACCGGTGTTCACGATGCCCGCGTTCTCGCTCAATGCCCTGCTCAGCGTGGCGCTGCCGCTGTTCCTCATCACGCTCAGCGGCCAGTACATGCCCGGCATGCTGGTGCTGCGCGGCGACGGCTACGCCACCAGCGCCAGCCCCATCGTCGCCGTGACCGGGCTGGGCTCGCTGCTGATGGCGCCGTTCGGTGCGCACGCCTTCAACCTCGCGGCCATCACCGCCGCCATCTGCACCGGGCGCGAGGCGCACGAGGACCCTTCCAAGCGCTGGGTCGCCGGCATCGCGGCAGGCGTGTGCTACATCCTCGTGGGCGTATTCGGCGTCACGCTGGCGGCGGTCTTCATGGCGCTGCCGGCCACCTTCATCACCATGCTGGCGGGGCTGGCGCTGCTGGGCACCATCGGCACCAGCCTGGCCACGGCCCTGGCCGACGCGAAGGCGCGCGAGTCGGCCCTGATCACCTTCCTGGCCGCCGCCGCCAACATCACGCTGCTGGGCATCGGCGGCGCCTTCTGGGGCCTGGTGGTCGGGCTCGCGGCCCACGCGGTGCTGCATGGCCGCCTGCCACGGCCCGCCCTTGCCGGTAAAGGAGCCGTGTCATGACAGCCACCCGCCACGACCAGCACGGCCGCTACCCGCAGGCCGCGACGCTGCAGGACTTCCAGCGCCACCTCGCCACCGTGCAGGCACGCATCGCCGCCGCCTGCCAGCGCGCCGGGCGCGACCCGGCCAGCGTGCGCCTGTTGCCCGTGAGCAAGACCCAGCCCGAGGCCCGCGTGCGCCTGGCCCACGCGGCGGGCTGCCGCCTGCTGGGCGAGAACAAGCCGCAGGAGGCCCTCGGCAAATGGCAGGCCACGCAGGACCTGCCCGGTCTGCGCTGGTCGGTCATCGGCCACCTGCAGACCAACAAGGCCAGGCTGGTGGCGCGCTTCGCCAGCGAGTTCCAGGCGCTCGACAGCCTGCGCGTGGCCGAGGCGCTGGAGCGGCGCCTGCAGGCCGAGGGCCGCGCGCTGGATGTGTTCGTGCAGGTCAACACCTCGGGCGAAGCCAGCAAGTACGGCCTGCTGCCCAGGGAAGTGGCGGCCTTCCTGCGCGCCCTGCCCGCCTTCCCGGCGCTGCGCGTGCGCGGGCTGATGACGCTGGCGCTGTTCTCCAGCGACGCCGCGCGCGTGCGCCGCTGCTTCGTGCTGCTGCGCACGCTGCGCGACCGGCTGCGCCAAGAGGCGCCTGCGGGCATCACGCTGGAGGAGCTGTCGATGGGCATGTCGGGCGACTTTGAAATCGCCATCGAGGAAGGCGCTACCGTCGTGCGCGTGGGCCAGGCGCTCTTCGGCGCGCGGGCGCTGCCCGACGGCCACTACTGGCCCAGTTCCTGCGAGGAAACCCCACCATGACCCACACCGCCATCGCCATCCGCCACCTGCATTTCGAAGACCTGGGTACGCTGGAGCCGCTGCTCCAGTCCCGGGGCTATACCGTGCGCTACGTGGACGCGCCCACCGAAGACCTGCACGCGCCGCACCTGGCCGACGCCGACCTGCTGGTCGTGCTGGGCGGGCCCATCGGCGCGTTCGACGAAGCCGCCTACCCCTTCCTCGCCGACGAACTGGCGCTGATACAGCAACGCCTGCACCGCCAGCAGCCGCTGCTGGGCATCTGCCTGGGCGCCCAGCTGATCGCCCGCGCGCTCGGCGCGCCGGTCGCCCCCATGGGGGTGAAGGAGATCGGCTTCGCGCCCCTCGCGCTGACGGCGGCGGGGCGCGATTCCCCGCTCGCCGCGCTGGACGGCGTGCCCGTGCTGCACTGGCATGGCGACCAGTTCGGCATTCCGCCCGGCGCCCAGTGCCTGGCGGGCACCGCCACCTGCCCGCACCAGGGCTTCGCCTTGGGACCCCAGGTACTCGGCCTGCAATGCCATCTGGAGGCCGATCCGCGCGCCATCGAGCGCTGGCTGGTCGGCCATGCCTGCGAACTGGCCCAGGCGGGCGTCGATCCGCGCACCCTGCGCGCCGAGGCCCGGGCGCTGCAGGCGCGCCTGCCCGCGGCGGCGGGCACGGTGTTCACGCGCTGGCTCGATGGCCTGGAACTGCTGCTGCCCATGCAATGACCATGCACAGCTTGGCCACCGATGGCGGACGAGGTGCAGATACGCCATCGACCCTCGTCCTGCAAGCGCCTTTAGCTATCAGAATCTAATGGACTGCAGCGCCGCGCCACTGTGCGGGCGTCTGCCCGGTCCAGCGCCTGAAGGCGCGCCAGAACACGCTGGGCTCGGCATAGCCCAGCGCCTGGCCGATCTCGGCCAGGGGGCGGCCTCTCTCCGCCACCGCCTGCAGCGCGGCCTCGCGCCGCACGGCGTCCAGCAGCGCCGAGAAGCTCAGCCGCTGCGCCCGCATGCGCCGCGCCAGCGTGCGCTCGCTCAGGCCCAGCGCCTGCGCGGCCTCGGCGCGCGTGGGCACGCGGCCCAGCAGCGCTGCGGCGATCCAGGCGCGCAGCTCCTGCGCCAGCGCGCCGCCCTCGTGCAGCACCGCCAGGCGCTGCGCCGCGTACTGGTGATGCAGGCGCGCCAGTTGCGCGTCGGCCTGGGGCAGGGGCGCATCCAGCAGCGCGTTGTCCAGCAGCACGCCGCTGAACGCCTGCTCGAACGCCACCGGGCAGGCGAAGGCCTCGCGGTAGCCCGCCAGCGGCCCCACGCGCGGCTGGCTGAACTGCACCTGCAGCGGGCGCACGGCCTGGCCGGTGACCCAGCGCGAGAACGCCACCACCGCCGCCAGCACCGCCTCGATCTGGTGCGGGCTGAACGCCAGCGCGCCCTGGCGCGGGTGGTAGACCACCCAGCCCGCCCGCGCGCCCGCGATCATCTGGAAGCGCCCGCCGTCGCTGATCAGGCGTTGGTACTGCTGCACCACGCTGATCGCACCGCGCAGGCTGGGCGCGGACTGCAGCAGGTAGCTCACCACGTTGAAGCTGCCCGGCCCCACCAGCGCCCCGGCCTTGAGGCCGAAGCCCGCGTCCTGCGTGCAGTGCACCGCCGCGCGCCACAGCCGCGTGATGTGGTCGATGGGCCAGCGCTCGCGCGCCAGCTCCGCCGGGGCGATGCCGGCCTGCGCGAGCAGGCGCTCGCGCGGCACGCCGGCACGCTCGGCCGCCGCCAGCACGGTGTTCACCCAGCTCATCGACACGCTGGCCTGCAAGGTCAAGACGAATGGCCTCCAAAGTCAATCACGGCCCATCATAAGCGCCTATGGTTGCCAGCCAGCGCACCGCCCAGAGTGCGCGGCAGGAGGCACACGCATGGCACCTCACTCTTCGGATGCCCTCGTCATCGGCGGCGGCCTGGCCGGCATCGTCACCGCGCTGGAGCTGCTGCGCGCGGGCCGGCGCGTCACGCTGGTGGACCGCGACACGCCCGAGCGCTTCGGCGGCCTGGCCCTGTGGGCCTTCGGTGGCATGGCGCTGGTGGGCACGCCGCTGCAGGCGAAGATGAAGATCCCCGACACGCCCGAGCGCGCGCTGGCCGACTGGCTGCGCTTTGGCGAACTCGGCCCCGGGGACCATTGGCCCCGCGCCTGGGCGCGCTATTACGTGGAGCACTCGCGCGCCCAGGTGCACGACTGGCTGGTGCAGGAGGGCGTGAAGTTCATGCCCGCCGTGAACTGGGTGGAGCGCGGCCGCCACGGCGAGGGCAACAGCCTGCCGCGCTACCACATCGTCTGGGGCACCGCGCGCGAGCTCACGCGGCGCATGGTGGCCGCGCTGCGCGCCGCGGATGCAGGCCGGCTCACGCTGCTGCACGGCCACCGCGTCACGGGGCTCGACCATGAAAGCGGCCGGATCGCGGGCGCCGTGGCTGTGAACGAGACCACGGGCGAGGAGGTGCGCCTGCACGCCCCCGTGGTGGTGCTGGCCATGGGCGGCATCAACGGCGGGCACGAGGAAGCGCGCGCCAACTGGCCCAAGGACAGGCCCCGGCCCGCCGCCATGCTCAACGGCGCGCACCCGTTCGCGGACGGACGGCTGCACCGCCACGCCGCCGAGCGCCTGGGCGCGCGGATCACCCACGCGGGCGAGATGTGGAACTACGCGGCGGGCTTTCCGCACCCGTTCCCGCATTTCGACGGGCACGGCCTGTCGGCCATCCCATGCAAATCCGCGCTGTGGCTGAACCACCGGGGCGAGCGCATCGGCCCCGAGCCGCTGGTGACGGGCTTCGACACGCATTGGCTGTGCGAGCGCGTCGCCGCGCAGGAAAAGCCCTGGACCTGGCACCTGCTCAACTGGCGCATCGCGGCCAAGGAGTTCGCCATCTCCGGCGCCGAGCACAACCAGCGCATCCGCGACAGGCAGTTCCCGCAGTTCGTGAAGGAAACGCTGCTGGGCAACCACCGCCTGGTGCGGCAGATGCAGCGGCAAAGCCCGCATTTCCTGGTGGACGACACGCTGGCCGGGCTGGCCGCGAAGATGAACGCGCTGACCGCCTCGCTCGACGTGCGCCCGCAGGTGCTGCAGGCCACGGCCGATGCGTTCGACGCCAACTTCGCCCACGGCAGCAAGCTGCACAACGACGACCAGATCCGCCGCATCCTGCACGCGCGCCAGTGGGGGCCGGACAAGCTGCGCACCTGCGCGCCCGCGCCGCTGCAACAACCCGGCGCGGGGCCGTTCATCGCCATCCAGATGCAGCTCATCACGCGCAAGAGCCTGGGCGGGCTGCAAACGGATTTGCAAAGCCGCGTGCAGGGCGGCGCGGGCCAGCCCATCGCGGGCCTGTACTGCGTGGGCGAGGCGGCGGGCTTCGGCGGCGGCGGCGCCAATGGCAAGCGCTCGCTGGAGGGCACCTTCCTGCCCGGCTGCATCCTCACCGCGCGCGCCGCCGCGCGCTCCATCACCGGGAGGGCCGCATGAGCCTGCACTACCCCGCCGCGCCCCAGGACTGGCGCCGCCTGGCCGCGCGGCGCCTGCCGCGCTTCCTGTTCGACTACATCGACGGTGGCGCCAACGACGAACGCACGCTGGCCGCCAACGTGGACGACCTCGCCGCCCTGCGCCTGCGCCAGCGCGTGCTGGTGGACGTGGCCCAGGTGGACACCCGCGCCACCCTGGCGGGCCAGCCCTGCGCGCTGCCGCTGGCGCTGGCGCCCATCGGCCTGGCCGGCATGGCCGCGCGCCGGGGCGAGGCCCAGGCCGCGCGCGCCGCGCACGCGGCGGGCGTGCCGTTCACGCTCTCCACCGTGAGCATCTGCCCGCTGGCCGAGGTGGCCGCCGCCAGCGTGCCGCCGTGGTTCCAGCTCTACATGCTGCGCGACCGCGGCGCCGTGCGCGCGCTGCTGGACGATGCCTGGGCCGCCGGCTGCCGCACGCTGGTCTTCACCGTCGACCTGCCGCTGCCCGGCATGCGCCTGCGCGACATCCGCCACGGCATGGCCGCCAGCGGCGCGCGCCCCGCGCTGCTGCGCGCCGCGCAGGTGCTGGCGCGCCCCGGCTGGGTGTGGAACGTGGCGCTGCGCGGCAAGCCGCTGCGCTTCGGCAACCTGACCGCGCAGGTGCCCGGCGCGCGCGACCTCAACGCCTTCAAGGCCTGGGTGGACGCGCAGTTCGACCCGGGCGTGACCTGGAAGGACATCGAATGGCTGCGCGGCCAGTGGAAGGGCCGCCTGCTGCTCAAGGGCATCCTCGACGTGGAGGACGCGCGCGCCGCCGTGGCCGTGGGGGCGGAGGGGATCGTCGTCTCCAACCACGGCGGGCGCCAGCTCGATTCCGTGGCCTCCACCGCCGCCAAGCTGCCCGCCATCGCCCAGGCCGTGGGCGCGCAGGCAGAGGTGCTGGTGGACAGCGGCGTGCGCGGCGGCGTGGACGTGTTCAAGGCCCTGGCGCTGGGCGCGCGCGGCGTGCTCGTGGGCCGCCCCTGGGTGTGGGCGCTGGCCGCGCAGGGCGAGGCCGGCGTGCGCACGCTGCTGGCCCAGTGGCAGCGCGAGCTGCTGCTGGCGATGACGCTGGCGGGCGTGACGCGCACCGCCGACATCGGCCCGCGGCACCTCGACACGGATTCATAGCCAAATCAGCCTCTAGCGCCTACAGGACAAGCGCAAGCAGCTATCAATACAGAAGCAAGGAGATTCCCATGAACGGCGCACAAGCCCTGCTCCAAACCCTGGCCGACGCGGGCGTGGAGGTCTGCTTCACCAACCCCGGCACGAGCGAGATGCACTTCGTCGCCGCACTGGACACCGAGCCGCGCATGCGCGCCGTGCTGGCGCTGTTCGAGGGCGTGGCCACTGGCGCGGCCGACGGCTACGCGCGCATGGCGGGCAAGCCCGCCGCCACGCTCTTGCACCTGGGCTGCGGCCTGGGCAACGGGCTGGCCAACCTGCACAACGCGCGCAAGGGCAAGGTGCCGGTGGTCAACATCGTGGGCGACCACGCCACGTACCACACGCGCTACGACGCGCAGCTCCAGTCCGACATCGAGACCGTGGCGCGCAACGTCTCGCCCGGCTTCGTGCGCACCGCGCAGAGCACCGCCGCGCTGGGCCGGGACGCGGCCGACGCCATCGCCGCCGCGCGCGGCCTGCCGGGCCAGGTGGCCACGCTGATCCTGCCCGCCGACGTGTCGTGGGGCGAAGGCGGCCAGCCCTGCCCGCCGCCGCCACCGCCCACGCCCGCCGCCGCGAGCGACGAGGCCGTGCAGGCCGCCGCCCAGGCCATCCGCTCGGGCGAAAAGACCATCGTGCTGCTCGGCGGCCACGCGCTGCGCGAAGGCGCGCTGCGCACGGCCGCCCGCATCGCCGCGCACAGCGGGGCGCAGTTGCTGGCCGAGGTCTTCCCCACCCGCATGGAGCGCGGCGCGGGCCTGCCCGCGGTGGAGCGCGTGGCCTACCTGGCCGAGCTGGCGGGCGTGCAGCTGGCGGGCGCGCGGCACCTGGTGCTGGTGGACGCCAAGTCCCCCGTCTCGTTCTTCGCCTACCCCGGCAAGGCCAGCGACCTCGTGCCCGAGGGCTGCACGGTGCACACCCTCTGCAGCCCCGCGCAGGACGCGGCGGCCAGCCTGGACAAGCTCGCCGCCGCGCTGGGCGCCACCGCCGAGCCACCGTTGGCCCCCGCCCGGCGCCCGGAGCGCCCGCGTGGGCCCCTCACCGCGCCCAAGGTCTGCAAGGCCGTGGGCCACCTGCTGCCGGAGAACGCCATCGTCATCGACGAGGCCATCACCTCCGGCCTGATGCTGGGCGCCATGACGGCGGGCTGCCCGCGCCACGACCTGCTCACCCTCACGGGCGGCGCCATCGGCCAGGGCCTGCCCAATGCCGTGGGCGCGGCCATCGCCTGCCCGGACCGGCCCGTGCTTGCGCTGATCGGCGACGGCACGGCCATGTACACCATCCAGGCGCTGTGGACCATGGCGCGCGAGAAGCTGCACGTGGTGTCCGTGATCTTCAACAACGCCAGCTACTCGGTGCTGAACGTGGAGCTGGAGCGCGTGGGCGCCGACGAGGCAGGCTCCAAGGCGAAGTCGCAGCTCGATTTGAAAGGCCCGGTGCTCAACTTCGCCCAGCTCGCCCAGGGCATGGGCGTGCACGCGGTGCGCGCCCGCACGGCCGAGGACTTCTGCCAGGCGCTGGAATACGCCCTGGCCCAGCCGGGGCCGCACCTGATCGAGGCCCTGGTGCCCGAGGCGCTCTCCGGCGCCAGGCGCCGCGTGCTGCCCTGGCTGCTGCGCTCCCTGCCCGGCCTGCCGCAGCCGGTGGCGCGGGCGCTCAAGCGCAGGATCGCGCCATAGGTTAGGTCAACGCCCGTCGGGCAGCTTCTCCACGCTGCCCGTGCGCTTGACGCGCCCGTCGGGGCCGAAGGTCGCGGTGAAGACCATCTCCCGGCTGGGCGGGTCGATCCAGTTCCAGTCCCAGTCGGTCTCCTGCTTGAGGGCGTAGGGCGTGCGCTTGGCCGGCTTGCCCAGCAGGCGGCGCACGGCCTCCTCTTCCATGCCGGGCCGCACCCGTTCGAAATTGTGCGGCGCCAGCACCTGGCGCAGCGCCGTCATCTTGCCGCCCGGGCCTATGGTGATCATGTAGTTCCGGTGGCCCGCCGGCTGGCGGTTGTACTCCAGCGTGTGGCCGCCGTCGCTCTCGGGCCAGATCGTTTCGGGCTCGCCGAAGCGCGCGCGCACGTCGGCCTCGGTGGAGACGTCTTCTTCCAGCTCACGGATGCGCTGGTCGTCGCAGCCCGCCAGGGACAGCAGCGTCAACGCGCCGGCGGCCAGGGCGCCGGCCATGCGGGTCAGTGGGTTCATGGGTGGGTGTCGCTAAAATCGTGGGTTCCGAGAGGTTTACCGTCCATGTCTATTTTCCGCCGTCCCGACTACCAGTCCGAAGTCACCCAGTTCATCGAGCAGCTCAAGACGCAGAAGCCCGAGCTCGACACGCAGCAGCAGGCCGGCCGCGCCCTGCTGTGGGACAAGAACGTCGACCGCGAGCTCTGGCAGGAATACCGGGCCGGCCGCGTGAAGCAAAAGCCCTACGTGTACTACTCGTACAGCGACAAACAGGCATGAAAAACAGCTGCCAGCGCTTACCTGTTATGCGCTGGCAGCTGTTTTTAGAATAGCAAGCCCCTGGCATGACGAGCGCCGTTGACCTGCCGCCCCCCGACGCCGCCATGCCCGAGGTGGTGGACCAGGTGGCCCTCGCCCGCCTGTACGGCGAGCCGCTGTTCGCCCTGCCCCAGGACCTGTACATCCCGCCCGACGCACTGGAGGTTTTCCTGGAGGCCTTCGAGGGCCCGCTCGACCTGCTGCTCTACCTGATCCGCAAGCAGAACTTCAACATCCTGGACATCCCGATGGTGGATGTCACGCGCCAGTACCTGGGCTACGTGGACGAGGTGCGCAGCCGCAACCTGGAGCTGGCGGCCGAGTACCTGCTGATGGCGGCCATGCTCATCGAGATCAAGTCGCGCATGCTGCTGCCGCCGCGCAGGCAGGAGGGCAGCGCCGAGCCCGAGGACCCGCGCGCCGAGCTGGTGCGCCGCCTGCTCGAATACGAGCGAATCAAGCTGGCCGCCCTGCGCCTGAACCAGGTGCCGCAGTACGGGCGCGACTTCATCCGCGCCCAGGTCGCCATAGAGCAGAGCCTGCAGCCGCGCTTTCCCGACGTCGACGTGGCCGAGCTGCAGCAGGCCTGGCGCGACATCCTCAAGCGCGCCACGCTGGTGCAGCACCACAGGATCACGCGCGAGGAGCTCTCGGTGCGCGAGTACATGAGCCACGTGCTCAAGGCGCTGCAGGGGCGGCGCTTCGTGCCGTTCGAAGACCTGTTCCAGCCCGAGAAGGGCGGCACCGTGCTGGTGGTGACCTTCATCGCCCTGCTGGAGCTGGCCAAGGAAACCCTGATCGAGATCACCCAGGCCGAGGCCTTCGCGCCCATCTACGTGCGCCTGGCCTATACGCCCGTCTGACCCTGGCGCAGCCGGACGGCGGGAAAGTCCACCGGCACGGCAAGCGCCACGTTCACGTAGTTGGTGAACAGGTTCAGCGCCACGTGGGCCAGTATCTCGACCACCTCTTCATCGCTGAAGCCGGCGTCGCGCAGGGCCTGCACGTCGGCGCTGCCGACCTGGGCGCGCTCGCCCACCACCTTGAGCGCGAAGCGCAGCGCGGCCTGGGTCCGCGGGTCGCCGGACTGCCCCGCCTGGGCGGCGGCCATTTCCTCGGCGCTGGCGCCGGCCTTCAGGCCCAGCGCCGTATGGGCCGCCAGGCAGTAGGCGCAGGCATTGCGGTCGGCCACGGCCACGGCGATCTGCTCGCCCAGCCGGGCGCCCAGCTTGCCGCCGCCCAGGGCGCCGAAGGAGCCCCACATGCTCCTGAGCGCGGCCGGCGAATTGGCCACGGCGCGGAACATGTTGGGCGTGGCGCCAAAGGCACCGTGGATCTCGTCGAGCAAGGCCTTGCGCTCGGCGGTGGTGTCGGCACGGTCGATGAGGGGAACGCGGTTCATGGCAACTCCTTGGGGGCGGTGGAACATGCTGGCAGTGTCCGCCGCCCGGCCGTACCATTGGACGCATAGAGTCCACCATACTTTGCACATCGTCCATGAAACCGCTGGATGCACCCCTTGCCGGCGTGGATCGTCTCTCGGCCCTGCTGGAACGCTTTCGCGTGCACGCCCACCTGTTCCATGCCGGGCCGCTGTGCGGCGTGACGCATTTCGCGGCCGCGCCCGGCCGCGCCTTCCTGCACGTGCTGCGGCGCGGGCAGATGGAGGTCACGCACCGCCCGCGCAGCGGGGCGCCGCGCCGGCTGCGCCTGTCCGAGCCCACGCTGCTGCTCTACCCCCGCCCCCTGGAGCACGACTTCCACAACGCGCCGCAAGAGGGCTGCGACTTCGTCTGCGCCACGCTGGACTTCGACGGCGGCCCGCGCCATCCGCTCGTGCAGGCCCTGCCCGCCTTCGTGGCGCTGCCGGTCGCCGGGGTGGCCGGCATCGGGCAGACCCTGGACCTGCTGTTCGCCGAGACCGAGCGCGTGCGCTGCGGCCAGCGCCTGCTGGCCAGCCGCCTGTTCGAGGTGCTGCTGCTGCAGGTGCTGCGCTGGCTGCTGGACCACCCTGGCGCGGGCGGCGTCCAGGCGGGCCTGCTGGCGGGCCTGGCCCACCCCGGGCTGGCGCGCGCCCTCACGCAACTGCACGAGCGGCCCGGCCACGGCTGGACCCTGGCCGCCATGGCGCAGGCCGCCGGCATGTCGCGCAGTGCCTTTGCCGCCGAGTTCCGCGCCACGCTGGGCACTACCCCGGGCGCCTACCTGCTGGCCTGGCGCGTGTCGCTGGCGCAGGCCCTGATGCGCCAGGGCCTGCAGATCCAGCAGATCAGCGACCAGTTGGGCTACGCCAGCCCGGCGGCGTTCTCGCGCGCATTCGCGCAGGCCGTGGGCGCCTCGCCGCGCGGGTGGCTCAAGGCGCAGTGACCGCGGCCGCGGGCGCCCCGGCGCGCCGCCGGCATGCCCTCTCTACAATGCACGCTCCCTTTGCGCGCCCCGCCGGCGCAGGCCCATCACCATGGCATCGCACGATTTTGACGTACTTATCGTAGGCAGCGGCCTCGCCGGCCTCTCGGCAGCACTGCACCTGGCGCCCACGCACCGCGTGGCCGTGATCACCAAACGCGAGCTGCAGGAAGGCTCCAGCCGCTGGGCCCAGGGCGGCATCGCCGCCGTGCTGGCCGACGACGACAGCTTCGCCGCCCACATCGAGGACACGCTGGTCGCCGGCGCCGGCCTGTGCGACCTGGCCACCACGCGCTTCGTGGTCGAGAACGCGCCCGAGGCCATAGGCTGGCTGCGCGCCCTGGGCGTTCCCTTCACGCTGGAGGGCGACGACCTGCACCTGACACGCGAAGGCGGCCACAGCGCACGGCGCATCGTGCACGCCACCGACGCCACCGGCGCGGCCGTGCAGGAGACGCTGATCGACGTGGTGCGCGCCACGCCCGGCATCACCGTGTTCGAGCACCACACCCTGGTGGACCTGATCACCAGCCGCAAGCTCGGCCTGGCGGGCCAGCGCTGCCTGGGCCTGTACGCGCTCGACGAGGCCAGCGACACGGTCGTCACCTTCCGCGCGCCCCACACCGTGCTGGCCACGGGCGGCGCGGGCAAGGTCTACCTCTACACCACCAACCCCGACACGGCCACGGGCGACGGCATCGCCGCGGCCTGGCGCGCGGGCTGCCGCGTGGCCAACATGGAATTCATCCAGTTCCACCCCACGGGCCTGTACCACCCGCACGCCAAGTCCTTCCTGATCAGCGAGGCCGTGCGCGGCGAAGGCGGGCGGCTGCTGCTGCCCGACGGCACGCGCTTCATGCCCCGGCACGACGCGCGCGCCGAGCTCGCGCCGCGCGACGTGGTGGCGCGCGCCATCGACTTCGAGATGAAGAAGCACGGCCTGGACTGCGTGCACCTGGACATCTCGCACCAGAGCCCGGAGTTCCTGCGCGCGCATTTCCCCAACATCCTGGCCTATTGCGCCGAGCTGGGCATAGACATCACGCGCGAACCCATCCCCGTCGTGCCCACGGCGCACTTCACCTGCGGCGGCGTGCTCACCGACCTGGCCGCGCGCACCGACCTGCCGGGCCTGTTCGCCGTGGGCGAGGTGGCCTACACCGGCCTGCACGGCGCCAACCGCCTGGCCAGCAACTCGCTGCTCGAATGCATGGTGTTCGCGCGCGCCGCCGCCCATGCCGTCGCCGCCGCCACGCCGGCGCCCGTGCCCGACCTGCCGCACTGGGACGACAGCCGCGTGCGCGACGCCGACGAGTCGGTCGTCATCTCGCACAACTGGGACGAACTGCGCCGCTTCATGTGGGACTACGTGGGCATAGTGCGCACCAACAAGCGCCTGGAGCGCGCCGCGCACCGCATCGCGCTGCTGCAGGGCGAGATCCAGGAGTTCTACGCCCACTTCCACGTCACGCGCGACCTGCTGGAGCTGCGCAACCTCGTGCAGGTGGCCGACCTCATCATCCAAAGCGCCCAAATGCGCCACGAGAGCCGCGGCCTGCACTTCAGCCGCGACTGGCCCGACATGGCCGCGCCCGCGGCGCCCACCATCCTGGTGCCCATGCGCTGACCGGCGCCTGCGCCGCACCACCTTCCCCCTCTCCCAGGAGCCTTCCCATGCCCCACCTCACCGTCGAATACTCCAGCAACCTGCCCGGCTACCCCGAGGCCCAGGCGCTGGCCGAGCTCAACGCCGCCGTCTGCGCCAGCCCCGAGGTGCTGGACGAGGCCGACCTCAAGACCCGCTTCGTGCGCACCACCGACAGTTTCCAGGTCGGCACCGAGGCCGTGGGCCGCGCCTTCGTCCATGCCCAGCTGCGCCTGCTCTCGGGCCGCAGCCCCGAGGCGAAGAAAGACCTGGCCGGCCGCGTGGCCGGTGTGCTGCGCCGCCTCACGCCGCGCCCGCAGGGCCTGATGGTGCAGCTCAGCGTGGAGATCGTGGACATGGACCGGCCGAGCTACGTGAAGGAACGGCTCTGAAGCACTGACCGGCGCCCCGGGCGCGGCGGGGCCGCCGGCGATTGCGGCGGTGATGATTCGAAGCCCCGTGTTTTTCAAGCCAAATAGGCCTCAATCCGTTTCCTGGTAAGCGCGGCAAGCTATCTTTTCAAAAGCAATCATTCCAGCCGCGCATCCAGCCAGCCGCGCAGGCTGTTGACGAAGGCCCAGCGCTGCACGCGCGGCACGTCCTGCACGCGCAGCACCGCCTCCGCCACGCGCCCCTCGCGCAGCGCCACGGCGCGGCCCACGCCGGGCAGCAGGCCGCTGGCGAGCGGCGGCGTGATCCAGCGGCCATCGAGCAGCGCGGCGACATTGCCGAAGGTGGATTCGGTGATCTCGCCCGCCTCGTTGTAGAGCACGGTGTCGAACACGCCCTGCCGGGGCGCGAACGCCGCGTAGTGCGCGCGGCGCGTGGTCTTGTGGCGCGTGAATTCGCTGTGCGCGTGGAGGAAGGGCTGCGCGGCCAGTGCCAGCACCACGGGCTCGGGCGTGGGCTGCAGCGCGAAGGCCTCGGCGCGCGGCAGGCCCTGCGCGTCCAGCAGCAGACGCACGCGCCACGGCCCGGCGGGATGGGCGGCGCACAGGGCATGAAGGCAGGCCTGCACGCGTGCCGCGTCCCAGGGCACGCCGAAATGCGCGGCGGCGCCGGCCATGCGCGCGAGGTGCTCGGCGCGGTGGCGCAGCACGCCGTCATGCAGGCCCAGGGTTTCGAGCAGGTCGAACGGCTCGCTCGCGCGCTCGACGAAGGCGCGCTTGGCCTCCCACTCGCGCCATTCGGCCGCGGCGTCCGATCCCCAGGTGATGCCGCTGCCGATGCCGCACACGGCCCGCGCGCCGCGCAGCGCCACGGTGCGTATCGGCACGTTGAAGGTGGCGGCCACGCCGCCCGCGCCGTCGGGCCGCACCACACCCACGGCGCCGCAGTACACGCCGCGCGGCGCGGGCTCCAACTGCGCGATGAGCCGCATGGCGCGCACCTTGGGCGCGCCCGTGACCGAGCCGCACGGGAACAGCGCGCCGAACACGTCGGCCAGGCGCGTGCCCGCGCGCGTGCGCGCCACCACGTCGGAGGTCATCTGCCACACGGTGGGCAACGCCTCGGTGTGGAACAGGCGCGGCACGCGCACGCTGTGCGGCTCGGCGATGCGCGAGAGGTCGTTGCGCAGCAGATCCACGATCATCACGTTCTCGGCGCGCTCCTTGGGGCTGGCGCGCAGCTGCGCGGCGCGGGCCGCGTCCTCCCCGGGCGTGGCGCCGCGCGCGGCCGTGCCCTTCATGGGCCGCGCGAGCAGGGTGCCGCCGCGCCAGTCGAAGAACAGCTCGGGCGAGACGGAGAGCGTGCACTCGTCGCCCATGTCGAGGCAGGCCGCGTAGCCCCCCGGCTGCGCGCGGCGCAGCGCCGCGAACAGGGCCGGCGCGCCGCCGCGCCAGGCGCCCGTGAGCGGCGCCGTGTAGTTCACCTGGTAGCACTCGCCCGCGCCGATGGCGCCGCGGATATGCGCGATGGCCGCGTCGAACGCGGGCCGCGCGATCCCGTCCTGCCACTGCACCGCGGCGTCGCCGGGCGTAAGGCCGCCGTCCCAGGGTTGCGGCGCGTCGAACACCGCGAACCAGGCCAGCGGCCCGTCGGCTGCGTGGGTGCGCAAGGCCGCGTCGAACGCGGGCGCGGCCTCGTAGCGCAGCTGGCCCACCACCCAGGCGCCCGCGCGCGCGGCGGCCTCCACGGCGTCGAGCACGCCGCGCACCTCGTGCAGGGCCCGGGCCACGAGCGTAGCGCGCGGCGCGGCGGCACGAAAGCGCAGGCGCGCCCCGCCGCTCTCGCGCGGGTCTGCGAAGTCGATCAGGACGTTAGAGGTCAAATCGGCCTCCAGCGCTTATCCATCAAGCGCCAGCAGCTATCAAAACAAAAGCATCACGCCGCACCGAAATGCGGCACCAGCGCGCCGGCCGGCTGGCCGCTCTTGAGCGCGGCGGTGAAGGCGAGCATGCGGTCGATGGGCAGGCGCGCGCGCGGGATCAGCGCGGGGTCCACGTGGATGGCGTTGGCGCCCGTCTCCAGCACGCGCGCCACGTCGGCCAGGCCGTTCATGGCCATCCAGGGGCAGTGCGCGCAGCTCTTGCAGGTGGCGCTGTTGCCGGCGGTGGGGGCCTCGTAGAAGGTCTTGGCCGGGTTGAGCGTGCGCAGCTTGTGCATCATGCCGTTGTCGGTGGCCACGATGAATTCCTTCGCGTCCATCTCGCGCGCGGCCTTGAGGATGGCGCTGGTCGATCCCACGGCGTCGGCCAGGGCCACGACCTCGGCCGGGCTCTCGGGGTGCACGAGGACCTTGGCGCCGGGGTGCTCCTTCTTGAGCAGCTCCAGCTCCAGCGCCTTGAACTCGTCGTGCACGATGCAGGCGCCGTTCCAGAACACCATGTCGGCGCCGGTCTGCTGCTCGATGTAGGCGCCCAGGTGGCGGTCGGGCGCCCAGAGGATCTTGTGGCCCGCGTCCTTCAGGGCGCGCACGATGTCGAGCGCGCAGCTGGACGTGACGAGCCAGTCCGCGCGCGCCTTCACGGCCGCGCTGGTGTTGGCGTAGACGACCACGGTGCGGTCGGGGTGCTGGTCGCAGAAGGCGCTGAACTGGTCGATGGGGCAGCCCAGGTCGAGCGAGCAGGTCGCGTCCAGGTCGGGCATGAGCACGGTCTTCTCGGGCGAGAGGATCTTGGCCGTCTCGCCCATGAACTTCACGCCCGAGACCACCAGCGTCTGCGCCGCGTGGTCGCGGCCGAAGCGCGCCATCTCCAGCGAATCGCTCACGATGCCGCCGGTCTCCTCGGCCAGGTCCTGCAGGTCGGGGTGCACGTAGTAGTGCGAGACCATGACGGCGTTCTTTTCCTTGAGCAGGCGGCGGATGCGCTCCTTGAGCCGCGCGCGCTCCTCCTGCGAGAGCTCGGGCGGCACACGCGCCCAGGCATGCTTGGTGGAGCAGACGGCGCCGTCCGAGCCCGCGGTGGGCTGTTCGTACTCGACGTCCTTGATGGCGGTCGTATTCATGGCAGTGCTCTCGCCGCCGGGCCGCGGCGGCACATCGTGGGGGGCTATATTGTCTCGCCTCAAAAGGTGTGAATGAATCCGGCGTGTCCGAGCGGGCCGCACAAACGTGCCCCATCAAGGCGCAAAGCGCAGCCACAGCTCGGGCTATGGCGAGCATTTGCAACGCGGATGGGGTGCTTTTTTGCGGAACGAGCGGGCATGGCGAATTCGTTCACACCTTCTCAGGCAAGTTCCTGCAGGCGCATGGAGAAATCGATGGCCTTCACGTCCTTGGTCAGCGTGCCGATGGAGATGCGGTCCACGCCGGTTTCCGCAAGGGCGCGCAAGCCGTCGAGCGTGACGCCGCCCGAGATTTCGAGGATGGCGCGGCCCGCATTGATGCGTACGGCCTCGCGCAGCGTGGGCAGCGGCATGTTGTCGAGCAGCACCATCTTCGCGCCCGCATCGAGCGCCTCGGCCAGCTGCTCCAGCGTCTCGACCTCGATCTCGATGAACTTCGCGCGCTCGGCCACGGCCTCGGCGGCACGCAGCACCGCCGTCACGCCGCCAGCGGCGGCGATGTGGTTCTCCTTGATGAGCACCGCGTCGTGCAGGCCGATGCGGTGGTTCACCCCGCCGCCCGTGCGCACGGCGTACTTCTGCGCCAGGCGCAGGCCGGGGATGGTCTTGCGCGTGTCCACGATCTGCGCACGCGTGCCGGCCACGGCGTCCGCGTAGGTGCGCGTCTTGGTGGCCACGGCCGACAGCAGCTGCAGGAAGTTGAGCGCGGTGCGCTCGGCGCTGAGCAGCGCGCGCGCGTTACCCTCGATCTCCAGCACCACCTGGTCCGGCGCGCAGCGCTGGCCCTCGGCCGCGTGCCAGGTGAGCCGCACGCCGGGGTCGAGCGCGCGCAGCGCCGCCTCCACCCACGGCGCGCCGCAGATCACGGCGGCCTCGCGCGCGAGGATGCGCGCGCGGGCGCGCCGGGCGGGGTCGATGAGGCCGGCCGTGAGGTCGCCGGCGCCCACGTCTTCCTGCAGGGCGCGGGCCACGTCCACGCGGGCCAGAGTGGTCACGTCGTCGTTATGGGCTGTGCCCTGCGGGGGGTGCGTCAGATTCGTCATGGGGCGCGAGCATACCGGCAACGCGCCTCCTACCGCCCGGTCGGCAGAAGCGCGCGCGGCCCGCAGGTGGTGGCCGAGGGCGTGGAGACGGCCGTGCAGGCCGGCATCCTGCGCGGGATGGACGTGCATTTCATCCAGGGCTACTTCTACGGCCGGCCCATGCGCGCACCAGGGCCCGAACGCCAGTGCTCGCCGGCGCCGTGCCCGCGGGCGGCTGAAGATCCCGCCGCCTGCCATCCACCGGAACGGCGCACGGGCATCCGCGCGCTCGGAGCGGGCAGTCGCATAGACTCACGGCTCGTTCGCACCGAGGACCGCATGACCACCGCACCGTCTCCCTCCGCCACGCCCTACGGCACCCTGCCCCCGGCATCGCCGCTGCCGCAGCGCCGTCCCATAAGCCTGCCGCGCCTGGCGCAGATGCGCGAGGCGGGCGAGAAGATCACCATGCTCACGGCCTACGACGCCACCTTCGCCGCTGTGGCCGATGCCGCGGGCGTGGAGTGCATCCTCGTGGGCGACTCGCTGGGCATGGTCTGCCAGGGCCTGCCCAGCACCGTGGGCGTGTCGCTGGACACCATGGCCTACCACACCGAGAGCGTGGTGCGCGGCCTGCACCGCGTGCAGGGCACAGCCTGGGTGGTGGCCGACCTGCCCTTCGGCAGCTACCACGAGTCGCGCGAGCAGGCCCTGAAAAGCGCCTGCCGGCTCATGCAGGCGGGCGCGCACATGGTCAAGCTCGAAGGCGGCGGCTGGACGGCGCCGACGGTGCACTTCCTGGTGGAGCGCGGCGTGCCCGTGTGCGCCCACCTGGGACTGACCCCCCAGACCGTGCATGCCCTGGGCGGCTACCGCGTGCAGGGCAAGGGCGACCAGGCCGCCCAGACGCTGCGCCGCCACGCGCTGGAGCTGCAGGACGCAGGCGCCGCCATGCTCGTGCTGGAGATGGTGCCCGCGCCGCTGGCGCGCGACCTCACGCAGGCCCTGCCGCATTGCCACACCATAGGCATAGGCGCGGGCAGCGGCACGGCCGGCCAGGTGCTGGTGATGCACGACATGCTGGGCGTGAACCTTGGCAAGAACCCGAAGTTCGTACGCGACTTCATGCAGGACGCGGGCAGCGTCAAGGGCGCCATGGAGGCCTACGTGCAGGCCGTCAAGCAAGGGCGCTTCCCCGACGACCAGCTGCACGCCTGGAATTGACGAAGGCCACCATGATCACCGCACGCACCATCCCCGAACTGCGCGCAGCCCTGGCCGCCCGCCCCGGCCGCCCGGCCTTCGTGCCCACCATGGGCAACCTGCACGACGGCCACATCGCCCTCGTGCGCCAGGCCAGGCCGCTGGGCGACGTGCTGGTCACCAGCATCTTCGTGAACCGCCTGCAGTTCCTGCCGCACGAGGATTTCGACAGCTACCCGCGCACCTGGGACGCCGATTGCGCCCGGCTGGAGGCCGCGGGCTGCGACATCGTCTTCGCGCCGCGCGAGACCGACCTGTACCCCTCGCCGCAGACCTTCAAGCTGCAGCCCGACCCGCAGCTGGCCGACATCCTGGAGGGCCACTTCCGCCCCGGCTTCTTCACCGGCGTGTGCACCGTGGTCATGAAGCTGTTCTCCGCCGTGTTCTTCGCCAGCGGCGGCGGCACGGCCGTGTTCGGCAAGAAGGACTACCAGCAGCTCATGGTGATCCGCCGCATGGTCGAGCAGTTCGCCCTGCCCGTGCAGGTGGTGGCCGGCGAAACCGAGCGCGCCACCGACGGCCTGGCGCTGAGTTCGCGCAACGGCTACCTGAGCGCCGGAGAGCGCGGGCAGGCCGTGCAGCTGTCCGAGGCGCTGCGCGCGCTGGCCCAGGCGGCATCGGCCCCGGGCGCGCCGCCGCTGGCCGCGCTGGAGCAGCAGGCCATGCAGCAATTGGCGCAGCAGGGCTGGGCGCCCGACTACCTCACCGTGCGCCAGCGCCACGACCTGCAGCCGCCGCAAGGCGCCGCCGCCCCCGGCACGCTGGTGGCGCTGGGCGCGGCGCGCCTGGGCGGCACGCGGCTGATCGACAACCTGGAATTTTAGATAGGGATGCTCTGCACGAATCGTCACGCCGCGCGCATCTGCGGCCTCGGGCGGTCTGAGGCGTTGCAAATGGCCAGATCCGCAGCGCCCGCTTACTGCTCGATTCGTGCAAAGCATCCCTAGGGCGCAAAGCGCTCCAGGATCAGATCCCGAATCCGGCTGGCAGCTGGCGTCAGCACCAGCTGGCGCGGCCAGACCACGTTCAAATGGGTGCGCAACTGCGCGCCAGCCAGCGGAACCAGGCGCGGCAGCCCCGCCGCCGCCAGTTGTCCAAAGCTTTGCGGCGCAAACGCCACCCCCAGGCCCTTTTGCGCCATCAGCAGCATAGGCAGGGTCTCGCCGCCCCAGTACACCACGTTCGGGACGACCCCCGCCTGCTGACAGGCGCGCAGCACCATGTCGGATATGCCCGCGCCCAGCGGCGAGCGGTGCAGCAGGAAACGGTCGTGGCGCAGGTCTTCCAGCCGCACCCGGTCGCACCCTGCCTGGGGGTGGTCCGGCGGCAGCGCCACCTGCAAGGGCTCGTCCATGATGATCCGCGTTTCCAGCTCGGGGGCGATGTACTCGCTGCGCGAGATGACCAGGTCCAGGCTGCGCTCGCGCAGGCGCTGCAGCATGTAGCCCGTCTCGCCCTCCTGCACGTGGACCGTGATGTCCAGCCCGCTGGAGCGCAGGTCTTCCATGACGCCGGGCATGACGAACAGGCTCGCCGCCGTGGCGCAGCCGATGTGCACGCTGCCGCGCGCGCCCTGCTCGGCCTCGCGCAGCTCGCGGCGCATGGTTTGCAGGTTGGCCAATAGCGCCTTGGCGCGCAGGTAGAACAGCTCGCCCGTCGCCGTGGGGGCCAGCCTGTGCCCGCTGCGGTCGAACAGCGTGACCCCCAGTTCGTCCTCCAGCTTGCGCAGCAGGATGCTGAGCGGCGGCTGCGTCATGTGCAGGCGCGTGGCGGCGGCGGACACGCTGCCCTGCTCGTAGACCGCGACAAAGCATTTCAGGCGGTGCTCATCCATATACTTTCTAAATGAAAATAAACTTAATATATATTAGACATTAGCTTGTTGCATTCCTACACTGCGGCGCATCGCGGCAATCGGCCGTGAATCACAGACCGATAGGAGACATCAAGATGCAACGCATTCGCCGCCAGGTCGCGGGCCTGGCCCTGCTGTCCTGTCTTGCGCCCGTGCTGGGCATGGGCGCCGCCCACGCCCAGGCGGACTGGCCCAAACGCGCCATAAAGGTCATCGTCCCGTACCCGGCGGGCGGCTCGGCCGATGCCATGGGACGCATGGTGGCCAACAAGCTGGGCAAGGCGTTCCCCAAGGTCAGCGTGGTGGTGGAGAACATTCCCGGCGGCGCCACCGTGCCCGGCGCGCTGGCCACTCTGCGCGACCCGGCGGACGGCCATACGCTGTTCATGGCGAGCGACGGAACGCTCAACATCAACCGCTGGCTGCTCAAGGATGTGCGCTACGACGGCGACCGGGATTTCACGCCCGTGACCGTGCTCAATTCCTACCCGCACTGGCTGATCATCAACCCCCAGGGGCCCTACAAGAACTTCGACGACCTGGTCAAGGCCATCCAGGCCAGGCCGGGCAAGGTCTCCATCAGCGTCAACACCATCGGCGGTGCGGCCCATCTGGCGCTGGACAACTGGCGCCGGCAAAACGGCCTGAACTTCGAGATCGTGCCCTACCGCGGCTCGCCCCCGGCCGTCACCGACCTGATAGGCGGCCACACCGACGCCCATATGGACGTGGTGGGCTCCTCGATCGCCCATGCACGCGGCGGGCGCGTGCTGCCCGTGGCCGTGCTGCAGGGCACGCCGCTCAAGGAGTTTCCGAAGGCCGTCGCGCAAGATCCCAGGGACCCAAAGGCCCTGGTCGTGCAATCCAACCTGTCGGTGGTGATGCGCGCCGGCACGCCGCAGGCGGTGCTGGACAAGATCTATTCCGTGCTGCAGTCGGGCGTCAAGGACGAGGACTTCGCCAACACCCTGTCCATGCTGAGCCTGGACCCGGTGCTGCTGGAGCCCGCCAAGGCCAAGGCCTTCCTGCAGCAGGAAACCCAGCGCTACGGCGTGCTGGTCGAGAAGTCGGGCCTGGAAAAGCAATGAGTCGAGCCATGAAGTTTGTCATCGCCCTGATGCGCCACGAGACAAATACGTTCTCGCCCATCCCCACCGTGCTCGGCGACTTCCGCCGCGGCACCGGCAATGGCCCGGCCTATGGCGAGGCGGCGCGCCAGGCCTGCGAAGGCACGAAGAATGCCGCCACCGCCTATCTCGACATGGCGCGGGAGATGGGGGCCGAGGTGGACTTCGCCATGTACGCAAACGCCGTGCCCAGCGGCGTGGTGGCGCGCGAGGCCTTCGAGCACCTGTGCGACGCCGTGGTGCGCAGCGCCTCGCAGGGCTGCGACGCGATCCTGCTGGACCTGCACGGCGCCATGGTGGCGGACGGCTACCCTGACGCCGAAGGCGAGCTGCTGCGCCGCCTGCGCGCCTGCACCCCGCCGGGGCTACCCATTGGCGTGGCGCTGGATTTCCATGCCAACTTCAGCAGCGAGCTGATCCGCAACGCCACGGTGATCGCCGGCTACTGCACCTATCCGCACGTGGACATCTACGAAACCGGCGCCCGCGTGGCCCGCAGCATCCGCGCCCGGCTGGAAGGCCGCAGCCAGCCCGTGCTGCTGTGGCGCCGCCTGCCCATGCTCACGCACATGCTGCGCCAGACGCCGGCCATGCAGCCCATGAAGGACATCATGGACCGGGCCATGCAGGCCGAGCGCGATGGCGAGGTGTGCAATGCATCGGTCTTCGGCGGCTTTCCGCTGTCGGATATCCCCTATGCCGGCCTGTCGGTGGTCATCGCCGCCGAGCGCGGCAGGCTCGATGCAGGCCAGCGCCTGCTCGACGAGCTATGCGACCTGGCCTGGTCGCGCCGCGCGGACTTCGTGTTCCCGAGCGAGCCCGTGCCGCAGGCGATCGCCCATGCCAAGACCCTGGAGCAAGGCCCGGTCCTGCTGATCGACCACGGCGACAACTGTGGCGCCGGCGGCGTCACCGACATCATGGACGTGCTCGAAGAGATGCTGAGGCAAGGCCTGGAAGACGTGGTCGCCGGCCCCTTCTGGGACCCCGCCACGGTGGCCACGCTGTTCGAGCGCGGCGTGGGCGCCGAGGTCACTGTGGACGTGGGCGGCAAGACCGACATGCCGGCCCTGGGCCTGAAGGGACGCCCGCTGCGCCTGACGGGCGTGGTGGAACGCCTGACGGATGGCGAATACACCGTGACCGGCCCCATGTTCACCGGCGTGCGCCAAAGCCTGGGCCGCACGGCCGTGCTGCGCGTGGGAACGGTGCTGGTCTTCATCTGCGAGCGGCCCCAGGAACCCTACGACACGGGCGTGTTCACCCACGCCGGTGTGGACCCCGCGCAGTCCAGATATGTGCTGCTCAAGTCGCGCCAGCATTTCCGCGCCGGGTTCGGGCCCTTCGCCAGGCACGTCGTGCTCGTCAGCGGGCCCGGCGTCTGCAGCTCGGACTACGACCTGTTTCCATTCAAGCACCTGAGCCGCCCTATGTACCCGCTGGATGCCGACGCCACTCCGGCCCATGCGGACGGCTGGGCGCCAGCCTGCGCCTGACCTGCGGACAAGGTGTGAACGAACTACTCTACCCCGCGGCCGTCGTGCTGCTGGGCTACGTGGTGCTGGGGATCACGGGCTTCGGCTCGGCCCTGGTCATCGTGCCCCTGCTGGCGTGGCGCTGGCCCTTGGCGGAAGTGGTGCCCCTGGTCCTGCTGCTGGATGTGCCGGCCTCGCTGCTGCTGGGCGGACTGAACCTGCGCCACGTGAACTTCGCCGAGCTGCGGCGCCTGCTGCCCGGCATGGTGGTGGGCGCCTTGGCCGGCCTGTGGCTCTCCACGCAATTGGCCAGCCGCTGGCCCCTGCTGGCCCTGGGGCTGTACGTAGCGGCGGTGGGTGCACAGGCACTGCGCACCGCCGCGCCACGGCGCCGGCAGCTGGCCGCCCCCTGGAGCCATGCCGCGGGCGGCGCGATTGGCTTGGTGGAGATCCTGTTCGGCACCGCCGGCCCACTGGTAGTTGCATGGCTGAGCCGGCGCCTGCCCGACGTGCTGGCGCTGCGTGCCAGTACCCCGGTGGTGATCACCGCCAGCGCCTGCTCGGTACTGCTGACCATGGGCGTCGCGGGGCGCCTGTCCCATGCCGACCTGTGGCTGCGCTGGCTGGTGCTGATCGCCGTGGCCGCCGCCGGCGTGGTGATGGGCCACCACTGGGCGCGGCGCGTGCCGCCCGAGCTTTTGCGCAAGCTGATCTGCGCCCTGCTGGTCGTCAGCGGACTGACGCTGGTGACGCATGCCATCCAGATGCATTAGGCAATTTCACCAACCCCGGGAGCGAAGAGACATGTTCCATTCATCCATCGCCAAAATCACCGGCATCGCGCTGGGCGCCGCGCTTGTGGCCCATGCCGCAGTCGCGCAGGATCAATCCAATACACCGATCAAAATCGTCATAGGCTTTCCTGCGGGCGGCGCATTGGACAGCATGTCGCGCGCCATGGCCGAAAAACTGCGCACCGACCTGGGCAAAACAGTCATCGTGGACAACAAGCCCGGGGCCGGTACCCAGATTGCCCTGATGACGGTGAAGCGTTCACCAGCGGATGGCAACACCATCCTGATCAGCCCGGCGCCGCCATTCGTCTCCCAGCCACTGACCTACGACAAACTGCCGTTCGACCCCGACAAGGATCTCGTCCCGGTGGCGTTGCTGGCCGATACGCCGTTGGTGGCCACCACCTCGGTCAACAGCCCCTTTTCCTCGATGCGGGAATATGTGGACTGGATCAAAAAGAACCCCAAAGACACCGGCGTGGGCATGGTGACGTTGGGCGGCGTGTTCCACTTCGGCCTGCTGCAGTTGAATCAGCAGATGGGTTTGAATTTGACACCCGTCGCCTACAAGGGCGCTCCACCCATGCTGACCGACGAAATTGGCGGCGTGCTTCCCGTCGGCATGGACACGGTCGCTTCTGCGGGCGAGCTGGTGAAGGCCGGGAAAATCAAATACCTGGGGGTTCCCGGCACGGAGCGCTCCAGGCTCATTCCCGGCGTCCCCACGTTTCTCGAGCAGGGCGTTCCGGGATTTGAAAACGCAGCCAGCTGGTATGCGGCCTTCGTTCCTGCCGGCGTGCCCAAGTCCGTGGTGAGCAAACTGGAAAAAACGATGATCGACATCGTCCAGGACCCCGAGTTCGCCGAGAAAATGGTCCGGATCGGCCTCGTCACCACCGGCAGGCCCGGTGCCGAGGTTGCCAGGCTGGCCAAGACGCAGCGCGAAGCGCTGCGGCCCATCGTCGAAAAATCGGGTTTCCGGGTAACGCAATAGCCGGCGGGCGGGCTGGCAAGCCCCGCGTCAATAGCCCGACGCGCCGCCCATGGCGCGCCCGGAGGGCACCGCCGGCGGCACCGCCGGCGTATCGGCGGCAAAGCAGTACAGCCGGCCCGCCCCGCCCGTGGCCTTGAGGGCATCCATGCCGCAGCCGCGCGAGGCATGCGAGGAGTTCCATGACTTGGCCGCGACGCTGTCGTCCAGCCCCATACGGTCATGGTGGCCTACCAGTGCCGAGCCAGCGCCGTCATGCGTCCAGTTGCCACAGGTGGTGTCGCTGGCGGCGGCGGAGGCTCGGCCATCGGGCAGCGAGCCGGTCAGGATGTCGTGCATGTTGACCGCATCGCCCCGTCCACTGAGCACCTCGCCCTTCTCCGTCAGCGCGGTCTGCTTGCTGACGTGGTTGGCGCCGTGCAGTTCCTCTACGTTGCGGGCGATCAGCACGCCCTTGGCGTTGTACCAGGGGCCGGTGCCGATGCGGTCGCGCGCGTTGACCGGCGGGCCTGCGACCGTGGCCACCGTGCTCAGGTAGGCCCGCCAGATGCGCGCACCGGCGCCCACGCCGCTCGCCAGCGCCTGGCAGTAGCGGTCAGCCCCTTCGATGCCCCCCAGATCGCCTCCGCGCCCGGGATTGCCGCTGGTGACAAAAAACCCCATGGCATGGGACCCGGCATCGCCCGGGGCCTGCGCGGACATGGGCGCGCAGGCAGCCAGCACGGCTGCGGCAGACAGCACGACCGGCAAGGTGGGATACGGCATGGCATGTCCCCTCGGAGTTTGCGAGAAGTGCAGGCTACGCCAAGAAATGGGAGGATTCAAGCGCCGCCCCGTGCGCGTCTTCCAGCAGACGCGGCGGCGCGCGCAATGCTCACGGCCTCAGAGCCGCTCCACCGTAGGCTCGCGCTCCATCAGGCGGGCCACGGCGTCGGTTGCGCGCAGCCGGCCGTCGAGCAGAGCCAGCACGCATTCGGCGATCGGCATCTCCACGCCCGCGGCGCGCGCGCGCTGCACCACGGTGCGGGCGCTGTACACCCCCTCGGCCACGTGTCCCAGCGAATCGACCGCCTGCTGCAGGCTCTTGCCCTCGGCCAGCAACAGGCCCACGCGGCGGTTGCGCGAGAGGTCACCCGTGGCGGTCAGCACCAGGTCGCCCAGGCCCGACAGGCCCATGAAGGTATCGGGCCGCGCACCCAGTGCCAGGCCCAGGCGGGTCATCTCGGCCAGGCCGCGCGTGATCAGGGCCGCGCGCGCGTTCAGGCCCAGCTGCAGGCCGTCGCACAGGCCCGTGGCGATGGCCAGCACGTTCTTGACCGCGCCGCCCACCTCCACGCCCACGATGTCCTCGCTGGCATAGACACGCAGCGCGGGGCCGTGGAAGGCCGCCACGAGCGCATCGCGCACGCGGGCATGGCGGCTTGCGGCGACGAGGGCGCTGGGCTGCCCGCGCGCCACCTCCTGGGCGAAGCTCGGGCCGCTGAAGGCGCCGCTGGCCAGCTGCGGCGCCACTTCGGCGCAGACCTCATGGGCCATCAGGCCCGTGTCCGCCTCGAAGCCCTTGCACAGCCAGGCGATGGGCGCGGCGCAGTCCCGCAGCAGCAGCAGCATGCCGCGCAGCGCCGCCATGGGCGTGCCGATGATGACGAGTTCTGCCTGGTCCGCGAGCGCGCGGGCATCGCCCGCCTGCACCCGCAGGCTGGGCGGGAATGCCAGGCCGGGCAGATAGCGCTGGTTGCTGCGCGCGACCTGCATGCCGGCGGCCTGCTGCGCGTCCCGCGCCCACAGGGTCACGTCATGGCCGACCGCATGCGCGGCGGCGCTCATGGCCATGGCCGTACCCCAGGCACCGGCGCCGAGGACTACGATTTTCATAGCTTATCACGCTTGCTACGCGGGCACTGAAGACCAAAAATACCTCCAATCGCCCGATGTACCGACTTACTGCGTGGCGCCGTTGCCTGCCTCGGCCGCGGCGGCCTGCTGCTGCTCGTACATGGCCTGGAAGTTGATTTCCGCCAGGTGCACGGGCGGGAAGCCCGCGCGCGTGATGGTGTCGGCCACGTTGCCGCGCAGGTAGGGGTAGATGATCTGCGGACAGGCGATGCCCACGATGGCGCCCATCTGCTCCTCGGGCACGTTGCGGATCTCGAAGATGCCGGCCTGCTTGGCCTCGACCAGGAACACGGTCTTGTCCTTGATCTTGGTCTGCACGGTGGCCGTCACGGCGACCTCGAAGATGCCCTCGGCGACGGGCGTGGCCTGGACGCCGAGCTGGATGTCCACGCTGGGCTGCTCCTGTTCGAGCAGGATGGCGGGGGAATTGGGCTGCTCCAGCGACAGGTCCTTCAGGTACACGCGCTGGATCTGGAACACGGGGGTTTCTTCGGTGGCCATGGTCTCGGTCTTTCGGTCAAAACAAAGCCCGCCCGGGAAAGGCTCCCGCAGCGGGCAACTTGGGACGCATTATGCAACGCCCGGGTGATGCATCCGGGCCGGCTAAGTCAGGGCGCCCAGCAGTGGCATCAGGCCGCCGCGGCCGTCCAGCGCCGCGAGGTCGTCATACCCGCCCACATGGGTGTCGCCAATGAAGATCTGCGGCACGGTGCGCCGGCCGGTGATCTCCATCATGTGCACGCGCGCCGCCGGGTCGGCATCCACGCGGATCTCCTCGATCTGCTCCACGCCCTTGGACTTGAGCAGCTGCTTGGCGCGGATGCAGTAGGGACACACGGCGGTGGTGTACATCTTCACGGCTTGCATGGCAAGGCGACCTTTCACGGGAAACAACAGAATGCGAATAGAGCCGGATCAGGCCTTTTCCACCGGCATGTTGGCCTCGCGCCAGGCGCTCAGGCCGCCGGCCAGGGCCTGCGCCCTGTCGTAGCCCAGGCCCTTGGCGATGGACGCGGCGCGCGAGGCGCGCGCGCCCTTGGCGCACACCAGGATGAGCGGCACGGCCTTGTTCTTGGCGACCTGGGGCAGGCGCTCCTGCAGCTGTCCCAGGGGAATGTTCCTGGCGCCGCCCACATGGCCCGCGGCGAATTCCTCGGGCTCGCACACGTCGATGACGATCGCCTTCTCGCGGTTGATGAGCTGCACGGCCTGCGCCGCGCTCAGCGAGCCGGCCCCCGCGCCCTTGAGCACGGGCATCAGGAGCATGACGCCCGAGGCCAGCGCGAGGAAGACCAAATACCAGTTGTCGAGGATGAAGTTCACGGGGGTCCTTGGAAGGAAGCAAAGCACGTGATTCTAAAATGATGGGTTTTGACCTGAACGCCCTAGGGACACCATGCACAAACTCGTTCTGATCCGCCACGGCGAATCCACGTGGAATCTCGAAAACCGTTTCACCGGCTGGACCGACGTGGATCTGACCGAAACCGGCATCGAACAGGCCAAGAACGCCGGCCGCCTGCTCAAGGCCGAGGGCTACGAGTTCGACCTGGCCTACACCAGCGTCCTGAAGCGCGCCACGCGCACGCTGTGGCACTGTCTGGACGAGATGGACCGCACCTGGCTGCCCGTGGAGCACAGCTGGCGCCTGAACGAGCGCCACTACGGCGCGCTGCAGGGCCTGAACAAGGCCGACATGGCCAAGCAGTACGGCGACGCGCAGGTGCTGGTGTGGCGCCGCAGCTACGACACGCCGCCGCCGGCCCTGGAGCCCACCGACCCGCGCTGCGAGCGCGGCGACATCCGCTACGCGGGCCTGGCGCCCGAGCAGGTGCCGCTGACCGAGTGCCTCAAGGACACGGTGGCGCGCGTGCTGCCCTACTGGAACGAAGCCATCGCGCCAACGATCCGCTCGGGCAAGCGTGTGCTGATCGCAGCGCACGGCAACTCCATCCGCGCGCTGGTCAAGTACCTGGACGGCATCTCCGACCAAGACATCGTGGGGCTGAACATCCCCAACGGCATCCCGCTGGTGTACGAGCTGGACGCGGAACTCAAGCCCCTGCGCAGCTACTACCTGGGCGACGCCGAGGCCGCCGCCAAGGCCGCCGCCGCCGTGGCCGCGCAGGGCAAGGCCTGAGCCTAAAAAATGGGCAGAAGCGCGGGAACTGCCCGCAGCCGTGCACTTCCAAGGTGTATATTGGTTCGAAGCGGTAAAGGTGTTTTATGGGCCACAAACTGAAAATTGCGGGATGGATATCGGTCGGAGTCGTGGCCGGGGCCCTCACCACGGTGTCGCTGCAGACCGTGGCGCGCGGCGCGATGGCGCCGCTGCCGCTGGAAGAGATCCAGCAGCTGTCGGCCGTGTTCGGACTGATCAAAACCGACTACGTGGAGCCGGTCGATGACAAGAAGCTCATCACCGACGCCATCGCCGGCATGGTTTCCAGCCTGGACCCGCATTCGCAGTATTTCGACAAGAAGTCCTTCAAGGAATTCCGCGAGGGCACGACGGGCCGCTTCGTGGGCGTGGGCATAGAGATCACGCAGGAGGACGGCCTGATCAAGATCGTCTCGCCCATCGAGGGCTCGCCTGCCGACCGCGCGGGCCTCAAGACCAACGACCTGATCACCAAGATCGACGACACGGCCGTCAAGGGCCTGACGCTCAACGAGGCCGTCAAGCGCATGCGCGGCGAGCCCAACACCAAGGTCACGCTGACCATCCTGCGCAAGGACGAGAGCCGCAGCTTTCCCGTGACCATCACGCGCGAGGAGATCAAGACCCAGTCGGTCAAGGCCAAGGTCGTCGAGCCCGGCTACGCCTGGATCCGCCTGTCGCAGTTCCAGGAACGCACGGTGGACGACTTCGTGCGCAAGGTGGAAGAGGTCTACAAGCAGGAGCCGCGCCTGAAGGGCCTGGTGCTCGACCTGCGCAACGACCCGGGCGGCCTGCTCGACGCGGCTGTGGCCGTGTCCGCCGCCTTCCTGCCCGAGAACGTGACGGTGGTTTCCACCAACGGCCAGTTGGCCGAGAGCAAGGCCACGTTCAAGGCCGCGCCCGAGTTCTACCAGCGCCGCGGCAGCGGCGACCCGCTCAAGCGCCTGCCCGCCGCCATCAAGACCGTGCCGCTGGTGGTGCTGGTCAACGAAGGCTCGGCCTCGGCCAGCGAGATCGTCGCCGGCGCGCTGCAGGACCACAAGCGCGCCACCATCATGGGCAGCCAGACCTTCGGCAAGGGCTCGGTGCAGACCGTGCGCCCGCTCGGCCCCGACACGGGCATCAAGCTGACCACGGCGCGCTACTACACGCCCAGCGGCAAGTCGATCCAGGCCAAGGGCATCGTGCCCGACGTCATGCTCGACGAAACGGCCGAGGGCGACGTCTACGCCTCGCTGCGCATGCGCGAGGCCGACCTGGAGAAGCACCTGACCAGCGGCCAGGGCGAGGAGGTCAAGGACGCGGCGCGCGAGAAAGCGCGCGAGGAAGCCCGCAAGCGCCTGGAGGAAGAGTCCAAGAAGCCCATCGCCGAGCGCAAGCTGCCCGAGTTCGGCTCCGACAAGGACTTCCAGCTGGCCCAGGCACTGAACCAGCTCAAGGGACGCACGGTGGTGGCCAGCAAGACGCTGACCGAGCGCAAGGAAGAGAAGAAGGACAACTGACACCCGTTCTCCCTCCACCCAGGCCGGGCCTCATGCGGAGCCCGGCCTTTTTCACGCCCGCCACGCCATGAACGACGACCAACTCCTGCGCTACTCGCGCCACATCCTGCTCGACGAGATCGGCATCGAGGGGCAGGAACGCATCCTGGCCGCGCATGTGCTGATCGTGGGCGCCGGCGGTCTGGGCTCGCCGGCGGCGCTGTTCCTGGGCTCGGCCGGCGTGGGGCGCCTCACGCTGGTGGACGACGACGTGGTGGACCTGACCAACCTGCAGCGCCAGATCGCCCACACCACCGAGCGCGTGGGCCAGTCCAAGGTCGAGTCCGCCGCCCAGGCCGTGCACGCCATCAACCCCCTGGTCAGCGTGCACGCCCTGCGCCAGCGCGTGGACGCGCAGGCGCTGGACCGGCTCGTGGCCCAGGCGGACGTGGTGCTCGACTGCACCGACAATTACCGCACGCGCCAGGCCATCAACGCGGCCTGCGTGCGCAGCGCCAGGCCGCTGGTGGCCGGCGCCGCGATCCGCTTCGACGGCCAGATCTCGGTCTACGACCCACGCCGGGGCGACACGCCCTGCTACGCCTGCCTGTTCCCGCCCGATGCCCGGTTCGACGAGGTCGCCTGCTCCACCATGGGCGTGTTCGCCCCCATGGTGGGCATCATCGGCACCATGCAGGCTGCCGAGGCGCTCAAGCTCATCGCCGGAGTGGGCCGGCCGCTGGCCGGGCGCCTCCTGATGCTCGACGGCCGCGACATGCAATGGACCGAGATGCGCACGGAGCGTGACCCCGCCTGCCCCGTCTGCGGCGCGCTGCACGCGCAGGCCGGGTAGGAATGCACCTACGACGGCAGCCCGCGGCTGCTGGCACCATGGCGCCCTCCATCCTTCTACAGTAGCTTCCCTGGCCCTCTACACCGGACCGGACTGGAATCCCTCGTGAAACTGCGCACCTACATCGTCGAAGACAACGCCACCATCCGCGAGAACCTGATCGGAACCCTGGAAGAACTGGCCGAGGTGCAGGCGGTCGGGATCGCCGAGACGGAGGACGAGGGCAAGGAATGGCTCACCGCGCACGCCTCGCAGTGGGATCTGGCCATCGTCGACCTGTTCCTGCGCCAGGGCAGCGGCCTGGGCGTGCTGGCCGCATGCCGCGACCGCGCAAGCGAGCAGAAGATGGTGGTGCTCAGCAACTACGCCACGCCCGACGTGCGCATGCGCTGCGCGCAGCTCGGCGTGGACGCGGTGTTCGACAAGTCCAACGAGATCGATGCGCTGGTGGACTACTGCATCGTGCATGGCACGCAGCGCGCGGCCGCCGCCGGGGCACCGGTCAATCGATCAGCCTGTTCTTGAGCGCGTAATAGGTGAGGTCGCTGTTGGACGACAGCCCCATCTTCTCCATGAGCCGCGTGCGGTAGGTGCTCACGGTCTTGACGCTGAGCGACAGGGACTTGGCGATGTCCCCGGCCGTCTCGCCCCGGGCGAGCTTGAGGAACACCTGGAACTCGCGCTCTGACAGCTGCTCGTGCGGCGGCGCGTCGCCCTTGCGGTTGAGCTGCTGCGCCAGCAGCTCGGCCACGGCCGGCGTCAAATAGCGGCGCCCCAGGGCAATGGCGCGGATGGCCTCGACGATCTCCTTGGGGTCGCATTCCTTGTTGAGGTAGCCGCTCGCGCCCTGGCGGATCAAGTTGATGGCGTAATGCTCCTCCGGGTAGCCGCTCAGGATCAGGATGCCCATGTCCGGCGCCTTGGCGCGCAGCATGGCCAGCGCATCCAGGCCGCTTTGCCCGGGCATGGACAGGTCCATCACCAGCACGTCGATCTCCTGCGCGCGCACCAGGTCGATGGCCTCGCGGCCATTCGCGGCCTCGCCCACCACGCGCAGGTCCACGTGCTCGGAGAAAAACTGCCGCAGACCGGAACGCACTATCGCGTGGTCATCCACAATGCCGATCTTGATCATCTAACCCTCTTTCAGGATTGCCGGACGCGGTGCCAACCATGACACCTCAGTAACGTTACAGGGTGATGATATGCAATTCGGCCCACCACCACCCTGGAGAAGCTCGAACATGATCTGGTCCCGCTTGCGCAAGATGGCCATCAGCCTGCCGGCAGCCCTGCTGGCGGTGGTCCTGCTGGTCGGCATCAACGAGACCGGGTACATGCGCTCGCACGATGCCGTCGGGGACTTGGCCCGCTCGCACGCCACACGCACCGCGCTGGACCGGCTGCTGCAGAACATGCTGAACGCCGAGACCGGCCTGCGCGGCTACCTCCTGACCGGAGACGACCGCTACCTGCAGCCCTACAACGAGGCCGTGGCCACGATCAACTCCAACCTCGACGAGCTGCGCCAGACCTACCAGCGGCTGCCGCAGGACCAGGCCGACTTCGCGCAGCTGTCGCAGCAGATCGCGCGCAAGCTGTCCGAGCTGGACCTGAGCCTGAACCTGCGGCGCCAGAACAACGACGACGCCTGGAAGTTCGTTCTGTCCACCGACGTGGGCAAGGACAACATGGACGCCATACGCGCCATTGCCGCCCGCCTGGTCGAGCGCAGCGCGCAACAGGCGCAGGGCAGCACGCAGGAAATCCTGCACTCCCTGATGCTCTCGCGCATCGGCATCGCCACCGTGGCCGTGATCGGCCTGCTGGCCTTCTACATGTACCTGCGCCAGACCAATGCGCTGCAGGAGGCCAACGAGCGCGAACAAGAGGTGCTGGCGCGCGAGCGCGACCGCCTGGAGCAGCTGGTGCGCGAGCGCACGGCCTCGCTGTCGGCACTGGCCAACCACCTGCAGCAGGTGCGCGAGGACGAACGCGCGCACCTCGCGCGCGAACTGCACGACGAGCTCGGCGCGCTGCTCACGGCCGCCAAGCTGGACGTGGCCCGGCTCAAGTCCAGGATCGACATGCAGGTGCCCGAGCATGCCGAGCGCATCCAGCACCTCACGGAAACGCTCAACAACGGCATCGCCCTCAAGCGCCGCATCATCGAGAACCTGCGCCCGTCCTCGCTGTCCAACCTGGGCCTGACGGCCTCGCTGGAAATCCTGACGCGCGACTTCGCCCAGAGCAGCAACGTGCAGGTGGAGATCAGCCTGGAGGAGGCTCACCTGTCCGACACGGCGCAGCTCACCGTCTACCGCCTGGTGCAGGAGTCGCTCACCAACATCGGCAAGTACGCCAACGCCCGCAAGGTGCTGGTGTGCGTGCACAACCACACCAACCACGTCTCGGTGCAGGTACGCGACGACGGCGCGGGCTTCGACACCACGCGCATCCGCGCCGACGCCCATGGCCTGCTGGGCATGCGCCACCGGGTCGAGGCCGCGGGCGGGAGTCTCACCGTGAGCTCCACCCCCGGCGAGGGCACCCTGGTCAGCGCCGTGCTGCCCCACCGGATCGCCTGAGCCGGTTCGGCGGCGTCCTACACCAGCGCACGCCCGCCACCTGCCCCCGCGCGGCGACTCCCACACTTAGAGTTCAGGTATGCGCTCAGGCGCATGCACAAACCGCGCGGCGCCATGCGCCCGTGCACAAAAGGAGTTGCTCATGTTGCACTACGCAGTGGTATTCCTGGTCATCGCCCTGGTGGCCGCAGTCTTCGGCTTCGGCGGCATCGCCGCAGGCGCCGTGGGCATCGCCAAGGTCCTGTTCTTCGTCTTCGTGATCATGGCCGTGGTGAGCTTCATCATCGGCCTGCTGAAGAAGAACTAGGACCGAACCCGCATCGCTCGCAGGCAGACGCCTGTGCCTCGCATCTTCCCTGAAAGGACACATTCGTGACAGTTCAGACCACGACCAAGAAAGCATTGGAGACGGCGCACCAGGCCGCAGACGACATCCTCGACGGCGCCAGCGATACCGTGCAGTCCGCACGCGACATGGCCAACCGCTCGCTGGACAAGGCCGACAGCCGCATACACCACCTGCGCCAGGACATGGACCCGCGGATAGACGACATCGCGGCCAAGGCCCAGGACCTCGCCAGCCGCGGCATCGCCTACTGCGCCAACACGAGCGACCGGGCCCGCCGCCAGCTCCGACAGGCGGCCGACACCACCACCCGCTACGTGTCCGAGAAGCCCGGCACCTCGCTGCTGATCGCCGCTGCCGCTGGCGCGGCCTTCGCCACCGCCGTCATGCTGGCGCGCCGCAGCGGCGAACGGCACTGAACGGGCCCGCCATCACGGCGCAACAGGCGCCAGCCGATCGGGCAGATCACAACCCCACGCGGCCAGGAGGGTGCAACAGGCCGCGAGGGATTCCTCCAAGCACCCGAGTCATCACTCCATAACCCGAAAGGACACAACATGAAATACGCCAGCGCCATCGCCTTCGCCCTGCTGACGGGTGCCACCATCGTCTCCACCGGCTGCTCAGTGGCCCGGGACCAGCAGACGGTGGGCTCCTATGTGGACGACGCCGCCATCACCACGGCCGTGAAGGCCAAG
Organism: Alicycliphilus denitrificans K601; assembly: GCF_000204645.1. NCBI lineage: Bacteria > Pseudomonadati > Pseudomonadota > Betaproteobacteria > Burkholderiales > Comamonadaceae > Alicycliphilus > Alicycliphilus denitrificans. The sequence continues at coordinate 1,034,166 of NC_015422.1, read as the reverse complement.
ATGGCCGAGGACAAGGGCGTTTCAGCCGCCGCCATCAGCGTCGAGACGCTCAACGGCACCGTCCAGCTGTCGGGCTTCGCCAAGTCGCAGGCCGAGAAGGACCGCGCCGAGTCCATTGCCCGCACCACCAAGAACGTGCGTGGCGTGCGCAACAGCATCGTCGTGCGGCCGTAAGCAAGCCCCTCTCCCCTCGCGGGAGAGGGGAAGTCCAGGCGCCTCACTTGCATCGCCCGCGCACGCAAGCGCCGCAGCCCCCCTCCCCAGCCCTCCTCCGCAAGGGGGGAGGGAGCCACGGCGCCGCGCCATGTGCGGCGCCGTGGAACACTGGGTCAGGACTTGCCCACCTTGGCCAGCAGGCGCTGCAGGACGGTGGGCGAGACGAACTGCGCCACGTCGCCGCCCAGCATGGCGATCTCGCGCACCAGCGTGCTGCTGATGAACTGGTACTGGCTGCTGGGGGTCAGGAACACGGTTTCGATCTGCGGCACCAGCGCGCGGTTCATGCCGGCGAGCTGGAATTCATAGTCGAAGTCCGTACCCGAGCGCAGGCCGCGTACCATGGCCGTGCCGCCGCGCGCGGCCGTGAATTCGGTCACCAGCCCCTCGAAGGGCTCGACCCGCACCTGGGGGCAGTCGCTCAGCGCCTCGCGCGCCATGTCCATGCGCTCGTCCAGGCTGAACAGGGTCTTCTTGTGGTGCGCGATGGCGACGGCCACGATGACGCGGTCGAACAGCTGCGCCGCGCGGCGCACCAGATCTTCATGGCCCAGCGTGATGGGGTCGAAGGTTCCGGGATAAACGGCAACTACATGCGCCATGGCGTCAAGTCTCCTGGTCGATGGCGCCCGGCGCGGGCCCCCAGGGGCGGATTATGCAGTGCCGCGGTACATGCGGCGTTTTCAAGCAAAAATGGCCTCCAGCGCTTATCTGGCAAGCGCTGGCAGCTCACATATCCGTAGCGTTTTGCTGTGGTCGCAGCAGATGGGCATGCACGGCGCCGGCCTTCAGGTGGCGGTGCAGCGCCAGGCCCAGGGGGACCAGCTGCTCATCGGTCCAGGCGGCGGGCGCCTCCAGGTAGATGAAGCCGTCCTGCGCCACGGCCCGGGCGGCGGCCTGCAGGGCGGGGAAGAACAGTTCGCCGGCGAACGGCGGGTCGATGAGCAGCAGGTCCATGCTGGCGGGCTGGCACTGGCGCAGCGCGGCGATGCCGTCGCCGCGCTGCACGCGCACGGCGCCCGCCTGCAGGCGCTGGCGCAGGGTTTCGAGCTGGGCGGCCAGGCCGGCGTCGCTCTCGACCAGCAGCACGCTGGCGGCGCCGCGCGAGGCGGCCTCCAGCCCCAGGGCGCCCGTGCCGGCGAAGGCGTCCAGGCAGCGCCAGCCCGTGAGGTCCTGGCCCAGCCAGTTGAACAGGGTCTCGCGCACGCGGTCGGGCGTGGGGCGCAAGCCGGGCTTGTGGGCCACAGGCAGGCGTGTGCGCTTCCACTGGCCGCCGATGATGCGCACCTCGCCCGCCGCCTTGGCCGGTGCGCGGCTCAAGGCTGGCCCCCGACGACGACAGTCACCATGCGCGCGGGCTGGAGCTTGCGCTGGAAGGCGGCGCGGATGTCAGCCACCGTGAGGGCCTGGACGCGGTCGGTCCAATGCTCCAGGTAGTCCAGCGGCAACCCGTTCCAGGCGATGTTGACCACGTTGGCCAGCAGCTTGCGGTTGCTGTCGATGCGCAGCGCGAAGCCGCCGATGAGGTTGTCCTTGGCGGCGCGCAGCTCGGCCTCGGTCGGGCCTTCCTCCACGAAGCGTTTGAGCACGTCGCGCGTGACCCGCACGGCCTGCGCGGCCTGGTCGGGCCGCGTCTGCAGGCCGACCACGAAGGCGCCGGCGTTCAGGCCGGGCGAAAAGCTGCTGCCCACGCTGTAGCTGAGGCCGCGCTTCTCGCGCACCTCGTTGGTCAGGCGCGAGGTGAAGCCACCGCCGCCCAGGATGTGGTTGCCCACCAGCAGCGCGAGGAAGTCCGGGTCGCGCCGCACGAAGCCCGGCTGGCCGATGAGCACGTGGGCCTGGGCCGAGGCGAAGGGGATGTCCTCCTGCACCGCCTTTTCGAGCGGCTGCACCTCGGGCACGGCGGGCAGCGGCGCGCAGTCGGCGGACGGCGGCGCGGGCAGGCGCGACAGCAGGGTCTGCACCAGCTGCTGCGCCTGCGCCCGCGTGAGCGCGCCCACAATGCTCACGCGCGCGCGGCAGGCCTGCAGGTAGCGCGCGTGGAAGGCCTGCAGGTCGGCCGCCTCGATGTTCGCCAAGGTCTGCGCCGTGGGGCGCTGACCGTAGGGGTGGCCGCCGTAGACGGCGGCGGCGAAGGCCTTGGTGGCCACGGTGCCGGGGCGGGTGTCGGCCTCCTTGATGGCGGCGGTCCAGCGGGCGCGCTCGCGCTGCCACACGTTCTGCGCGAAGCTGGGCTGGCCCAGCTGGCGCGCGGCCAGGCGCGCGGCGCGCTCCAGCAGGTCGGGCTCGGTCAGCGAGCGCAGCGAGAACACCAGGCCGTCGCGCTCGGCGCCGGCCTCCAGGCTCGCGCCCAGGTCGGCCCAGGCCTCGCCCAGGTCGTTCTCGTCCAGCGCGGGCTCGTCCGCGCCGCCGGCCTCCACGCCCTTGGAGCTCATGAGCGCGGCGGCCGCGGCCAGGCCGGCCTGCGGCGCGGGGTCGCGGCGCGCGCCGGCGTCGAAGTCCACCTGCACGTCCACCATGGGGATGGCCGGGCTCTCGACCAGCCAGACGCGCGCGCCGCTGGGCTCGGTCCAGTGCTGGATGGGCAGCAGGGCCCAGGCGTTGTTCATATAAAAAATGGCTCCAACGCTTGCCAGCAAAGCGCGAGCAGCTATCGTTTTGATGATCTTGTTCATATGCTGGGCTCGCTCAGTGCATGCGCTCGCCGGTACCTGGCGCGGGGGCGGCGCGCCTGGCGCCACCGGCCACGGGCTGGGGCAGGAGCGTGGTCACGGTGAGCTGGTCGTCGCCGAAGTAGCGCGCGGCCACGGACTGCACCTGCTCGGGTGTGACGGCGCGCAGCAGCCTGAGCAGGCGCTCGGTCGCATCCAGCGGCAGGCCCTGCACCCAGTTGCTTCCCAGGTCGCTGGCCTGGCTGTAGAGCGAGTCGCGCGCGTAGATGGTGGAGGCCGCCCACTGCGTCTTCACGCGCGAGAGCTCGGCCTCGCTCACGCCCTCGCGCGCCACGCGGGCGATCTCGGCGCGCAGCGCGTCCTCGACTTGGCTGGAGGTCTTGCCCGCGGCGGGCACGCCCGTCATCAGGAACAGCGAGGGGCCGCGGCCGAAGACGGAGGCCTGGCTGTCGGCGGCGTCGGCCACGCGGTCGGCCCCTTGCGTGAGCGCGCGCTCCAGGCGCGCGCCGTCGTAGCCGCTGAGCACGGCCGACAGCACCAGCAACGCCAGGCCGTCGCGGTCGCTGTCGCCCATGTCCTCGATGCGCGAGATGCCCGGCACGTGGAAGGCCAGGGCCACGTAGGCTTGCTCGGCCGGCGCCTTGAAGTCGATGCGGCGCAGGCCCTGCTGCACGGGCTCGGTGCGCGGCTTGCGCGCCGGAACAGCGCGCGGGGGGATGGCACCGTAGGTCTTCTGGGCCAGGGCCAGCACCTTGGCCGGGTCCACGTCGCCCGCCACCACCACGGCGGCGTTGCGCGGCACGTACCATCGGCGGTGGAACTGGCGCACGTCGGCCGGCGTCATGGCGTCCAGGTCGCTCATCCAGCCCACCACCGGGCGGCGGTAGGGCGATGCGATGAAGGTGCTGGCGTACAGCTGCTCGATGAGCGCGGCGCGCGGCTGATCCTCGGTGCGCATGCGGCGCTCCTCCTTGACCACCTCGATCTCCCTGGTGAACTCGGCGTCCGGCCACTGGTTGTGGGCGAAGCGGTCGGCCTCCAGCCGCATCACGTCGGCGAGCCGGCTGGCCGGGATCTGCTGGTAATAGCCCGTGTAGTCGCGGCTGGTGAAGGCGTTCTCCTGCCCGCCCAGCGCCGCCACGCGGCGCGAGAACTCGCCCGGCGGCAGCTTCTTCGTGCCCTTGAACATCATGTGCTCGAGCGCGTGCGCCACGCCCGAGGTGCCGTCGACTTCGTCCATGGAACCCACGCGCACCCAGACCATGTGCACCGCCGTGGGCGCGCGCCGGTCGGGCTGCACGATGAGCTGCATGCCGTTTCTCAGGGTGAATTGCTGCGCCCCCGTGGCCGTGGCAGCCGATGGCGCGGTGGCGGGGGGAACCGGGGCGGTCTGCGCCCCCGCATGCAGGCAGGCCAGCAGGCCCAAAAGGGTGATAGCGCGTTTCATAGAATGGCTGCGATTCTAAGAACCCGCCAATGTTCAGTTTTTTCAAGAAGAAATCCCCCTCCCCCGCCGAGCCGTCCAGCGCGCCGGTGCCGGATGCCGCCAGCGCCCCCGCGGCCGACGCGCCCACGGGCGGCGGCGCGCTCGGCTGGCTGCGCAAGTCCTTCGGCGCGCAGGACGCCGCCGCACCGCAGGCCGCGCCTGCGGCGGACGAGGCCCCGCCCGCCGTGCCCGAGCCCGCCCCCAAGCCCAAAGGCACGCGCCAGGGCTGGATGGAGCGCCTCAAGTCCGGCCTGCGCAAGACCGGCGGCAGCATCGCCACCGTCTTCACGGGCACGCAGATCAACGACGCGCTGTACGAGGAGCTCGAGGATGCCCTGCTCATGGCCGACACCGGCGTGAAGGCCACGCAGCACCTGCTGGCCGACCTCAGGCGCCGCGTGAAGGAGGCCAAGGCCACCGAGCCCGCCGCCGTCAAGGCCCTGCTGGCCGACGCGCTGGCCGACCTGCTGCGCCCGCTGGAAAAGCCCCTGGTCATCGGCGCGCATCAGCCCACCGTGATCATGGTGGCCGGCGTGAACGGCGCGGGCAAGACCACCTCCATCGGCAAGCTCACCAGGCACCTGGCCGACCACGGCGAGAGCGTGCTGCTGGCCGCGGCCGACACCTTCCGCGCCGCGGCGCGCGAGCAGCTCGGCGTCTGGGCCACGCGCAACACGGTGGAGATCATCAGCCAGGAAGGGGGCGACCCCGCCGCCGTGAGCTTCGACGCCGTCACCGCCGGCCGCGCGCGCGGCAAGGACGTGGTGCTGGTGGACACGGCCGGGCGCCTGCCCACGCAGCTGCACCTGATGGAGGAGCTCAAGAAGATCAAGCGCGTCGTGACCAAGGCCGACGCCACGGCCCCGCACGAGGTGCTGCTGGTGATCGACGGCAACACCGGCCAGAACGCCCTGGCCCAGGTGCGCGCGTTCGACGACGCGCTCTCGCTCACCGGCCTCATCGTCACCAAGCTCGACGGCACGGCCAAGGGCGGCGTGCTGGCCGCCATCGCGCAGGAGCGGCCCGTGCCCGTCTACTTCATCGGCGTGGGCGAGAAGGTGGAAGACCTGGAGACCTTCGACGCGCGCGAGTTCGCGCAGGCGCTGCTGGCCTGACGAACGGGCGGCTTCAGTCCTGCCGACTGGCCGCCAGCTGCCACAGCGATTCGGCCACGGCGGCCATTTCGGCGTGCTGGCGGTACAGGCGTATCTCCACGGGGATGCTCCAGGCCTCGGGGCCCGCGGCCACCAGGGCGCCGCACTGCAGCTCCCGCACGATCAATGACTCGGGCAGCCAGGCGATGCCCCGGCCCTCCAGCGCCATGGTCTTGAGCAGGACGGCGTGGTGGGCCGTGAAAACCTCCTCCAGCTCGCCCGGCTCGGCCGTACGCACGCCGGGCTGCTGCGCAAAAGCGCGCAGCTGGGCGCGCACGATGCGCCCCAGGCCCGAGGCCTCGCTGTAGGCCAGCATGGGCACCGGCGGCGGCAGGCCGATGGCGTGCAGCGCCCGCCCGCGCGTGCCGTCCGGGTGGGGGGCGCTGACCGGGCGCAGCACGTCGCGCCCCAGCCGCAGCATGGGGTAGCGGGCCTCGTCCAGCCGCCCCGGCACGTCGGCATGGCCGTGGCACAGCACGAACTGCACGCGGCGCTGGAGCATCAGCTCCTCGCAGGCGCGCGAGCTGTCCGACATGGTCTGGATGGGCCCCAGGCGCAGCTGCGACTCCATGTCGGCCAGCCAGGGCGGGAAGAAGGTCAGCGACAGCACGTGCGTCGCCGCGAAGCGCAGGCTGGCCGCGGCCTGGTCGTGGGCGGCGCGCGCCTTGATGCGGGCGGCCTCCAGGTTGGCCAGCACCGCCTCCAGCAGGGGCAGGAAGCGCTGGCCCGCGGGTGTCAGCGCGGCGGGATGGGCGCTGCGGTCGAACAGGTCCACCCCCACCCATTCCTCCAGCGCCCGGATGTGGCGGCTGAACGCCGGCTGTGCGATCGCGCGCGCCTCGGCCGCGCGGGAGAAATTGCCGCATTCGGCCAGCGCCAGGAAGTCCTCCAGCCATTCCAGATCGAGGGGGCGGTTGCCAGGTCCCATGGTGTTGCGTTCTTCGGCGCGATAGATGTATGCGTTTCGAGTATTGGACGGTGCCAGGCCCGCGGGAAATGATGCGGCCCATCGTTCATCCCCCCATCCCAACCATCGGAGACTGTACATGCCTTCCATCGCCAACTACCGCGGAATCATCCCCGCCATCTCCTGCCCCTTCACGCCCGACCACCGCATCGACGAGCCCGCGCTGCGCAGGCTGGCCTCCTGGCTCGCCGGCCACGACGGCGTGGTGGCCGTGATGACCAACGGCCACACGGGCGAGGTCTTCGCGCTCACGCCCGCCGAGCGCGCCGAGGTCACGCGCATCGTGGCCGACGAGCTCAAGGGCCGGCTGCCCGTGATCTCCTCCATCGTCTGCGAGGGCCTGGCCGATGCGGCCGAGCACGCCCGAGCCGCCCAGGCGGCGGGCGCCGTGGCGCTCGACGTGATGCCGCCCCACCACTGGCTGCGCTTCGGCTTCACGCCGGGCCATGCGCTGCAGTACTTCGAGGCCATCCATAAGGCCGCGCCGCAGCTGGACCTGGTGTGCCACGTCTACCCGGCCTGGACCCGCGCGTCGTATTCCTCGCAGCTGCTGGCGGATCTGGCCCGCCTGCCCTACGTGCAGGCCTTCAAGGTGGGCCAGCGCGACATGAACAAGTACGCCCGCGACATCCAGGCCATCCGCGAGGCCGACGCCTCCAAGGCCATCCTGACCTGCCACGACGAGTACCTGCTGGCCTCCATGGTGCAGGGCGTGGACGGCGCGCTGGTGGGCTTCGCCACCTTCATCCCCCAGCTCATCATCGACCTGTGGAACGCCGTGAAGGCCGGCGACCTGAAGAAGGCCATGCAGGTGCAGGCCGTGATCACGCCCCTCAAGGACGCCGTCTACGGCGGCGGCGAGCCCACGGGCGAGGCCCATGCCCGCATGAAGGCCGGCATGTACCTGGCGGGCGTGATCGGCGACGCCACCGTGCGCCCGCCCACCGAGGCGCCCAGCGCCCAGGAGCTGGCCGCCCTGCGCGCGGCCGTCCGGCAGGCCGGCCTGCTGCAACACTGACCCCGTGAGAAGACAGACAGGAGACAAGACCATGCACCGCAGCCACTTCCTGCGCGCCGGCCTCGGCGCCGCGATCCTGGCCCTGGCGGGCCACGCGGCCGCCCAAACCTACCCTGCCAAGCCCGTGCGGATGGTCATTCCCTTCCCGCCCGGCGGCACGCTGGACGCCGTGGGCCGCATGCTGGCCCAGAAGCTGGGCGAGCAGATGGGTCAGCCCTTTGTGGTCGAGAACAAGCCCGGCGGCAACGGCGTGATCGGCGCCGACATCGTGGCCAAGGCGCCGGCGGACGGCTACACGCTGCTGTTCAACGCCTCGACCTTCACCACGGCGCCCATGACCATGAAGTCTGTGCCCTACAGCGTGACCCGGGACTTCGCGCCCGTGGCCCTGGTGGCTAAGGCGCCGCTGTCGGTCGCCATCAACAAGAACCTGCCCATCACCGACATCAGGTCGCTCATCGCGCACGCCAAGGCCCACCCCGGCAAGATGACCTTCGCCGTGGGCTCCATTGGCTCGGCCGGCCACCTGTCCACTGAGCTGCTCAAGCGCGCCGGCCAGATCGACTACCTGGTCGTGCCCTACAAGGGCACGGCCCCGGCCTTCCAGGACCTGATAGGCGGCCAGATCGACGGCTTCATCGACCCCATCCTGGGCTCGCTGCAGTACCACAAGAGCGGCATGCTGCGGGTGGTGGCCGTGACATCGGCCCAGCGCGCGGCCAGCCTGCCCGACGTGCCCACGGTGGCCGAGACCATCCCCGGCTACGAGTTCTACAGCTGGTACGGCCTGTGGGCGCCGGCCAAGGCGGCGCCCGAGATCGTGCAGCGGCTCAACGCCGAGGTGAACAAGGCCCTGACGGGCGGCATGAAGGAGCGCCTGCAGGAGCAGGGCCTGCTGCTGTCGCCGGGCAGCGCCGAGGACTTCGCCAGGTTCCAGCGCAGCGACATGGAGCGCGCCCAGAAGATCGTGACCGAAGGGGGCATCCGTGTCGAATGAGCCCCGCCCCCGCCAGGCCGTGGTGACCGGCAGCAGCAGCGGCATCGGCCTGGCCATCGCCCAGGCGCTGCTGGACGGCGGCTGGCACGTCGCCGGCCTGGACGTGGCGCCGCCCACGCTGGATCGGCCCGGCTTCACGCCGCTGGCCGTGGACCTGGCCGACGGCCCGGCGCTGGAGCGCGCGGCCGCCGGCCTGCAGGGCGTCGACGCCCTGGTCCACGCGGCCGGCGTGCTGCGCGTGGGCCCGCTGGGCCGGCTGGACGCGGCGGCCGGCGCCCTCATGTGGCAGCTGCACGTGGACGCCGCCACCCGCCTGGCCAACGCCCTGGTGCCCGCCATGGCGGACCGGGGCCAGGGGCGCGTGGTCTTCATCGGCAGCCGCGTGGCCCAGGGCCTGCCGGGGCGCGGCCAGTACGCGGCCACCAAGGCCGCGCTGGTCGCCCTGGCGCGCAGCTGGGCAGTGGAGGTGGCGCCGCGCGGCGTGACCGTGAACGTGGTCTCGCCCGGCGCCACGGCCACGGCCATGCTGCAGGATCCCGCCCGCGCCGCCAGCGCGCCGCGCCTGCCGCCCATAGGCCGCCTGGTCGAGCCGGCCGAGATCGCCGCCCTGGTCGCCTACCTGCTGTCGCCCCCGGCCGCGGCCATCACCGGCCAGGAGCTGCGCATCTGCGGCGGCGCGTCGCTGGCGCAATGAATCCCTTCCCTACTTTCGAAGCACCATGAGAATCGTCAACATCCTCGAGTCCACCCGCCCCATCCAATCGGACATCCGCAACGCGTACATCGACTTCTCCAAGATGACGCTGAGCCTGGTGGCCGTGGTCACCGACGTCGTGCGCGACGGCCGGCCCGTGGTCGGCTACGGCTTCAACTCCAACGGCCGCTACGGCCAGGGCGCGCTGATGCGCGAGCGCTTCATCCCCCGCGTGCTGGAGGCCGACCCGGCCAGCCTGCTGGACGAGACCGGCGAGAACCTGGACCCGCACCGGATCTGGGCGCGCATGATGGCCAACGAAAAGCCCGGCGGCCACGGCGAGCGCTCCGTGGCCGTGGGCACCATCGACATGGCCGTGTGGGACGCCGTCGCCAAGATCGCCGGCAAGCCCCTGTTCCAGCTGCTCGCCGAACGCTACGGCACGGGCACGCCCAACCCCCGGGTGTTCGTCTACGCGGCCGGCGGCTACTACTACCCGGGCAAGGGGCTGGACGGCCTGCGCCAGGAAATGGAAGGCTACCTGGCGCGCGGCTACTCGGTGGTCAAGATGAAGATCGGCGGCGCCAGCCTGGCCGAGGACTGCGAGCGCATCGAGTCCGTGCTCAGGATCCTGGGCCCGGGCCAGCAGCTGGCCGTGGACGCCAACGGCCGCTTCGACCTGCAGACCGCCCTCGACTACGGCAAGGCCCTGTCGCAGTACCCGCTGTTCTGGTACGAGGAGGCGGGCGACCCGCTGGACTACGAGCTCCAGGCCCGGCTGGGCGAGGCCTATGCCGGTCCCCTGGCCACGGGCGAGAACCTGTTTTCCATGCAGGACGCGCGCAACCTCATCCGCCACGGCGGCATGCGCCCCGACCGCGACTGGCTGCAGTTCGACTGCGCGCTCAGCTACGGCCTGGTCGAATACCTGCGCACGCTGGACATGCTGAAGGCGCACGGCTGGTCGCCCAGCCGCTGCATCCCGCACGGCGGGCACCAGATGTCGCTGGCGATCGCCGCCGGCCTGGGCCTGGGCGGCAACGAGAGCTACCCCGACCTGTTCCAGCCCTACGGGGGCTTCCCCGACGGCGTGAAGGTGGACAACGGCCACGTGACCCTGCCGCCCCTGCCGGGCATCGGCTTCGAGGGCAAGGCCGACCTGATCCGCGAGATGCACGCCCTGGCCGCGTGAGGGGCGGCAGCGCGTCAGCCGTCCACCTGCTGCGCCACCCACTGCGCGTAGTCGGCCTCGGCCTGCACCGTGTGTGTGAGCAGCTGCGGCACCTCGTAGGGGTGCTGCGCGCGCAGCCACACGAGCAGCGCGGGCGCGGCGGCGGGCAGCGTCTTGCACACCAGGCGCCATTCCGCGTCCTCGTGCTGTGCGCCCTGCCAGACGTAGTGCGAGGCGATGGCCTCCACCTGCACGCAGGCGGCCAGCCGCGCCTGCACGGCGCCGGCGGCCAGACGCTGCGCATCGGCCGCGCTGGCCACGGTGGTGGTCACGACGGCGACCGGGCAAGAAGGCGTGGGGGTGCTGTGCATGGCCGGAGTCTGGCACAGCATCGCGCGCACCTCCAGCGACACCGTTGACTATCAAATAAATAGCTGCTGGCGCTCTACCTATAAACGCTAGAGGCACTTTTCATTGATATTCCGTCAAACCCGAGCGCCGGACGCTCAATCCATGCGGATATTGCGCGCCTTGACCAGCCTGGACCATTTGGCGGACTCGCCGTCGATGAAGCTGGCGAAGTCCTGGCTGGAGCCGCCCCCGAACTCGTTGCCTTGCGCCAGGATGCGGTCCTTGACCTCGGGGTGCTCCATGGCCTTGGCAAAGGCCGCGTGCAGCCTGGCCACGATGTCGGGCGGCGTGCCCTTGGGCGCCACGTAGCCCATCCAGTTGGACACCGTCACTTCGGGGAGTCCCTGCTCTGCGAAGGACGGAACGTCCGGCAGCTGCTGCAGGCGCTGCGCCGACGTGACGCCGAGCGCGCGGATCTTCCTGGCCTGGATCGAGGGCACGGCCGCGCTGGTCTGCTCGAACATCAGATCCACCTGCCCGGCCAGCAGTGCCTGCGCGGCGGGGCCGCCGCCCTTGAACGGGACGCCGAGCATGTCGATGCCCGCCGCGCTCTCGAACAGCTCCGCCGACAGGTGGTGCGCGCCCCCGGGCCCGGCATTGGCGATGTTCAGGTGGCCAGGCCTGGCCTTGGCCGCGGCGATGACGTCCTTGACCGACTGGTAGGGCTTGTCCGCGGGCGTCACCAGCACCAGCGGGCTCTTTTCGAGCAGGATGATGGGCACGAAAGACCTGGGGTTGAAGTTCAGCTTGGGGTAGATCCAGGGGTTCACCGCCAGCGGGCCGAAGCTGCCCATGCCCAGCGTGTAGCCGTCAGGCGCGGCCCGGTTGACGAGCTCCATACCGATGTTGCCGCTGGCACCCGGCTTGTTGTCGATGACCACGGGCTGCCCCAGGATCTCGCCGAGCTGCTTGGCGACGAGCCGGGTCTTGACGTCCGTGTTGCCGCCCGCGGCGAAGGGCACGACGATGGTGATGGCCCGGACCGGGTAACCCACGGCGCCCGTCTGGCCCAGCGCACAGTTGCACGCCAGGGCCATGGCCGCGCCCGCGATGAATGCGCGGCGCGCGTTGCTGCAAGGGTTCATGCTGTCTCCTCTGGTTTCAGGTTCTAGGAAGCAAGGGATAAGGCCGCAGGAGGCTCACTCGGGCGTGATGTGCGCCGACTCCACGATCTGCGCGTACTTCTGCGTCTCCTGCGCGATGAAGTCGCGGAACTGCTGCTGCGTCATGGGCGCTGGCTCGCCGCCCTGCTCGCGCAGGCGTTTGATCAGCTCCGGGTCCTTCAGCGCATCGGCGGCGGCGGCATTTAACTTGGCCTGTATGGCGGCCGGCGTGGAGGCGGGGGCGAACAGGCCGAACCAGTTCTCCAGGCTGTAGGAGGCGGTGGCCGGGGTCTCGGCGATGGCGGGGATGTCGGGCGCGAAGGACGCGCGCCTGGCCGAGGTGACGGCCAGCACCTTCACGCGCCCGCCCTTGATGAAGGGCGCGGCGCCCGCGTAGCTCACGAAGGCCATGTCCACCACGCCCGAAGCCACGTCCACGAGCTGGTTGGCCGCCCCCTTGTAGGGCACGTGGTTCAGCCGTATGCCCGCCACCGACGCCAGCAGCTCGCCATTGAGGTGCTGGGGGTTGCCCACGCCGCTGGTGGCGTAGCCCACCTTGCCGGGGTTGGCCTTGGCGTAGCTCACCAGCTCGGCCACGTTCTTCGCGGGAAAGCCGGGGGACGCGACGAGCACGTTCGGCACGCGGGTGACCAGGGTGATGGGCGCCAGGTCCTTCTGCGGCTGGTACTGCATGCGCGCCTTGTAGACCAGCGGGTTGATGGCGGTCTCGCCCGCGGACCCCAGCAGCAGCGTGTAGCCGTCGCCCGGCGCCTTCGCGACCGCCGCCGCGCCCAGCATGCCGCTGGCGCCCGGCTTGTTGTCCACCACCACGGGCTGCTTCAGGCTTGCGCGCAGCTTCTCCGCCAGCAGGCGGGCAACGGCGTCCACCCCACCTCCGGCGGTGAAGGGCACGACCAGGGTGATGGCGCGGGCCGGATAGTCCTGGGCCCAGGCGGGAAGGGCGATGGCGGCGGCTGCCAGCAATGCATGGCGACGGGAAAGTTTCATGTTCAGCTCCAAAACAGCGTCCCGAAGACGGCCTAGGGAAATCGCTTAATTGCATTTTATGAATGAAATATGCAAAATTCGACCTATGGAAAACACTGAGAACTTCCCGCCCCGGGCCGCCGACCTCGATGGCGCGCGCTACCTCGTCGCCGACCTGCGGGGCGCCCTGGGCGAGCGGCTTGCTCGCATGCCCGTGGTGCTGCGCCTGCTGCTGGAGAACGTGCTGCGCACCACGCAGGGCCAGGAGCGCGCCGGCGCCGTGCAGGCCCTGGCGGACTGGCTGGAGCGCGGAACGAGCGAGGCGGAGATCGCCTACCAGCCCGGCCGCGTGCTGATGCACGACACCACCAGCACGCCCGCGCTGGTGGACATCGCGGCCATGCGCGACGCGCTGCACGAGGCGGGCGTGGACCCCGCCCTGCTCAACCCGGTGCTGCCCGTGGACGTGTCGGTGGACCATTCCCTGGCGGTGGAGGCCTATGCGGCGGCCGGCGCCGCCCAGGCCAACATGGGCCACGAGATCCGGCGCAACGCCGAGCGCTACCGCTTCCTGCGCTGGGCCTCCAAGGCGCTTGACAAGGTGCGCATCCACCCGCCGGGCACGGGCATCATGCACACCATCAACCTGGAGCAGCTGGCCACCGTGGTCACGACCGAGCGGCGCGCGGGCGCGCTGTGGGCCGTGCCGGACATGATGCTGGGCACCGACAGCCACACGCCCATGGTCAACGGCATCGGCGTGCTCGGCTGGGGCGTGGGCGGGCTGGAGGCGCAGACCGTCATGTTCGGCATGCCCACCATGCTGCGCATCCCGGAAGTCATCGGCGTGCGCCTCACGGGCGCGCTGCGCCCCGGCGTGCAGGCCAGCGACCTGGCCCTCGTCGTGACGAGCCGGCTGCGCGCCATGGGCGTGGCGGGCGAGTTCGTCGAGTACTTCGGCTCCGGCGTCTCCACGCTGGCGGCGGGTGAACGCGCCGTGATCGCCAACATGGCGCCCGAATACGGCGCCACCACGGGCTACTTCGCCGTGGACGGGCGCACGCTGGACTACCTGCGCGCCACCGGGCGCAGCGAGGAGAGCATCCGCCTCGTCGAGGCCTACATGCGCCACCAGGGCCTGTGGTTCGACCCCGCCGCCGAGCCGCGCTACACCCGGGTGCTGGAGATCGACCTGGACACCGTGGGCTGGCACATCGCGGGGCCACGCCGCCCCCAGGACCTGCTGGACTACGGCGACAGCGCGCGCGCGCTGCAGGACGCGGCCTTCACGCCGCAGCCCGGCAGCGCCCTGCCCCCGCACGCGGTGGCGCTGGCCGCCATCACCAGCTGCACCAACACGTCGGACCCGGCCCTGCTGATCGCCGCCGGCCTGGTCGCGCGCAAGGCGCGCGCCCTGGGGCTGCGCGTGCCGCCGTGGGTCAAGACCTCGCTGGCCCCGGGCTCGCCGGCCGCCGCGTCCTACCTGGAGCGCGCCGGCCTGCTGGACGACCTGGAGGCCGTGGGCTTCGGCATCGTCGGCTACGGCTGCACCACCTGCATCGGCAACTCCGGCCCGCTGACCGAGCCGATCCGCCAGGCGCAGCAGGCCGGCCAGGTCAAGGCCGTGGCCATACAGTCGGGCAACCGCAACTTCCCCGGGCGCGTGCATCCGGACATCGAGCTAGGCTTCCTCATGTCGCCGCCCATGGTCATCGCCTTCGGCTTGGGCGGCGACGCCGCGCGCGACCTGCGCACCGAGCCCGTGCAGACCGGCGCCGACGGCCGCCCCGTCATGCTGGCCGATCTCATGCCCACGCGCGGCGAGGTGCAGGCGCTGCTGGCGCAGGCCCTGCGCCCCGACGACTTCGCGCGCGACTTCGCCCGCGCCTCGCTCAACCCGGCCTGGCACGCGCTCCAGGCGCCGCAGGGCGCGCTGTTCCCCTGGAACCCGCAGTCCACGGCCCTGCGCCGCCCGCCCTTCGCCTCGCTGTCGGAGGGCAGCCAGCTCGGGCGCTACCAGGCCCATCCGCTGCTCGTCGTCGGGGACGACGTCACCACCGACCACATCTCGCCCGCCAGCGCCATACCGCCCGACAGCCTGGTGGCCGACTTCCTGGTCGAGCGCGGCGACGACCGGGGCGACCTGAACGTGTTCGCGTCGCGCCGCGGCAACTGGGAGGTGATGCTGCGCGCATCGTTTCACAGCAAGACCCTGGGGAACCTGCTGGCGCCCGGCGCGCCGGTCGCCCACACCGTGCATGCGCCGTCGGGGCAGGTGCTGCCCCTGTGGGAGGTTGCGCAGCGCTACCGCGACGCGGGGCAGTCCGTGGTGCTCGTCGCGGGCGAGCGCTACGGCACGGGATCGTCGCGCGACTGGGCCGCCAAGGGCCAGCGCCTGCTGGGCATACGCGCCGTGCTGGCCATGAGCTTCGAGCGCATCCACCGCTCCAACCTCATCGGCATGGGCATCCTGCCGCTGCGCCTGCCCCGGGACGCCAGCCCGCAGGCGCTGCAGATCGCGCCCGGCGACCGCGTGGAGGTGGACGCCCCGGCGGCCAGCCTCGCGCCGCGCTGCCCCGTGGCCGTGCGCATCCTGCGCCGCGACGGCAGCGTGCAGCCGCTGGCCGCGACGGCGGCCGTGGAAACGCAGCTGGAGGTCGACCTACTGCGCCGCGGCGGCGTCATCCCGTCCATCCTGCAGCAGGCCGTGGCGCAGGCGCGGCGCGGATGCCTCGGCCCTTCCATGACAATGGCGGCATGAAGACGGCCACCAGCATTTCCCGGCAGATCCTCGCCCTGGCGCGCAGCGAGCAATGGACCAGCGGCGTGCACCTGGCCGCCCAGGGCCTGGCGGACCGGCTGCGCGTGTCGCGCCAGCCCATCAACGACGCCCTGCAGCTGCTGGCCGAGCACGGCATCGCCCAGCGCGAGCGCAACCGCGGCTTCTTCCTGGCCGTGCCCCATGACCAGATCCCGGACGACCTGCTCCCCGAGGCCCCGGCCAGCGACGCAGACCTGGTGGAGGCCACCTACTTCCGCATCGCGGAAGACCGGCTGCGCGGCACGCTGCCCGAATCGGTCACGGAAGCGGCCCTGCGCACGCGGTATGCCCTGAGCAAGTCGCAGCTCAGCGCCGTGCTCAACCGCATCTCCCACGAGGGCTGGATCGAGCGCAAGCAGGGCTACGGCTGGACGTTCGCCGCCATGCTGACCACGCCCGACAGCCTGCTGCAGTCCTACCGCCTGCGGCTTGCGCTGGAGCCCGCCGCGCTGCTGGAGCCGGGCTACCGGCTGGAGCCCGCCGTGCTAGAACGCTGCCGCGCGGCCGAGATCCACCTGCTGCAGGGCGGCATCGCCACCGACCGCGCCGACCGTATCCACGACCGCGGCGTGAACTTCCACGAGTCGCTGGTGCAGGCCTCGGGCAATGCGTTCTTCATCGACACCATCCGCCGCGTCAACCGCGTGCGGCGCCTGCTGTCCTACCGCTCCATGCAGGACCGCTCGCGCTACCGCGAGCACTGCGAGCAGCACCTGCACATCCTGGATCTGCTGGAGCAGGAACGCAACGAGGAAGCGTCCCAGGCCATGCGCGCGCACCTGGCGAGCACGCTGCGCAACCTCACGAACATCACCGACATCCTGCAGCCCGGAGCCACCGCCCCTGCTGCCCCATCGCCCGAGCGGGCATCCACCTGAGACCCTGCAACCATGACCATCTCCACCCAGCTGCTGTCCACCCTGGCGCCTCGCGGCCACATCCGGGCGTCCATCAACACGGGCAACCCCATTCTTGCGCGCCTGGACGGCGATGGCCGCCCCGCCGGCGTGTCGGTGGACCTGGCGCGGCGCTTCGCCCAGCAACTGGGCCTGGAGCTGGAACTGGTCGTCTTCGACACGGCCGGCAAATCGGTGGACGCGGTCACGCGCGAGGAGGCCGACTTCGGCTTCTTCGCCGTGGACCCGGTGCGCGGCGCCGGCATCGCCTTTTCCGCGCCCTACGTACTCATCGAAGGCAGCTACCTGGTGCGCCAGGACTCGCCGCTCACCGGCAACGCCCAGGTGGACCAGGCGGGGCACACCGTGGTCGTGGGCAAGGGCAGCGCCTACGACCTGTACCTGACGCGCGAGCTCAAGCAGGCCCAGATCCTGCGGGCGCCCTCGTCGCCCGCCGTGGTCGAAACCTTCGTGCAATCCACCGCCGATGTCGCCGCCGGCGTGCGCCAGCAGCTGGAGGCCGACGCCCTGCGCATCCCCGGGCTGCGCCTGCTGCCGGGACGCTTCATGGTGATCCAGCAGGCCATGGGCATCCCCAAGCCGCGCGGCGCCGAGGCACAGCACGTGCTGGCGGCCTTCGTCGAGGACGCCAAGGCCAGCGGCTTCGTCGCCGATGCCCTCGCGCGCCATGGCATCGAGGGCGCCACCGTCGCACCCCGGGCGGATGCATGACACGGCCCGTGTTCGCCTACGTGGGCTCGCGCACCACGCGCGAACGCAACGCGCGCGGGGAAGGCATCACGGTCTTCCGCGTGGACGAGGAGCGCGGCACGCTCGACCGCATCCAGACGGTGGCCCACCTGACCAACCCCTCGTTCCTCGCCATGAATGCCCGCGGCGACCGGCTGTACACGGTACATGGCGACGGGCACGAGGTCAGCGTGCTGGCCGTGGACCGGGAAACGGGCCTGCTGGCCTTCATGCAGACCCAGGACTGCGGCGGGCGCAACCCGGTGCACCTGTCCATCGCCCCGGACGGGCGCCACCTGGTCGTGTCCGACCACCTGGGCCAGCAGGGCGGAACGGTCGTGGTGCTGCCCATCGCGCCCGACGGTCTGCTCGGCCCCGTGCAGCAGCGCGTGGCCCTGCCGGGCGAACCCGGCCCGCACCGCAAGGAGCAGCCCTTCGCCAAGCCGCACTTCAACCCCTTCGCCCCCGGCGGCCGCTTCGTGCTCGTGCCGGACAAGGGGCTGGACCGAGTGTTCGTCTTCTCCTTCGAACAGGGGCGGCTGGCACCGGCGGCGCAGCCCTGGCTGCAATGCCGCGAAGGCGCCGGGCCGCGGCACCTGGCCTTCCACCCCGCGCTGCCCCGCGCCTACGTGGTCAACGAGCTCGACTCGACGGTCCTGGCGTGCAGCTTCGACGCCGCCACGGGTCGCATGGAGGGCCTGCAGGTCCTGTCCACCCTGCCCGACCACTTCGTCGGCAACAGCCGGGCGGCGGAGATCGAGGTGTCGCGCGACGGGCGCCGCGTCCACGCCTCCAACCGCGGGGCGGACAGCATCGCCGTCTTCGACGTCGATGCGGCCACGGGCCGCCTCTTCTGGCGCGGCGCCTTCCCGGCGGGCGGGCGCACGCCCCGGTTCTTCGCCAGCTCGCCGCTGGGGAGCCGAATGTTCGTGCTCAACGAGGACAGCGACGGCATCGCCTGCTTCGCGCTGGACGACGAGGCCCCCATCGACACCCGCCGGCCCATCGCATCCACCCCTTGCGGCAGCCCGGTGTGCATGGTGTTCTCAGAGCGTGTTTAAGGTCAGCAGGCGCCCTCCGGCGTCAGGATCTGCCGCCCAACGGCCTTGCCCTCCTCCAGCGCCAGCAGGGCGGTGAAGGCCTTGCCGAAAGGCAGGCAGGTGCTGGGCACGGGCTGCAGCCGCTTGTCCTTGACCAGCTGCATCAGCTCCTGCAGCTCGCGCAGGTTGCCCACGTAGGTGCCCTGGTAGGTGATGGCGCGCAGGGCCATGGAGGGCGTGGGCAGGTCCACGTGGCCGCCGAACAGGCCTATCTGCACCAGCTGCCCGCCCTTGGTCAGCATGTCGATGCCGGCCTGCACGGTCTGGCTGGAACCCACGCAGTCGATGATGGCCCACACCGCGCCGCCCGCGGCTTGGCGCACCTGGGCCATGTAGCCGTCCTGCCCGGGATCGAACGCCGCCAGGGCGCCGGCCTGCAGGGCGGCGGCACGCTTGGCCGCGTCGGGCTCGATGACGATCACGCCCGCGCTGCCCATGGCCCGCGCGAGCAGGATGGCCATCAGGCCCAGGCCGCCGGCGCCGAAGATGATGAGCTTCTCGTCCTTGAGCACCTGGGCGGGTATCTTCTTCAGGGCGCTGTAGGTGGTCAGGCCCGAACACGCATAGGGCGCCGCATGCACGGGCGGCATGTCGCCGATGTCCACCAGATAGCGCGAGTGGGACACCAGCACATGGTCGGCATAGCCGCCCGGCTGGAACACGCCCATGGACCGGCCGGCCAGGCACAGGTTCTCGTCCCCGCGCCGGCACACGCTGCATTCCCCGCAGCCGTGCCAGGGGAAGACCAAGTAGCGCTTGCCCACCGCCACGTCCTTCACGGCATCGCCCACGGCGACCACTTCGCCGGCGATCTCGTGGCCCATGGTCAGGGGCAGCTTCATGCCGCGATCGATCATGGACATCTTCTTGCCGTTGCCCAGGTCGTACGAGCCATGCCAGATGTGCAGGTCAGAGTGGCACACCCCCGCCGCCTCGACGCGCACCAGCACCTGGTCGCCCACGGGCCGGGGGGTGGCGCGCTCGTTGCGCACCAGGGGCTGGCCGCATTCGGCCACGTCATAGCTGATCATCCTGTCTCCTTTCGTGTGTATTAGGGCGGGTAGTGGCCCAGTTTATGGCCACTGGCGCGCACTCAGGAATTCGACGCCCCGGTGACGGGCCTGCGCAACCGCTTCGGGAGCGGGTCACACCCGCGCGCACTGGGCTCGCTGCCGGCGCAGCGCGCCGGGCCGCGCGTCAGCGAAAGTGCACGGTCAACGGCGCCAGCGGCGGGCCGAAGGCACCGCTCCAACGCTCGCCTGCGCGCACGGGCCAGGCGTCCGTCCAAGTGCCGGTGGTGACCACGTCACCGGGTTGGATGTCCGGCGCGCCCGGGCAGGCGCGCAGCTCGGTCAGGAAGTAGCGCAGTGCCTGCAGCGGCCCGTCCAGCACGCAGGCGCCGCAGCCGGCATCCACGGGCTGGTCGTCGCGGGCCAATGTCACCTGCGCGGCGGCCAACCGGGCATCGAGCTGTGCGGCCGATGCGGCCACGGCGCGCACCGGCAGGCGCGGGTGTATTGACCCAGTGAAAACCTGCTCAGGTGTTACCGTCGAGAGGAAGACACCATGAGTACGTTGATGGACGAAGAGATCAAGCGCTGGACCGCGACGCTCGGCCTTCCCGCGCGCCTGCGGGGCCTAATCCTTCCCATGCTCGTACTCTTGGGACTTGGAGCGCTCCCCGCTCAAAGCCACCATGCGATATCCAGCCTCGGATCCATCACGGTTCCATTTCGTGCCGCCGTCATCGTCATTCAGCGGAATCCACTTGAGGCCTTCGATATGTTCCATATCCATGATGACCGCGCCGTCGCCTTCGAGGACGTGGTTACAGGACTGCTTGGACGGCTCCCATTAATTGGCTGCTCGAGTCAAAAGCCTGGCCAAAGGTTGGTGCGTCAGAATGACTTATTTTTCGGATTCTAGGATTGCTCTGGTCGTGAGAATTAGATAGATGCGCATCTTGATTGTTGAAGATTCAGAGACGCTGTCTGAGGCCTTGAATCGCAGTCTCAGAATTGAGGGCTACGCTTGCGATATTGCAGCGGACGGTCAGGCTGCGCTGCAGTTTCTCAAAAGCTACCGCTACGACGCGATCATTCTGGACTTGATGCTGCCTCGTGTGGATGGCTTTGGAGTATTGCAGGCATTGGGCAGCGATGCCGGAGCGGCCCCTGTGTTGGTGCTGTCAGCGCGGGAGCAACTCGACGACCGGGTGCGTGCTCTGGACGCGGGCGCCGATGACTATCTGACCAAGCCCTTTGAACTGGCGGAGCTGCTAGCCCGACTGCGTGCCCTGGTGAGACGCCCGGCGCAACGCGACACACCTGTTTTGCGTCATGGCGAACTGGCCGTCGACCCGCGCTCGCGTACGGCGCGCTGGCGCGGCGATGACCTGAAACTCACGCCCAAGGAATACGGATGCCTGGAACTGCTGCTGCGCAGGCAGGGAGCGGTGTTGTCACGCACACAAATTTTTGAACATCTGTACGACAGCAGCAGCGACGCGTCGGACAAGGTGGTGGAGGTTATCGTCAGTACCCTGCGCACCAAGCTGGCCCAATGCGGTCTGGGCGAGCTGATCGTGACCCGGCGGGGCTTTGGTTACGTGCTGATGTGAAGCATGCACCCACCTTCTGCCCCCTCCAACGATACCGCCTGGTCACTGCACCGGCGTCTGGCTGTTGGTCTGATCTTGTGCATAGGCGGTACCTTCGCCGCCGTATTCCCGGTGCTGGATCGTTTGATCGACCGAGCGATTTACCAGCAAATGGATCTCACGCTTTCGCAGCGCGCCGCTGCCGTAGGGCGCGCACTGCAAGAGCCTGATCCACAGCGGCTCGAACGCCTGATGCCCGAATATGAGCCGCGCGGGCACACCGAGTTCTTCACTGTTTTCAACGAAGACAACGGCCAGGCCGTGTTGCGGTCGCCCAGCAGCGCTGGCGCTGTACTTCCGGTGGGACTGGCGGCGCAAGGCACGCCCCGCTATTACGATGTGATGCTGCCCGATGGTCACGCAGGCCGTGCGCTCGCCACCCATGTGGCATTGCATGGCAGCCAGAACCGGCTGCTGGTGGTGGCAACGGAGCGCGAAGGATGGGACCGGACCGAACGGCGCGTCCACTTTGCGTTGCTCGTCGGCATCGCGTTGGCAACCCTGCTGGCAACGGGATCGGCGCTGCTCCTGGTACAGCGCGTCATCGTGGTGCTGCGTCGCACAGGCGCCGCGGCGGCCCGCCTGAATGCAGACCAGCGCATGCAGCCCCTGGGCGGCGACTTGCCTCGTGAGCTCAAGCCCTTTGCCGATGCCTTCAACCTGGGCCTGCGCCACCTGTACACCGCCATCGAGCGCGAGCGCCAGTTCTCGCGCGACGTGGCGCACGAGCTGCGCACTCCGTTGGCGGAAATCCGCACCAGCGCCGAAAGCGCGCTGAGTGCGGACGACCCCATCCTGGCCCAGCACAGCCTGCGCGCTGCCGTGGACGCCACTGCACGCATGCAACGCAGCGTGGATACCTTGCTGCTGCTGGCTCGGCTCGAATCCGGACAGCATACACAAGCGCCTGATCCTCTCGATGTGGCTGGGTTGGTGCGCGAACTGATGGCGGCTTTGGAGGGAATGCAGGCGCGCCGCAGGCTGACCGTGCAAGCCGATCTGCCGCCATCGGCCTGGGTGCGGGGCGATCTGGGCGTGATCGAGCGGATCCTCTCCAACCTGCTGCGCAATGCCTTGGAGTACGCACCTGACGGCGATGCCATCACCTGCCGCCTGGAGCGCGGTGATGCGGGCTGGCTTCTTTCCATCGACAATGCCGCACCCGATCTTCGTGAAGGCGACCTGGAACACCTCGGCCACCGCTTTTGGCGCAAGTCTTCCGAAGGCGGCACGGCACACCATGCAGGGCTGGGGCTGGCCCTGGCGTTCGCCCTGGCGCGGGCCATTGATCTGCCACTGCGCTTCAGCCTGCAGGGGGGCAGGCTGACCGCCCGGCTGGGGCCCTGGGTCGCTCTGGTGTAAATCTACGGCGCTGCACCAAACATCGCGCCGACACCCGCCGTGATCGCCATCGCCAGGGTGCCCCACAGCGCCACCCGGGAGGCGCTTTTGAGCACGGGAGCGCCACCTATCCTGGCGGCCAGGACACCCAGTAGAGCCAGGAAAAAGATGGCCGTGGCTACCGTCCAAGCGAGCAGCGAGGGCCCAGGCGCCAGCATCACCACAGCCAGCGGCAGCGCCGCTCCCACGGCAAAGCTGGCAGCGGAGGCCAGCGCTGCCTGCAAGGGCTTGGCGCTGAGCGCCTCCGAGATACCCAGTTCATCGCGGGCATGCGCGCCCAGCGCATCGTGGGCCATCAGTTGAGTTGCGACCTCGCTGGCCAGCGCAGGCGCAATCCCCCGCTGGGTATAGATGGCTGTCAGTTCCCGATGCTCGGCTTCGGGGTTTTCCGTCAACTCGCGATGTTCCCGCGCCAGATCCGCTTTCTCCGTGTCCGCTTGAGAAAAGACCGACACGTATTCTCCAGCCGCCATGGACATGGCGCCGGCGACCAGCCCGGCTACTGCGGTTGTCATGATGCTGGCGTGGCTGGCCTGCGCCGCTGCAACACCGACCACCAGGCTGGCGGTGGAAATGATCCCGTCGTTGGCGCCCAGGACGGCGGCGCGCAGCCAGCCGATGTGTTCCGTGCGGTGGCGTTCGCGGTGCAAGAACTTCATTGGAATTCTCTGTTTCTCGGATTGCTTATCGGGAGCCGCGCCTCGGCAGCATGCGCACAAGTGTGTTGTCGTGGACGACATAGTGGTGCAGCAGTGCCGCCGCCGCATGCAATCCAATCAACGCATAGCCCGCCGTGGCCAGTGCTTCGTGCAGATCCTTCAAGGGATGAGCGAGCGCTTCGTTCGCGCTCGTCAGCATGGGTAGCGCAAAGCCGAACAGGGTTACCGGCTTGGCCGCCGTGCTCAGCGCTAGCCAACCCAGCAGTGCTGCGGCAATCATCAGCGCGTACAGCGCGGCATGCATGAGCCGTGCCATCAGGGCCGGCCACCGGCCCATGGGCGGCTCGATGGCCGGCGCAGCGCCTGCCACCCAGCGCACGCACAGCCGGACCGCCACCAATGCCAGGACGGACAGCCCCAGCAGGAAATGCAGGGATTTCATATTCGCGCGCAGTTCGCTGCCTTTGGGCGCAAAGCCGCACAGTTCCATGCTGGCATAAACAGCAGCGAGAAGCACCAGCATCAGCCAATGCAAGGCAACGACGAAATTGCCATAGCGGTCTCTAGAGTTCCTGAATATCAATCACTTTCTCCGGCACGTAGATTCGATCGACGCACGCGAAACGATACTGACGATGCCGCGCCTTGTGTGCGTATTGCGGCGTTCTCGCGTCACTATTGAATTTTTTCATTCGACCAAAGCTTGCCCAAAGCTTGGGCGGCCAACATGCGGCGGATTGCCATCACAGCACATCTAACCGCATGCTTGGTATGTCTCCCAGTGCAACGCCCCCAGAAGGCGCGCCGCAGAAAAAAAATCAACACTCCGCCCTCTCACGCGTTGCAGCCGCCGTTGTGATCGTGGCGGTAGCGGCGGGCGCAGGCTGGTGGGTGCTCTCACGCCCCGCGAAGGAATCGGTGGCACAGGCGCCCGCCATGATCCCCGCCGCTGACGGACACATCACATTGGGTGTGGCGCAACTGCGCGCGCTCGGGGTGGCCACGGCGGCGGCGGACACCGCCACGCAGTTGCCTGTGCCTGGCTTGCCCGCGCAAGCCGCCGCGCCTCTGGCCGCCAGCGCGCAGGTCAGCGCACCCTACGCGGGCGTGGTCACGCGCATCCTGGTCGATGAAGGGGCTTTTGTTCGGCAAGGGCAGCCGTTGGCGCGCATCCAGAGCCGCGATGTGCTGGTCGCTCAGGGCGAATTGTCCCGCGCGCGCAGCGAAGCCACGGCAGCCGCGCTGCAAGCCCAGCGCGATACGGTCTTGCTGGCCGAGGGCATCATTCCCGCCGCACGCAACGAACAGTCGCAGGCGCGCACCCAGGCCGCGCAGAGCACGCTGCGCCAGGCCACGGGCGCGCTGGCGCAACTGCGCCCGGTGGCGGGCGGGCAGGCGGGCGAGTACGAACTGCTGGCGCCGATGGCGGGCCAGGTGGTGCGGAGGCACCTGATGCCCGGGCAATCGGTGGCTGCGCTGGAAGCCGCCTTCGTAGTAGCCGAGGCGGGGCATATGGATGTGAACTTCACAGCGCCGTTGCGGCTGCGCAGTGCCATCAAGCCCGGCCTGCCCGTAGGCCTGCCCGATGGCAGCGTGGCCAAGGTGGTGGCAGTGGGTGCTGATGCCGACCCCGCCAGCCAGAGCCTGCGCGTGCGTGCCAGCATCGAGGGGCAGACCGCGCTCGCCGTGGGCCAGCAGTTCAGCGTGAGCCTGCTGCTGCCCGCGCCAGCGGGCGCACTGGCCGTGCCGCCGTCGGCATTGCTGCCTGCTGGGAAAGGGCATGTTCTGTATGCGGCGAGCGATGCGGTGGGCGGTGAGAAAGGTGCGATGCGCTTGCGCGCCGTGGCTGTGCAATTGCTGGGCGGGGACGAGTCCATCAGCGTGGTGGTGCCCGACTCCAAGGATGGTTCCACCGCACTGACGGCCGGTGAGCAGGTTGTCACGCGTGGCACGGCGCTGCTCAAGTCCATGCTGCCGCTGCAGTGAGGGGCCGGGGATGCTCTCTCGCCTCATTGAATTTTCCCTGCGTCAGCGTCTGCTGGTGCTGCTGGCCGTGCTCGCCCTCGCGGGCGCAGGCGTGGCCTCGTTCCTGCAATTGCCGATTGACGCCTACCCGGACATCTCGCCCACACAGGTCAAGCTGATCCTCAAGGCGCCAGGCATGACGCCCGAAGAGGTCGAATCGCGTGTCATCGCGCCGCTGGAGATGGAGCTGTTGGGCGTGCCGCGCGGCGTGATGCTGCGCTCCACGGCCAAGTACGCCATCGCTGACATCACGCTGGACTTTGCCGAGGGCAGCGACATCTACTGGGCCCGCCAGCAGGTGGCCGAGCGCTATGCCGCCGTCGCGGGCAGCCTGCCCGAGGGCGTGGGCGGCGGGCTGGCGCCGATTTCCACGCCGCTGTCGGACGTGTTCATGTTCACCATCGAAGGCGGCTCGCTGTCATTGAGCGAGCGGCGCACCCTGCTGGACTGGACGTTGCGCCCCGCCTTGCGCACGCTGCCCGGTGTGGCCGACATCAACGTGCTGGGCGGCGAGGCCGCCAGTTTTGCCGTGGTACCCGATCGTGCGCGCCTGTCTGCCGCCGGGATGAGCTTTGCCGACGTGGTAACGGCCGTTAGCCGCAACAATCGCAACGACGGCGCGGGCCGCTTGGATGCGGGGGAGAACACGCTGATCGTGCGCTCGGAAGGTGCGATCCGCAGCGCGGAGGATGTATCGCGCATCGTGCTGCGTGCCGCCACGGCCGGCGCACCCGCTGTGCGTGTGGGTGATGTGGCCGCCGTGCGCATGGAGGGGCTGACCCGCTACGGCGCCGTCAGCCGCGACGGCCAGGGCGAGGCGGTGGAAGGCATTGTCGTGGCGCTGCGCGGCGCTGATGCGTCTACGCTGGTGAAGGCGATCCGCGCACGCCTGGATGAGCTCGCGCCTAGCCTCAATACTGTTCAGATAGTATCTCATCATTGATAATTCGAAGCCATCGCAATCCCCCAGCATTGGAACGATGGCAAGGACACGCAAGGCCGTAGCGGCCCACATTGATGTAGCGCACTTGATCAGTGCTGGCGTACTGGCCAGCGTGTGTCCACGTCCATTGATTGAAGAGGTGCTGGCCCAGACGGGACGCGCCAGTCAGCGCCAGCGGCTCTTGCCCGCACCTGCGGTGGTGTACTACGTCATGGCCTTGGCGCTGTGGCGCGAAGCGCCGCTGGAGGAGGTGTTGCGCGTGGTCTGCGAAGGCCTGCACTGGCTCGGCGGCCCCCAGGGGCAGGGTCAGACCATCCAGGCCAGTAAATCGGCCATCTCGCAGGCGCGCACACGGCTGGGCCCTGAAGTGATGCAGCAACTGGCGCAGCGGGTGCTGCGACCCGTGGCATCCCGGGATCTCACAGGTGCCTGGTATCGTGACTGGCGCGTGATGGCCATCGATGGCAGCACCATGGATGTCGCCGATGAGCGCACCAATGCGGAATTCTTTGGCTACCCCTCGTCCTCACGCGGGCAAAGCGCCTTCCCGCAGGCCAGGCTGGTGGGTCTGGTGGAGTGTGGCACCCATGTGGTGACGGCAGCGCAGATGGGGCCATACGCTCAGGGCGAACAAACGATGGCCGAGCCCTTGCTGGCCTCGCACCTGCAGCCGGACATGCTGGTGCTCGCTGATCGGGGGTTTTACAGCTTCAAGCTCTGGCAAATTGCTTGCGCCAGTGGTGCCAAGTTGGCTTGGCGCGTCAAATCCACTATGAGGCTGCCGGTGCAGCAAAGACTTCAAGACGGCTCCTACCTGAGCACCCTCTTCAGCAGCGAAGACCGCCAACGCCGCAACGGACAAGTGGTGCGGGTCATTGACTACACGCTGCAGGACTCGGCCACGCCTGCGCAGGATAGCTACCGTTTGGTGACCAATATCCTGGACCCCGATCAGGCACCGGCACAAGAGCTGGCAGCGCTGTACCACGAGCGCTGGGAGATCGAGAGTGTGCTTGATGAGTTCAAGACCCATCTGCGCGGCAGCAGCACGGTGCTGCGCAGCAAGACGCCTGAGTTGGTGCAGCAGGAGTTGTGGGGGCTGCTGCTGGCGCATTTTGCGATCCGACAGCTCATGGCCCAGGCGGCCTGGAACAACGGGTTGGATCCGGATCGCTTGAGTTTCGTGCACGCTGTGCGCGTGATCAAACGCAAGATGCCGCAAGCTGCGGCCATTCCCCCCTGAGCGCCTCGCAGGCTGGCGCGATGCGCTACTCGTTGAGATCGCCAGCGGCAAGGCCGTGTGCAGCCGAGGTCGTCTCAATCCCCGGGGCGTCAAACGCAAGATGAGCAACTACAACGTGCGTCATCGCGGCGCCGTACTGCATCAGGCACATCAGCCGCACCCAATTATTAATTAAATGAACAGTATTGCGCCTAGCCTGCCGCCGGGCGTGAAGGTAGTGCCCTTCTACGACCGCAGTACGCTCATCCAGCGCGCGGTGGGCACGGTGGAAAGCGCATTGCTCGAAGCGACAG
Source organism: Alicycliphilus denitrificans K601 (assembly GCF_000204645.1). Classification (NCBI taxonomy): domain Bacteria; kingdom Pseudomonadati; phylum Pseudomonadota; class Betaproteobacteria; order Burkholderiales; family Comamonadaceae; genus Alicycliphilus; species Alicycliphilus denitrificans. Next base: position 1,006,500 of record NC_015422.1, on the reverse strand, counting down.
TGCTGGTTGTCGTGCTGCTGCTGCTTTTTCTGGGCGAGTTGCGCGCGGCGCTGGTCGTGGCGCTGATGGTGCCGTTGGCCGCGCTGGGCACCTTCCTGCTGATGCGTGTTGCGGGCATGAGCGCCAACTTGATGAGCCTGGGCGGGCTGGCCATCGCCATCGGCATGCTGGTCGATGCGGCGGTGGTTGTAGTGGAGAACGCCGTAAGCCGTCTCGACCCGCACGCCGACGGGGCGCAACTACCACGCTTGCACCGCGTTTTCGCTGCCGCGCGCGAGGTGGCCTTGCCCGTGGCCTCGGGCATCCTCATCATCTGTCTGACCTTCGTGCCGCTGCTGGCCTTGCAGGGGCTGGAAGGCAAGTTGTTCGCGCCCGTGGCGCTGACCATCGTGTTCGCGTTGGGTGTCTCGTTGCTGTTGTCGCTGACGTTGGTGCCCGTGCTGTCATCGCTACTGCTCGAGGAGCATGCGCATCGCGAGCCCTGGGTGATGCGCGGCGCGTTGCGCCTGTATCGCCCGATGCTGGATGCAGCGCTGGCCCATCCACTGCGAGCCACAGCCATGGCGCTGGCTGCCCTGGTGTTGGGTGTGTTGGCCTACCTGGGTACCGGCAAGGCTTTCATGCCGACGATGGATGAGGGCGACATCCTGCTGCAATTGCAAAAGCCGCCCTCTATCGGGTTGAACCGCTCGCGCGACATCGACCTGGCGGTGCAGAAAGCCATCCTGGAAAAAGTCCCCGAAGTCCAGCACAGCATCGCCCGCGTTGGCTCGGACGAACTAGGGCTCGACCCCATGGGATTGAACGAAACCGACATGTTCATGCAGCTTGGCGACCGCAAGACATGGCGCATGGACAAGGAAGCGCTGGGCGAAGAAATCCGTAAGGTGATGGCAGCCTTCCCCGGCCTGGATTTCGGTTTCACCCAGCCTATCGAGATGCGCGTCTCCGAAATGCTCACCGGCAGCCGTGGCGACGTGGCCATCAAGCTCTTCGGCCCGGACCTGAACACCTTGGGCGAACTGGCCGTGCGCATCGCCGCCAGCGTCGAGAAAGTCCCCGGCGCACGCGACGTGCTGACGCAGGCCAGCGACCATGTCGAGTACCTGCAAGTGAAGGTGGACGCTCAGGCCAGCGGCCGCGCGGGCCTGGCGGTGGCAGCCGTGCAGGACGAGTTGCGTGCGCAACTCGAAGGCGTTCCTGCGGGCATGGTGATCGAGGCCAACCGGCGCACGCCCATCGTGGTACGGGGCGATGCGCCGCTACGCGGTTCCGCCGAGCGATTCAAGGACTTGCGGTTGGCCCGCAGCGGCGCAGCCGGCTCTGGCGACATCCCCCTCACGTCGCTGGCAGCCATCACCACCACCCAAGGCCCGGTGCTGGTGCGGCGCGAGAGTGGCTCGCGCTTCGCGCTGATCCAGTCCATGGTGAGCGGGCGTGATCTGGTGGGCTTCGTGGATGAGGCCCGAGCTGTCGTGGCGCGCGATGTCTCCCTGCCCGCAGGCTACCGGCTGGAATGGGGCGGCCAGTTCGAGAACCAGCAGCGCGCCGCTGCCCGGCTGGGTCTGGTGGTGCCGGTCTCGTTGGCGCTGATCTTCTTCGTGCTGTTCATGACCTTCGGCTCCACGCGCCAAGCCGTGCTGATCCTGGGCAACGTGCCTTTCGCTCTGGTCGGTGGCATGGCCGCGCTATGGATGTCGGGGCAATACCTGTCGGTGCCCGCATCGGTGGGCTTCATTGCCCTTCTGGGCATTGCCGTGCTCAACGGGCTGGTGCTGGTCACACACTTCAACCATTTGCACGCGCTGGGCTTGCCCATGGATCAGGTGGTGCGCGAAGGCTCGCTGCGCCGCCTGCGCCCGGTGTTGATGACCGCCTCCATCACTGCCTTTGGCCTGGTGCCCCTGCTGCTGTCCACCGGACCGGGCTCGGAGATCCAGCGCCCGCTGGCTATCGTGGTGATCGGTGGGCTGGTCAGTTCCACCGCGCTCACGCTGGTGCTGCTACCGGTGTTGTACCGGCGCTTCGGTCAAACGATGAAAGGAGGGACTGCATGAACACGGAAATGAATGCGCCACATGACGAGCAAGGCGCTGAATGGATACGACTGAACCTGGTGTTCCCCCCAGCGCTGGAAGACGCCGTGACGGGCACCCTGATGACCGACATCACGCTGCCTGGCTTTACCCTGCTGCACGCCGAGGGGCACAGCAGCGACTTCACGCACGCATCCATCCGCGAGCAGGTACGTGGCCGCATTGATCGCCGTGTGCTGTGGGTCGTGATCGAGCGCGAGCGTGTAGACAGTCTTCTGGCCGCACTGCGCCAGCGCATCGCATCCAACGACGTGCGCTGGTGGATGGAGCCTGTCATGGCGATGGGGCGGCTGGTATGAAGTTTCTCTTTCCTTGTGCGGCAGCGGCGCTGGCCTGCATTCCCTGGTTTACGCTGGCACAGGAACCCGCGCCTGGTTGGCTCCCCTCGTCGGCCCAAGTCCACGCAGCCCTGCAGTCGCAGCCCGCCGTGCGCGCGGCGGCCGAGCGCGTGCGGGCTGCCGCAGCTACCCAGCATGCCCTGGATGTAGGCAGCCATGAATTCCAGGCCAATTCGGGCTTCCAGCGCCGCTATGTCCCCAACGAGCAGCGCAGCTACAACGAATGGGAACTGGGCATCAGCCGCACGATCCGTTTGCCCGACAAGGCCCGGCTGGACCGGGAGATCGGCAGTAGCACCCGCAGCGTGGCCGACCTGCGTCTGGAAGATGCCGAACACCAAGTGGCCCGCCGCCTGCTCGATGCCTGGATGGGCTGGCTGCGCAGCAGCGCCGTGGCCGAAGAGACCGCGGCGCAGGATCAACTACTCTCTCGCGAACGCGACGTCCTGGTCCGCCGCGTGGCCCTGGGCGATGCAGCACGGCGCGAGATGGACGTGCTGGACGCCGAGCTCGCAACCCAGGCCGCGCAGACCCTGATGGCGCGCGACGCGGCGCTGGCGGCCCGGCAGGCCTTGGCCCTGGGGTTCCCGGAAATCACCGTGCCCCTCGCTGCGGCGGCATTGCCCGAGCCTCAAGAGTTGCCCGACAGCCCGCAGGCCTGGCAGGCGCGCATCGTCCAGGAAAGCGCCGAGATCGCGATGGCCAACGGCGAAACTACGCGCCTGTTGAAAGTGGCCGAACGCACGCGCGCCGAACGTACGCCAGACCCTACCGTGGGCGTGCGCGTCCTGTCCGATCGTGGCGGCACCGAACGCGTCGTGGGGTTAGTGCTTTCCGTTCCCTTCGGCATGGACTACCGCAGTGCCCGGGCCGCCACGGAGAGCGCCAATGCCGCAGCCGCCGAAGCCGAGGCGGCCGATGTGCGGCGCGCCATAGAGCAAGGTGCATGGCTTGCCGTCCAAGCCGCGCAAAGTAAATGTGCACAGTGGCAGTCGCACCAGCAGGCGCTGGCCGCACAGACCGCATCCAACACCCGCACGCGCCGGGCGTGGGAACTGGGCGAAGCTTCGCTCGGCGAATACCTGCTGTCCCTGCGCAGTCTGCGGCAGGCTCGCCTGGCAGAAACACAGGCGCGGGTAGATGCGCTGCAGGCTGCAATGCTGGTGCGCATCGACGCGCATGCGATGTGGCATAGATCACGAAGCACTGTGGCAAATTGAGCGCTATTAGAGTAACAACACTGTTGCGTCTGCTGTCCCCAATCGCAGCCTCTTTGGGGGGCGTCGCAATGATGTCGAGCCTGGTGCAGACTCTGCCCCTACGGCATGGTGATGAAGGCCATCGACGTCCGCTCCCACATCTCAGATGTCTTATGTCAAAGGAAAGCTGACCTGTCACTGCGACTCTCTGTTCGGCGTGAACAGCCCCGGATTTCGAGGAGGCACCAACTCTTGAGAAGATGGAGCCATGAACAAGTCACCGAAGTTCTCCCCGGAAGTCCGCGAGCGCGCCGTTCGCATGGTGCAGGAGCACCGAGCCGACTACCCGTCGCTGTGGGCAGCCATTGAATCGATTGCGCCCAAGATTGGCTGCGTGCCGCAGACCTTGAATGACTGGGTCAAGAAGGCCGAGGTCGACAGCGGCCAGCGCCCCGGCACCACCACGGCAGACGCCCAGCGCATCAAGGAACTGGAGCGTGAGGTCAAAGAGCTGCGCCGGGCCAACGACATCCTGAAGACGGCCAGCGCGTTTTTCGCGCAGGCGGAGCTCGACCGCCGATTGAAGTCTTGAAGAACTACATCGACCGCCACCGTGATGACTACGGGGTCGAGCCCATCTGCCGGGTGCTGCAGATGGCCCCGTCGTGTTACTGGCGCCACGCAGCCCGGCAACGCAACCCGCAACTGCGCAGTCAACGCGTCCAGCGTGACGAGGGTTTGAAAGCCGACATCCAGCGCGTGTGGCACGCCAACTGGCAGGTCTACGGGGCCGATAAGGTCTGGCTGCAGATGAACCGCGAGGGCATCGCAGTGGCGCGCTGCACGGTCGAGCGCCTGATGCGTGCCATGGGCTTGCAAGGAGCACGCCGTGGCAAGACAGTGCGCACCACCACGCCGGACACATCGGCACCGTGCCCGCTGGACCACGTCAACCGGCAATTCAAGGCCAGCCGGCCCAACGAGCTGTGGGTGTCGGACTTCACCTACGTCTCCACCTGGCAGGGCTGGTTGTACGTGGCCTTCGTGGTGGACGTGTACGCCCGGCGCATCGTGGGCTGGCGGGTCAGCCGCAGCATGCAAACGGACTTCGTGCTGGATGCGCTGGAGCAGGCGCTGTATGACCGCCAGCCAGCAGCCCATGCCTTGACGCACCATTCCGACAGGGGCAGTCAATACGTTTCCATACGCTACACCGAACGCTTGGACCAGGCGGGTATCCAGCCATCAGTGGGCAGCCGGGGTGACAGCTACGACAACGCACTGGCCGAGACCATCAACGGGCTGTACAAGGCCGAGCTGATTCACCGCCGGGGACCCTGGAAGACCAGGGAATCCGTGGAGCTGGCCACCCTGCAGTGGGTGCACTGGTTCAATCACGTCCGACTGCTCACGCCGATTGGGGGCATCCCTCCGGCAGAAGCTGAGGCAAACTACTGGAGGCAACTCGCCGTCAGCGACACCTCGACAGAGGTGTCAACTTAAACCAATCGGCCTCCTTGAAAGCCGGGGCGGTTCAGGTCACCATTGGTCCACACGCCCATGGGGGCGCCGGTGGCATGACAGTAGCTCTTGAGCTGCTCCTTGCCATCCTTGAGCTTCGGTTTCTTTACCTCGATGAGGATATAGGGCGTATCGGTCTTGTCTTTGTCGAAAATGCAGATATCGGCGCGCTTCTTCTCGCGGCCAAAGGTCACTTCGTATTCCAGCTGCATGCGCTTTACCGGGTAGCCCAGGTCGTCGCGCAAAACCATGACGTAGAGCTGTCGGACTGCTTCCTCGGGCGTGAGCTTGACGGGCTTGCCGCGCACCAGGCAGGTGACGTAAGGCGTGAGCTTTTTAGCCGTGTCCTTGAGTGAGATAGCGGCTTGCAGCGCATTGATGTGCGCGGGCTTGAATTGCCCCAGCTTGTAGGCGCTGTCTTTGAGGAGGGCTTCGAGAGTGATGGTCATTGTTTAGTTCTTGTGCTGTCACCCGGCCATAGCCGGGAAAAGTCAAACGAAAGCTGGCGGTGATGCCGGACGGACAGCAAATACACCATATCCACGGCATCTATGACTGCGAACAGCATCAGGTTCAAATGCCCAATTGAGCGACGTCCGTGGACAGCTCCGGTTCGCCAGCGGCGAGCTATCACAGCAAAGTCTGACTCTGGCCCAGAAGCATGTTGTCAGTGGCTACACAGCGGCTACATTACACCAAAAAACAAAAAGCCTACTATCATTAAGATAGCAGACTTTCCTTATAATTACTGGTAGGGCGTGTTGGACTTGAACCAACGACCAAAGGATTATGAGTCCTCTGCTCTAACCAACTGAGCTAACGCCCCGGGATGCGCCACCAGCGCCTCGTCGGCGGGACAGCGGCGGCTATTGTATGTGCTACTTGTGGTGGCTCAGGGCGTTGGACACCAGTTTGGAGGTGATGTCCACGATCTGGATCATGCGGTCGTAGGGCATGCGCGTGGGGCCTATCACGCCCAGCGTGCCGACCACCTGGCCGTCGACCTCGTACGGCGCGCTCACCACGGACAGTTCCTCGAAGGGCACGACCTGGCTCTCGCCGCCGATGAAAATGCGCACGCCCTCGGCGCGGCTGGAGATGTCCAGCAGCCGCAGGATCTGGGTCTTCTGCTCGAACAGGTCGAACGCCCGGCGCAGGTGGCCCATGTCGCCGGAGAAGTCGCTCACGGCCAGCAGGTTGCGCTCGCCTGAGAAGACGACCTCTTCCTGCGACTCGGACAGTGCCTGCGAGCCAGCGTTCACCGCAGCCTGCATCAGCGCCGCGATCTCGCCGCGCAGCTTGTCCACCTCCAGCCTGAGCCGCTCGCGCACCTGCTCCATGGCCAGGCCCGCGTAGTGGGCGTTGAGGAAGTTGGCCGCCTCCACCAGCTGAGACTGGGTGTAGTCGGACTCGGTGAAGAGCACGCGGTTCTGCACGTCACCGTCGGGCGAGACGATGATCACCAGCAGCCGCCGCTCCGACAGCCGCAGGAACTCGATGTGCCGGAACACCGAGGTGCGGCGCGGCGCCATGACCACGCCCACGAACTGCGACAGGCTGGACAGCAGGTGCGCCGCGTTGGCGATCACCTTCTGCGGCTGCTCGGGCTTGATCTGCAGGGCCGGCAGCTGCTCCTGCTGCACGGTGAGCATGGTGTCCACGAAGAGCCGGTACCCCTTGGCCGTAGGCACGCGGCCAGCCGAGGTGTGGGGACTGGCGATAAGCCCCAGATCCTCCAGGTCTGCCATCACGTTGCGGATGGTGGCGGGCGACAATTCGAGGCCCGATGCCCGCGACAGGGTCCTGGAGCCCACCGGCTGCCCGTCGGCGATGTAGCGCTCGACCAAGGCCTTGAGCAACAACTTGGAGCGGTCATCAAGCATCGGACCATTTTAATGATGTAATTTCTGCATGAAGCCCATCTTCCGTCGCGTGGCCGTCATAGGCAAATACCAGGTACCCGTTGCCGGCTCGGCGTCGGGCAATTCGCGGCAGATCATCGAGAGCATCGCCCGGTTCATCGCCCAGCAGGAGTGCGAGCCGACGCTGGAGACCGAGACGGCGGCGAGCACCGGCCTTACCGGCTACCACACGCTGGACGTGGACGGCATCGGCCAGCATTGCGACCTGTGCGTGGTCGTGGGGGGCGACGGCACCATGCTCGGCGTGGGCCGCAAGCTGGCCGCCTACGGCACGCCGCTGGTGGGCATCAACCAGGGGCGGCTGGGCTTCATCACCGACATTCCGCTGCAGGGCTACCAGGACGTCCTCACCCCCATACTGCACGGCGACTACGAGGAGGACGTGCGCCCGCTGATGCAGGCGCGCGTGGAGCGCGGCGGGGAATCCGTCTTCGAGGCGCTGGCCCTCAACGACGTGGTGGTCAACCGCGGCTCCACCTCGGGCATGGTGGAGCTGCGGGTGGAGGTGGACGGCGTGTTCGTCTCCAACCAGCGCGCCGACGGCCTCATCGTCGCCTCGCCCACGGGCTCCACGGCCTATGCGCTGTCGGCCGGCGGGCCCATGCTGCACCCGTCGATCCCGGGCTGGGTGCTGGTGCCCATCGCGCCGCACACGCTGTCCAACCGCCCCATCGTGCTGTCCGACGCCACCGAGATCGCCATCGAGGTGGCGGGCGGGCGCGACATCAGCGCCAACTTCGACATGCAGTCGCTGGCCTCGCTGCAGCATGGCGACCGCGTGCTGGTGCGGCGCTCGGCCCACCGCGTGTGTTTCCTGCACCCACGCGGCTGGAGCTTCTTCGCCACCCTGCGCAGGAAGCTGCGCTGGAACGAGGGAGGCTCCTGACCATGGCCCTGAGACGGATCGCGCTGCGCGACTTCGTGATCGTGCAGGCGCTGGACCTGGACCTGCACGCCGGCTTCACGGTGCTGACCGGCGAGACCGGCGCGGGCAAGTCCATCCTGATCGACGCCTTGCAGCTGCTGCTGGGCGCGCGCGCCGACACCGGCGTGATACGCGAGGGCGCGCAGCGCGCCGACATCTGCGCCGAGTTCGACGCCGGCACGGCCGCTCTCGGCGCCTGGCTGGAAGAGGCCGGCATTGCACACGACGGCGCGCTGCTGCTGCGCCGCACCGTGGACCTGCAGGGCAAGAGCCGCGCGTGGATCAACGGCATACCGGCCACGGCCGCGCAGATGCGCGCCCTGGGCGAGCACCTGCTGGACATCCACGGCCAGCATGCCTGGCAGAGCCTGACGCGGCCCGACGCCGTGCGCGGCCTGCTCGACGCCTACGCCGGCGCGCAGGCCGAGCCGCTGGCCGCGCTGTGGACCGCCTGGCGCGACGCGCAGAAGGCGCTGGCCCATGCGCGCGAGGCGCAGGACACGCTGCAGCAGGAGCGCGAGCGCCTGCAGTGGCAGATCGGCGAGGTGGACAGGCTCGCGCCGCGCGAGGGCGAATGGGACGAGCTCAACGCCGAGCACGCGCGCCTGTCCAACGCCCAGGCCCTGCTCGACAACGCCCAGGGCGCGCTGTCCGCGCTGCAGGACGACGAGGCCGGCGGCGCGCTGGCCGCGCTGGCACAGGCGCAGCACCTGCTGCAGGCGTACGAGCACATCCACGAGGACTTTCGCGCGATGAACGAGGTGCTGGCCTCGTGCATCGCCCAGGCGGACGACGTGGCGCATTCGCTGCAGGGCTATCTGCGCCATGCCGAACCCGACCCCGATGCGCTGGAGCGGCTCGACGCGCGCCTGTCTCAGTGGATGCAGCTGGCGCGCCGCTACAAGCGCACGCCGTCCGAGCTGCCGGCTCTGCTCGACGGCTGGAAGGAGTCGCTGCGCCGCCTGGACGACGCCGCCGACCTGGCCGCGCTCGAGGCAGCCGAGCAGGCCCAGGCCGCCGCCTACCACAAGGCCGCGCGCGCACTGTCGCAAAAGCGCGCCAGGGCCGCCCCGAAACTGGCGCAGGCCATCACCCAGGCCATGCAGGGCCTGGGCATGACGGGCGGACGCTTCGAGGTGCAGGTGGACAAGGCGACCGAGCCCGGCCCGCACGGCGTGGACCAGGTGGCCTTCTTGGTCAGCAGCCACCCGGGCATGACGCCGCGCCCCGTGGGCAAGGTGGCCTCGGGCGGTGAGCTTTCGCGCATCGCGCTGGCCATCTCGGTCGCCACCAGCGCGCTGGGCGAGGCGCCCACGCTGATCTTCGACGAGGTGGACTCGGGCGTGGGCGGCGCCGTGGCCGAAACCGTCGGCCGACTGATGCAGCAGCTCGGACGCGAGCGCCAGGTGCTGGCCGTCACCCACCTGCCCCAGGTGGCGGCCTGCGCGAACCACCACCTGATCGTCTCCAAGCACCGCCACGCCGAGGGCACGACCAGCGCCGTGGCGACCGCCGGCGCCGATGAGCGCGTGGCGGAAGTCGCCCGCATGCTGGGCGGGCAGCAGCAGTCCCCCACCACCCTGGCACATGCCCGCGAGATGCTCGACGGCGCGCGTGCCGCCACCGCAGCGGGTTGAGAACCATGTCACTGGAAGTCGTCGTCATCACCGGCATGTCCGGCTCGGGAAAGTCCGTGGCCCTGCACGCGCTGGAGGACGCGGGCTACTACTGCGTGGACAACCTGCCGCCGGAGCTGCTGGCCTCGTTCGTCGCGCTGGAGCACGCGCACCACGGCCACCGCGTCGCCGTGGCCATGGACGTGCGCAGCGCCACCGCCCTGCCGCTGGTGCCCCAGCAGCTCGACCGCCTGCGCGAGCAGGGCGTGCAGGTGCGCTCGCTGTTCCTGGACGCCACCACCGGCACGCTGGTGCGACGCTTTTCCGAAACGCGCCGGCGCCACCCGCTGTCCCAGGACGAGCTGATCGAGGGCCGGCGCGCGCTGGTGCAGACCATTGAGCTGGAGCGCGAGTTGCTGGCCGAGCTGCGCGCGCAATCCCACGTCATAGACACCAGCACCCTGCGCCCGTCGCAACTGCTGAGCTACGTGAAGGACCTGCTGGCCGTCCCGCCCAGCCAGCTCACTCTGGTGTTCCAGTCGTTCGCCTTCAAGCGCGGGCTGCCGTTCGATTCGGACTACGTCTTCGACGTGCGCATGCTGCCCAACCCGCACTACGAGCCCGCGCTGCGCCCGCTCACCGGCAAGGACGCGCCCGTGGCCGAATACCTGCGCCAGCAGCCCGAGGTGGCGCTGATGCTCTCGCACATCACGCAGTTCCTGGAGCATTGGCTCGATGCCCTGGCGCAAAACCACCGCAGCTACGTCACGGTGGCCGTAGGCTGCACGGGCGGGCAGCACCGCTCCGTATACTTGGTGGAGCAGCTGGCCGAGCGCTTCACCGGCCGCTGGAACACGCTGCGCCGGCACCGCGAGCTCGACGGCATTTGAAGCATCGCTATTCAATGAATAGCTGCCACCGCCCGCCACTCCTTATTTTCAGCAATGAGAACATCTGGAAACCTTGCACGCCGTGCGGTAGACGCTATCGTTTTCGATAGCCCTTAGAGCGCGTCGATCAGCCTGCGCACGGGCGCGGGCAGCCCCAGTTCCAGGCACTGCGCCGGCGTGAACCAGCCGGCCTGCTGCGCCTCGGCGCAGTGCGGGTCCGCCACCGCCCCGACGCCGCGCGCCAGCACCGGGTGCAGGTGCAGGTCGCGATGCGTCAGCACATGGATGAACGGCGGCAGGTCCTCGGCCGCGCCCGCGGCCGGCGGGGGCAGGGCCGTGTCCAGCTCGGCGCGGCTGGCGTAGACCGGCGGGCAGTACAGCCCGGCCCATATGCCCGCGGACGGGCGGCGCTCCAGCCACAGGCGACCCGCCCCGTCCTGGCGCAGCAGCAGCCACCAGGCCTGCGCGCTGCGCTTGAGCTTGCGCGTGCGCACCGGGTAGTCCTGCGGATTGCCGTCGCGCCGCGCCACGCAGACGTTCTGCAGCGGACACAGCATGCAGCTCGGGTTGCGGGGCAGGCAGATGCCGGCCCCCAGGTCCATCAGGCCCTGGGTGTAGCGCGGCATGGCGGCGTGCAGGTCGCCCTTGGGCAGCAGCGCCTCGGCCAGGCGCCACAGCTCGCGCTCGTTCTTCGCCTCGGCCAGGTCGGCACGGAAGCCCAGCACCCGCGTGAGCACGCGCCGTACGTTGGCGTCCAGGATGGCCGCGCGCTCGCCGAAGCAGAACGCGGCGATCGCGCCCGCCGTGGAGCGGCCTATGCCCGGCAGGGCGGCCAGCTCGGGCACTGTGCGCGGGAACCGGCCGCCATGCTGCTGCACCACGATCTGCGCGCAGCGGTGCAGGTTGCGCGCGCGGCTGTAGTAGCCCAGGCCGCTCCACAGGGCCAGCACCTCGTCCTGCGGCGCCGCGGCCAGCTGAACCACGTCGGGAAAGCGCGCCAGGAAGCGCGCGTAGTACTCCAGCACCGTGGCCACCTGGGTCTGCTGCAGCATGATCTCGGACAGCCATACGCGGTAGGCGTCGCGCGTGTTCTGCCAGGGCAGATGGTTGCGCCCATGCCCGGCCTGCCAGCGCACGACCTGCGCCGCGATCTCCACCGGCGGCTGCGTCATGCGGGCGTCAGGGGCTGGGGCGCGGTCTCGGGAATGTCCGGCACGGGCAGGTCCTCCTCCACGCCCGGCTGCTGCACGAGCTCGTCCGTGAGCTCGGACAGGCGCAGCTCCAGCTCGGCCAGATTCTCCTCGGCGGCCTCGATCTCGGCGATGCGCTCCACCAGGCCGCTGGCCGCCTGCCGGATGCGGTTGACCGCCTCGATGCGCCGCTCGAAGCTGCGCTTGCGCTCGCGCAGCTGCGCGTCGAGCTGCGCCGTGGCCGTCTTGCTCCACATCTCCAGCTCATTGGCCGCGGCCTCGAACACCGTGCGCAGGCGCAGGCCCAGCGCGCGCAGCAGGCGCTGCGTGAACTCCGGCCGCGCCAGGCGCAGCACGTTGCCCATGCCCACGTACTGCAGGTGGCGCTGCTCGATGGCCGCTATCTCCCGCACGTAGGCACCCAGTTGCGCAGCAACCGGCACCTGCAGCGAGAAGCCGAATTCGGTGTTGAGCTGGCGGAAGGTGCCGCCCAGCATGGCCTGGATCTCGCCGCCCGTGGCCTGGGCCGCCTCCATGGCGGCGCGCACGCTCGCAAAGGTCTCGCCATACGCCTTGCGCACGCCCAGCTTGAGCCCCGAGGATTCGAGCGCCTCGGTCAGCGGCGCCAGCTGCGCCTTCAGCGCGCGGGGGCCGAGTTGGTGGAACAGCTCGCGCAGCATCTTCAGGTGCACGGCGCGCACGGCCTGGATGCGGGCCGTGCAGGCCTCGAACTCCTGCTGCTCCTGCTCGATGCGCCCGCGCATGGCATCGATCACCGACGCGTTCTTGCCGCGCAGGCTGCGCAGCTCCAGCATCTGGTCGTCCAGGTCGCGGCGGCGGATGTTGATCACACGCCGGGCCTCGTTGCGCAGGCCCGTCACGCCACCGGCCACCGCGGCCCGCAGTATGGACTGGCGCCGCCCCATGATGCCCGTGCCCAGCGCCACTTCCAGCTGCGGCAGGCCGCTGGCCTCCAGCAGGTCGTCGTCGCAGTTGATCTTGGCCACCAGGCCCTTCTGCGCGGAGACGGCCACCACCTGGCCCAGCGGCACACCCAGCACCTCGGTGACCGTGTGGCGCTGGCGCTCCAGCTGCGCCTGCACCTGGGCGGGCGAATTGAGCTGGTCCCACAGCGTATCGATCTTGTTGAGCACCACGAGCCGCGCGTCGAACGCATCCTCGGCCCCGCCCAGGTGGTCGCGCCAGATGGCCAGGTCCGAGCGCGTCACGCCGGTGTCCGCGCCCAGGAGAAACACCACCGCATGCGCCTGCGCGATGAGGTTGATGGTGAGCTCAGGCTCCACGCCCACGGCGTTGAGCCCTGGCGTGTCCAGGATCACCAGTCCCTGCCTGAGCAAAGGATGGGGGAAGTTGATGACGGCGTGCCGCCACATCGGCACCGACACCATGCCGCCCGCGTCCCGCCTGGGGTTCTCGTCGCCCGCCTCGTCGCTCCAAAAGCCCAGCGCCCGCGCCTCGTCCACGGATACGCGGCGCACCTCGGACACCTTTTCCAGGGCCTGAGCCATCTGCGCGGGGTCGTCCATGTCCAGGGCCACGTTGACCCAGAGATCGGGCTTGAGCCGCCACTCGGCCAGCCCCAGCGGCTGCATGCGCGTCTCTATGGGCAGCAGGCGCAGGCTGGGCGCCGTGCCGCCCTCGTAGCCCAGCTCCGTGGGGCACATGGTGGTGCGCCCGGCGGTCGCGGGCATGATACGCCGCCCGTAGCCGGCGAAGAAGATGGCGTTGATGAGCTCGGACTTGCCGCGCGAGAACTCGCCCACGAACGCGACCGTCACCTTGTCGCTGCGGACCTGCTCCTCCAGGCGCTGCAGGCGCTCGCCGACGGCGGCGTCCATGAGATCGTGCGCCCCCATCCATTGGCCGAGCCGCTTGAGCTGCTGCGCAAACGCACGCCGCCACGCACCATGCTGGTCAAACCGTTCGTTGAATGAGGATCCCACTGTGCTCCCGGATATCAATGCGTGCGCCCAGACGGGGGGCGGGACGGCGCAATACTAGCATCGGCTCGCCTAGGACCGCTGGCAGTTCGGACAGAAGTAAGTGCTTCGCTGCCCCTGGCGCAGCAGGCGCACGGGTGTGCCGCATTGCCTGCAGGGCAGGCCCTCGCGCCCATAGACGTTGGCCTCAGCCTGGAAATGCCCGGCATTGCCGTCGACGCCAGAGAAGTCCCGCAGCGTGCTGCCGCCGCGCTCCACGGCCCGCGCCAGCACCTCGCGGATCGCGCCATGCAGGCGCCGCGCGCGCTGCGAGCCTATGGCGCTGGCCCGCATCGTCGGCCGGATGCGGGCCAGAAACAGCACCTCGCACGCGTAGATGTTGCCCACGCCGACGACCACCCGGCCCGCCAGCAGCAGCTGCTTGATGGGCATGCGGCTGGCGCGCAGAGCCGCATGAAAGGCCTGGAAATCGAAATCCTCGCCCAGCGGCTCCACCCCCAGGGTCCCGAGCAGCTTGCGCGCCTGCGGGTCGTCCTCGCCGGCCGCCCAGACCACGGCGCCGAAGCGGCGCGGATCGTGCAGCCGCAGGGTACCGCGGTCCGTCTCCATGTCGAAGTGGTCGTGCGGGCCGCGCTGCGGCAGGCCGTGGGCAAAGCGCAGGCTGCCCGACATGCCCAGGTGGATCAGCAGCAGGCCCTGCTGCAGATCCAGCAGCAGATACTTGCCGCGCCGGCGCACGGCCAGAACCCGCTGCCCGGCCAGTTCCCCGGGCGCCAGGCCCAGCGGCCAGCGCAGGGATTTGCCCAGCGCCACCGCACGTATCGTCGCACCGCCGATCGCATCGGCAAGGCCGCGCCGCGTCACCTCCACCTCGGGCAGCTCAGGCATGCCAACACTCGTCAAGAAGTCCCAGGAGCATGGATTATTATGGGCTGATGGTGCATTCCCTCCGTCGTATTCGGCCGGCAGCTTTGGCATGCGTGGCCGCGGCCTGCATTTTTCCCGCCCTGGCCCAGACGGGCGAGCGCGCCTCAGAACCCGCATCCGCACCCGTGCAGGAAGAAGAAACAGCCGCACTCAATGCCGAACTGTTCTACGAACTGCTGCTCAGCGAAATCACCACCAGCGAAGGCGACCCGGCCACGGGCTACAACCTGATGCTGGACGCGGCACGCCGCAGCGGCGATCCGCAGCTGTACCGCCGGGCCACGGAAATCGCCCTGCAGTCGCGCTCCGGGGGATACGCCCTGGCGGCCGCCCGCGCCTGGAAGGAGGCGCTGCCGCAGTCGCGCGATGCCAACCGCTACCTGCTGCGCATCCTCGTGGCGCTCAACCGCATTGGCGACAGCGCCGAGCCACTGCGCCAGGAGCTGGCGAGCTCGTCCGCGCGCGACAAGGTCTCCACGATCCGCGCCCTGCCCCTGCTCTATGCGCGCGCGGGCGACAAGGCCCTGGCCGCGCGGGTGGTGCGGCTAGCGCTGGAGGAAGAACTCAACAACCCCGCCACAGGCCCCATGGCCTGGACCACGGTGGGGCGCATGTACCTCGCGGCGGACGACAAGGCCCGCGCGCTGGAAGCCGCGGGCAACGCGCTGGCGCAGAACCCTGGCGACGACGGCGCCGCCATGCTGTCGCTGCAGCTGCTGGAGAACGCGGTCCCGGAGGCCGAGGCGCTGCTGTCGCGCTACCTCGCCGGCAAGCCCCTGCCCGAGGTGCGCATGGCCTATGCGCGCGTGCTGCTGGAATCGCAGCGCCTGGCCGACGCGCAGGCGCAGGTGGATGCCGTCACGCGCGAGCAGCCCGACAATGCCCAGGCATGGCTGATCCGGGCGTCGCTGCAGCTGCAGGCTGGCGAGCTGGATCAGGCCGAGGCCGCCCTGCAGCGCTGCACGCAGCTGCTGGAGCAGGACCCCGCCACCGAGCAGCGCCAGCGCGCGCTGACGCAGATCTATCTGATGCAGTCGCAGATCGCCGAGAAGCGCGGCGACCTCGCCCAGGCCCAGGCCTGGCTGGCCCGCATCGACGATGCCGAGCAACTGCTCGCCGTACAGAGCCGGCACGCCTCGCTGCTGGTGCGCCAGGGCCGGCTTGACGAAGCGCGCGCCCTGATCCGCGCCATTCCCGAAAAGGGCCCGGACGACGTGCGGCTCAAGCTCCAGGCCGAGGTGCAGTTGCTGCGCGAGGCCGGCCACTACCAGCAGGCCTACGAGCTGCAGGGCAAGGTCGTGGCGCTGGCCCCGCAGGACAACGAACTGGTGTACGACCAAGCCATGCTGGCCGACAAGGCAGGCCGCACCGCTGAAATGGAGCGCCTGCTGCGCACCATCATCGCCCGCCAGCCCGACCATCACCACGCGCTCAACGCCCTGGGCTTTTCCCTGGCCGACCGGGGCGTGCGCCTGCAGGAAGCCAAGGCGCTCATCGTCAAGGCCCTCGAATACGCGCCCGACGACCCCTTCATCACCGACAGCCTGGGCTGGGTCGAATTCCGCCTGGGCAACCGCAAGGAGGCGCTGGACATCCTGGAGCGCGCCTTCAAGACACGGCCCGACGCGGAAATCGCGGCCCACATCGGCGAGGTCCTGTGGAGCCTGGGCCAGCGCGACCGCGCCCTGGCCGTCTGGCGCGAGGGCCTGCGTATCAACAAGGACAACGACGTGCTCAAGGGCACGCTCAAGCGCCTGAGGGTCCGGCCTTGACGGCGCCGCGCCCCGCGCGGGGCCGCCTGCTGCTCGCGGGGCTGGCGCTCGCGCTGCTCGGCGCCTGCGCGCAGCCCCCCCGCCCGGCCGGCGCCGCCGCGGACCACTGGAGCGGGCGCCTGGCCGTGCAGGTGGAGGACGCCTCTGCGCAGTCCTTCAGCGCGGGCTTCGAGCTGCAGGGCAGCCCGCAGGCCGGCGAACTGACCCTGTTCAACCCGCTGGGCAACGTCATGGCCCAACTGCAGTGGCGGCCCGGGCACGCGCTGCTGCGTAACGGCGGCGAACAGCGCCAATCCACGTCGCTGCAGGCGCTGGTGCTCGAACTGACGGGCAGCGACCTGCCGATCGCCGCGCTGTTCGGCTGGCTCAAGGGCGAGGCGGTGCAGGCCTCGGGCTGGCAGGCGGACCTGAGCGCGCTCGCCCAGGGCCGCCTGACGGCCACGCGCCACACGCCCGCGCCGCAGACCACCCTGCGCGTGGCATTGAGCCTTTGACGACATGCGAGCCCTGTACGACGTGCCGGCGCCGGCCAAGCTGAACCTGTTCCTGCACGTCACGGGCCGCCGGCCCGACGGCTACCACCTGCTGCAGTCCGTCTTCATGCTGATCGACTGGTGCGACACCCTGCACTTCGAGCTGCGCGCCGACGGCGCCATCAGCCGCGAGGACCTCACGCAGCCCCTGCCCGCAGACGACCTCGTGGTGCGCGCGGCCCGCGCGCTGCAAGCGGCCACCGGGTGCGGCCTGGGCGCGCACATCGGGGTGCACAAGCGCGTGCCCGCGCAGGCCGGCATGGGCGGCGGCTCGTCCGACGCGGCCAGCACGCTGCTGGCGCTCAACCGGCTGTGGGGCCTGGGCCTGCCGCGCGCGCGCCTGCATGCCATCGGCCTCGGCCTGGGCGCCGACGTCCCCTTCTTTTTGTGCGGCAGGAACGCCTGGGTCGAGGGAATCGGTGACATAATCCGCCCTCTTGATTTGGAGCACCAGCTGCCAGACGCGAGCTTCGCGGTGGTCAAGCCCGCGGCGGGGCTGGATACGAAAGCCATTTTTTCGCATCCATCCCTCAAACGCGATTCCAGCTGTGCTACAATCCAAGGCTTTGCTGCAATGCCCTACCAGTTCGGTAGCAACGACCTGCAGCCGGTTGCTCAGGCCCTGTGCCCGGAGATAGACCAAGCCATCGACTGGCTGGCATCGAAGGGATTGCGGGGTCGGATGACGGGCTCTGGAAGCGCGGTGTTTGCGCAAGCAACGCATGCAATTGACCTGCACGATGCACCCGCTGCATGGCAAGTCAAAATGTGTGAAAATCTAGGGCTTCATCCGCTGTCGGACTGGGCTTTGGATGAGAGGATCAAGGGTTGATCGCCTCAAGGGGCGGTGGACCTGCGTAGGGGAGTCGCCAAGTTGGTTAAGGCACCGGATTTTGATTCCGGCATGCGAGGGTTCGAGTCCTTCCTCCCCTGCCAAAATTCATACGAATACGACTTGCGCAAATCGGATTCCGGCAAACCCGCTGCCTCGTTTGCGTAAGTCCTTATTCATTTCCCGTACGGGATTTCAATTCAGACTGCCGAGTCGCTCATGCAAACCAATACCCCCGACTTCCTGGTTTTCACGGGCAATGCCAACCCCGGCCTGGCCACCGAAATCGTCAGGAATCTGGGCACCACGCTCGGCGCCGTCGATGCGGGCCGCTTCTCCGACGGAGAGGTCACCGTCGAGATCAAGCAGAACGTGCGCGCCCGCGACGTGTTCGTGGTGCAGTCCACCTGCGCGCCGACGAACGAGAACCTGATGGAGCTCCTGATCATGGTCGATGCGCTCAAGCGCGCGTCGGCGGAGCGCATCAGCGCCGTGATCCCCTACTTCGGCTATGCCCGTCAGGACCGCCGCCCGCGCTCGACGCGCGTGCCGATCTCGGCCAAGGTGGTGGCCAACATGCTGCAGGCCGTGGGCGTGGCCCGCGTGCTGACCATGGACCTGCACGCCGACCAGATCCAGGGCTTCTTCGACATCCCGGTGGACAACATCTATGCATCGCCCGTGCTGCTGGGCGACCTGAACGAGAAGAAGTACGAGAACCTGATCGTCGTTTCCCCCGACGTGGGCGGCGTGGTGCGCGCCCGTGCGCTGGCCAAGCAGCTGGGCACCGACCTGGCCATCATCGACAAGCGCCGCCCCAAGGCGAACGTGTCCGAGGTCATGCACGTCATCGGCGACATCGACGGCCGCAACTGCGTGATCATGGACGACATGATCGACACCGCCGGCACGCTGGTGAAGGCGGCCGAGGTGCTCAAGGAGCGCGGCGCCAAGAAGGTGTACGCCTACTGCACCCACCCGATCTTTTCCGGCCCCGCCATCGAGCGCATCGCCAACGGCACGGCGCTCGACGAGGTCGTGGTGACCAATACCATCCCCTTGAGCGATGCCGCCAAGGGGTGCGCAAAGATCCGCCAGCTCTCCGTGGCGCCGCTGATCGCCGAGACGATCCAGCGCATCTCCAAGGGAGAGTCGGTATCGAGCATGTTCTCGGACTGACCGTCCGGGGACACCAAGCAGGCCTCATGCCCGGTGGGCATGGGGTCTTTTTCAACAGCGGGCCAGGCTGGTCGCGGCCGGTCCCATCAGGAGTTTTCATCATGCAATTCGTCGCTTATGAGCGCGCCAAGCAAGGTACGGGTGCGAGCCGCCGTCTGCGCATTTCGGGCAAGGCCCCCGGCATCGTCTACGGCGGTTCCGCCGAACCCCAGATGATCGAGGTCGATCACAACGCCCTGTGGCACGCCCTGAAGAAGGAAGCCTTCCACTCCAGCATCCTGGACATGGAACTCAATGGCCAGGTCACCAAGGTACTGCTGCGCGACGTGCAGTACCACCCCTTCAAGCAGCAGGTGCTGCACGTGGACTTCCAGCGCGTGGACGACAAGACCCGCGTGCACCTGAAGGTGCCGCTGCACTACGAAGGCCTGGAAGGTTCGCCGGCCGTGAAGGAAGAAGGCTGCACCGTCACCCCCCTGATCCACGAAGTGGACGTGATGTGCATGCCCTCGCAGCTGCCCGAGTTCATCACGGTGGATCTGAGCGGCCTGACCTCCAAGTCGGCCCCGGGCGTGCAGTCGCTGAAGATCCCGAACGGCGTGAAGATCGTGGTGCGTGGCTCCAACAAGAACCCCGCCCTGGTGTCGATCAAGCTGCCCGAGGTGGTTGCCGACGCCTCCGCTGCCCCCGCTCCCGCAGCCGCCCCCGCCAAGAAGGGCAAGAAGTAATCACTGGTTCGCCCCGCCGCCCCGCAGGGGGCGACACACCCCGACGGCCCACCCTCGCGTGGGCCGTCGGCGTTTCAGGACGTGTCGAGGGCGCCGGATAATCGCAGCCATGATCAAACTGTTTGTCGGCCTGGGCAATCCCGGCCCGGAGTACGAGGCCACGCGCCACAACGCGGGTTTCTGGTGGATAGACGCGCTGGCGCGCGAGCTCAAGGTGGTGCTGGCGCCCGAGCGCAGCTACCACGGCCTGGCGGCGCGCGCGAACGTCGCGGGCCACGGCGTCTGGCTGCTGCAGCCGCAGACCTTCATGAACCTGTCGGGCAAGTCGGTGGCGGCCCTGGCGCGGTTCTTCAAGATCGCGCCCGAGGAAATCCTCGTGGTGCACGACGAGCTGGACCTGCCGCCCGGCCAGGCCAAGCTCAAGCGCGGCGGCAGCCACGCGGGCCACAACGGACTGCGCGACATCCACGCCCAGCTGGGTACCGGCGACTACTGGCGGCTGCGCCTCGGCATAGGCCACCCGGGCGCACGGGCCGAGGTGATCAACTGGGTGCTCAAGAAGCCCGCGCCCGACCAGCGCACGCTGATCGAGGACAGCATCGCCCATTCGCTCAAGGCCTACCCCGCCATGCTGGCCGGCGACATGGACAAGGCCACCCAGCTCGTGCACACGACCAAGCCGCCGCGCCCCAAGCCGCCCCGGCCCGCCACGGCCGCGCCGCAGGGCGGTGTGGGCTAACTACTCTATTGATAGCTGCCAGCGCTTGCTGGACGAGCCCTAGAGGCCAAAAATACCAAAATCAGGCAGACTGCGCCGCGCGCAGGCGCTCGAACTTCTGCCACAGCGTCTCGCGGTCTTCCTTGTGGGCAGGATCCACGGGAATGCAGGCCACGGGACAGATGGCCACGCACTGGGGTTCGTCGAAATGCCCCACGCATTCGGTGCATTTGGACGGCTCGATCTCGTAATGCTCCTCGCCCATCGAGATGGCCTGGTTGGGGCATTCGGGCTCGCAGACGTCGCAGTTGATGCACTCGTCCGTGATCATCAGAGCCATGGCGCGGCGTCCTTAGGGATGGTGAACGGCATGGCCGGATTATCCGCCCTCGCACGCGGGCAAGCCTCCATGGCCGGCATGCGGCCGCGGTTTTTGCCGCTATGCTGCGGGGCCCCACATACATAGCCACTCCACGCTCCGCCGATGGCCTCGTTCATCCTCCAACGCCTCGTCACGCTGATCGCGACGCTGCTGGGCGCCTCGGCCGTGGTGTTCGTGGTGCTGGAGGTGCTGCCGGGCAACGCGGCCCAGGTGCTGCTGGGCCCCGACGCCGCGCCCGAGGCCGTGGCCGCGCTGGCCGCGCAGCTGGGGCTGGACCAGCCGGCCCTGGTGCGCTACGGTCAGTGGATGGCCGGCCTGCTCACGGGGCGGCTGGGCGACAGCCACGCCTACAGCGCGCCGGTGCTGGACCTGATCGCCGAGCGCCTGGCCCTGACCGTTCCGCTGGCCCTGCTGTCCATGCTGCTCACCTGCGCGCTGGCCCTGGCCGCGGGCGTGTACGCCGCCGCGCGCCACGGCCGCCTGGGCGACTGGGGCGTGATGGGGCTGGCGCAGGTCGGCATCGCGATTCCCAACTTCTGGTTCGCCATCCTGCTGATCCTGCTGTTCTCGGTGAAGCTGCAGTGGTTCTCGGCCGGCGGCTTCCCGGGCTGGAGCGTCGAGGGCGGCGGCGGCATCCTGCCGGCACTCAAGGCGCTGCTGCTGCCGGCCCTGGCGCTGGCCGTGGTGCAGGCGGCCATCCTGGCGCGCATCACGCGCTCGGCCGTGCTCGACGTGCTGCGCGAAGACTTCGTGCGCACCGCGCGCGCCAAGGGCCTCACGCGGCGCGGCGCGCTCTGGGGCCACGTGCTGCGCAACGCCATGATCCCCGTGATCACGGTGATGGGCCTGCAGTTCGCCAACCTGCTGGCCGGCACCATCGTGGTGGAGAACGTGTTCTACCTGCCGGGCCTGGGGCGGCTCATCTTCCAGTCCATCGCCAACCGCGACCTGGTCGTGGTGCGCAACTGCGTGATGCTGCTGGCGGCCATGGTGGTGCTGGTGAACTTCGTGGTCGATCTGCTGTACGCGGCCATAGATCCGCGCGTGAAGGCCCGCGGCCCATGAGCGCCCTGCCAGCCCCCGCCCCCGCGCCGGGCTTCTGGCGGCGCGCGCTGCGCCACCGCAGCCTCATGATCGGCGCGGCGCTCACGGCGCTGCTGCTGGCCGCGGCCGCCCTGTCGCTGGTCTGGACGCCTTGGCCGCCGTACGACATGGCCATGGACGCCGTGCTGCAGCCCCCGGGCGCGCAGCACTGGCTGGGCACCGACGCCTACGGGCGCGACGTGGCCTCGCTGCTGCTCGTGGGCGCGCGCAGCTCCATCCTGGTGGGCGTGATCGCCGTGGGCATAGGCCTGGCGCTGGGTGCGGCGCTGGGCCTGCTGGCCGCGGCGCGCGGCGGCTGGGTGGAGGAGGCCGTGATGCGCCTGGCGGACTTCACGTTCGCGTTTCCGGCGCTGCTGCTGGCCATCATGCTCACGGCCGTGTTCGGGCCGGGCATCGTCAACGCCATCATCGCCATAGGCATCTTCTACGTGCCGACATTCGCGCGCGTCACGCGCGCATCGGCCCGGGCCGTGTGGGCGCGCGAGTTCATCCTGGCCGCGCGCGCTTCCGGCAAGGGGCCGTGGCGCATCACCGTCGAGCATGTGCTGCCCAACATCGCCTCGGTGCTCATCGTGCAGGCCACGATCCAGTTCGCGCTGGCGATACTGGCCGAGGCGGCACTCTCGTACCTGGGCCTGGGCACGCAGCCGCCCCAGCCCTCCTGGGGGCGCATGCTGGCCGAGGCGCAGACGCTGATGTTCCAGGCCCCGCTGCTGGCCGTGTGGCCCGGCGTGGCGATCGCGCTGGCGGTGCTGGGCCTGAACCTGCTGGGCGACGGCCTGCGCGACCTGCTGGACCCGCGCCTAGCCCGGGGGCGCTAGGGCCTGTTAATGCTATGGAAGGAGTCGCGAAGCTCATGACAGCCCGTCCATCAAGGCGCGCGACGCAGTGCGTGCGTCCGCACGCACAAGGAGCGCAACGCCGAGGGGCGGGCTGTCATGAGCTGCCCTTCGGGTTGCCTCGCAAAGGGGCCGTCTGCGGCGTTGCCCACGCTTGCAAGGCATCAGCCTTGGCTAGCGCGCGGGCCGCCTTGCATCCAGCCCCTTTGCGAGGCAACGCGATCCCCTTCCATAGCATTAACAGGCCCTAGACCGATGGCGCTGCTCGAAGTCTCCGGCCTGCGCATCAGCTTGCCCACGCGGCGCGGCAGGGCGCTGGCCGTGCGCGGGCTGGACTTCTCGCTCGCGCGCGGCGATACGCTGGGGCTGATCGGCGAGTCGGGCTGCGGCAAGTCGCTCACGGCGCTGGCGCTCATGGGCCTGCTGCCCGAGGGCGCGCAGGCTTCGGGCAGCATCCGCTTCGACGGGCAGGAGCTGCTGGGCCTGGACGACAGGGCGCTGTGCCGCCTGCGCGGCAACCGCATGGCCATGGTGTTCCAGGAGCCCATGACGGCGCTCAACCCCGTGCACTCCATAGGCCGCCAGGTGGCCGAGCCGCTGCGCCTGCACCAGGGCCTGACGGCGCGCCAGGCGCGCGCCGAGGCCGTCGCGCTGCTTGAGCGCGTGGGCATCGCCCAGGCGGCGCAGCGCCTCGATGCCTACCCGCACCAGTTCTCGGGCGGGCAGCGCCAGCGCATCACCATCGCCATGGCGCTGGCCTGCGGGCCCGACCTGCTGCTCGCCGACGAGCCGACCACGGCGCTGGACGTGACGCTGCAGCGCCAGATCCTGGAGCTGATCCGCGGCCTGGTGGCCGAGCGCGGCATGGCGCTGGTCCTGATATCGCACGACCTGGGCGTGATCGCGCAGACCGTGCGGCGCACGCTGGTGATGTACGGCGGCACGGTGGTGGAGAGCGGCCCCACGCGCGCCGTGTTCGGCGCGCAGGCCCATCCCTACACCCAGGGCCTGTTCGCCGCGCGCCCGCAGTTCGGCGCGGCGCGCGTGCCCGGCGCGCGCCTGCCCACCATCGCCGGCACCGTGCCCGAGCTGGCTGACCTGCCCCCGGGCTGCCCGTTTGCCGGGCGCTGCCCGCGCACCATCGCCGCCTGCCACGCCGCCCTGCCGCCGGCCGTGGCGCTGGGCGCGGACCACGAGGCGCGCTGCATCCGCCTGGGAGAAGCGCCATGAATACTATTGAAAAAATAGCTGCTAGTACTTCATCCACGGGCGCTACAGGCCGATTTGGTGATGAAACGCCGCTGCTGCGCGTGCGCGACCTGCGGCGCCACTACCCACTGCCGCGCACGCGGCTCATGGGGCCGCGCGCGCAGCTGGCCGCGCTGCAGGGCGTGAGCTTCGACGTCGCCGCGGGCCGCAGCCTGGGCGTGGTGGGCGAATCGGGCTCGGGCAAGTCCACGCTGGCGCGGCTGGTGATGGCGCTGGACACACCCAGCGCCGGCACCGTGGAACTGCTGGGGCGCGACCTGCACCGCCTGTCCGCGCCCGAGCTGCGCGCCGCGCGGCGCGACTTCCAGATGGTGTTCCAGGACCCCTACGGCTCGCTGGACCCGCGCCAGACGGTCGAGCGCATCGTGGCCGAGCCGCTGCAGGCGCTGGCCCGCGCCACGCGGGCCGAGCTGCGCGAGCGCGCCGCCGAGGTGCTGGCCCAGGTGGGCCTGCGCGCGGGCGACGCGCACAAGTACCCGCACGAGTTCTCGGGCGGCCAGCGCCAGCGCATCGCCATCGCGCGCGCGCTCATCACGCACCCGCGCCTGATCGTGGCCGACGAGCCCGTGAGCGCGCTGGACGTGTCGGTGCAGGCCCAGGTGCTCAACCTGCTGCAGGACCTGCAGGAGCGCCTGGGCGTCACCTTCCTGCTCATCAGCCACGACCTGGCCGTGGTCCAGCACCTGTGCGACGAGGTGCTGGTGCTGCACCAGGGCATCGTGGTGGAGCGCGGCGCGCCGCAGGCGCTGTTCGGCGCGCCCCGCCACCCCTACACCCAGGCGCTGGTGGCGGCCGTGCCGCGGCTCGACGCGCTCATGACCTGAGAACGTGTTCACGATCTGACCAGCCGCGCGAGTGCGCCCGCTGTAGTACAACGGCAGGCGTTCCCCATTCTTCCAACATTCCATTCAACTGAGGAGACACCGCCCATGCTCACCCGCCGCACCGCCCTCGCCTCCGGCGCCCTGGCCACCGCAGCGCTGGCCACGCCGCTGCACGCGCTTGCGCAGGGCAAGAAGGACTCCGTCACGCTGGCGCTGGTGCTGGAGCCGCCGGGGCTGGACCCGACGGCCGGCGCGGCCTCCTCGATCGCCGAGGTCACGCTCTACAACATCTACGAGACGCTCACCAAGATCAACCCCGACGGCAGCGTCTCGCCCCTGCTGGCCGAGAGCTGGGAGGTCTCGCCCGACCTCAGGACCTACACCTTCCGGCTGCGCAAGGGCGTCACGTTCCAGAACGGCGAGCCCTTCGACGCCGCGGCCGTCAAGTTCTCGTTCGACCGCGCGGGCGGCGACAAGAGCACCAACAAGGACAAGCGCACCTTCGCCAACCTCTCCACCCAGGTGGTTGACGCGCACACGGTGGTGCTCATCAACAAGGACATAGACCCCGACCTGCTGTTCCTGCTCGGCCAGGCCACGGCCATCATCGTCGAGCCCAAGAGCGCCGCCACCAACGCCTCCAAGCCCGTGGGCACGGGCCCCTACCAGCTCGCGGCCTGGAGCCGCGGCGCCTCCATCGCGCTCACGGCCTGGCCCGGCTGGCGCCAGGCGGCGCAGCTCAAGGTCCGCCGCGCCACGTTCCGCTTCATCCCCGACCCGGCCGCGCAGGTGGCCGCGCTGCTCGCGGGCGACGTGGACGCCTTCGCGCGCGTCACGCCGCGCAGCATGGCGCAGTTCAAGGGCGACCCGCGCTTCCAGGTCATCGTGAGCGGCTCGCGCGCCAAGACCATCCTGGCCATCAACAACGCGAAGAAGCCCCTGGACGACGTGCGCGTGCGCCGCGCCATCGCCGCGGCCATCGACCGCAAGGCCGTCATCCAGGGCGCGGCCGACGGGCTGGGCGTGCCCATCGGCAGCCACTACGTGCCCGGCGCCTTCGGCTACGTGGACACCACGGGCATCAACCCCTACGACCCCGAGAAGGCCAGGAAACTGCTGGCCGAGGCCGGCGTGAAGACCCCGCTCACGCTCACCATGACGCTGCCGCCCGCGCCCTACGCGCGCCAGGGCGGCGAGGTCATCGCGGCCCAGCTGGCCAAGATCGGCATCACGGCCAAGCTGCAGAACGTGGAATGGGCGCAGTGGCTCTCGGGCACCTACGGCGCCAAGAACTACGACCTGACGCTGATCTCGCACGTGGAGCCCTTCGACCTGAGCAACTTCGCCAAGCCCGACTACTACTGGGGCTACCACTCCGCGCAGTTCGACCAGCTCTACGACAAGATCAAGAACGCCGCCCGCCCCGCCGACCGCGCGCGCCTGCTGGGCGACGCCCAGCGCCTGCTGGCCGAGGACGCGGTGCACGCCTTCCTGTACCAGCCGCAGTGGGTCACGGTAGCGAACAAGAACCTGCGCGGGCTGTGGAAGGACATGCCGGTCTTCGTCAACGACCTCTCCGTCCTCTCCTGGTCATGAGCGCGCCGCACGACCTGTCCGCCAGCGAACTGCTGGCCGCCTACCGCGCGCGCAGCCTCTCGCCCGTGGAAGCCACGCAGTCGGTGCTGGACCATATCGCGCGCTGGGAGCCGCACCTGCACGCCACGTACCTGCTGCGCCCCGAAGAAGCCCTGGCCCAGGCCCGCGCCAGCGAGGCGCGGTGGCTGCGCGGCGCGCCCTGCGGCCCGCTGGACGGCGTGCCCGCCACCGTCAAGGACAACATCGCCACCCGGGGCGACCCCACGCCGCTGGGCACGGCCGCCACGCCCCTGATGCCCGCCCCGGCCGACGCGCCGCCCGCCGCGCGGCTACGCGAGGCCGGCGCCGTCATCGTCTGCAAGACCACCATGCCCGACTACGGCATGCTGTCCTCGGGCCTGTCGTCGTTCCACGCGCTCGCGCGCAACCCGTGGGACCTCTCCAGGGGCCCCGGCGGGTCGAGCGCCGGCGCGGGCGCCGCGGCGGCGGCCGGCTACGGCCCGCTGCACGTGGGCACCGACATCGGCGGCTCCATCCGCCTGCCCGCCGGCTGGTGCGGCGTCTTCGGCCTCAAGCCCAGCCTGGGGCGCATTCCCATCGACCCGCCCTACACCGGCCGCGCCGCCGGCCCCATGACGCGCACCGTGCAGGACGCGGCCCTGATGATGCAGGTGCTGAGCGCACCCGACGCGCGCGACAGCATGAGCCTGCCGGCCCAGCCCATCGCGTGGGACGATTTCGGCCAGGGCCCGGGACGCCTGCGCGGCCTGCGCATCGGCCTGCTGCTGGACGCCGGCTGCGGCCTGCCCGTGGACCCGCAGGTGCGCGCCGCCGTCGAGGCCGCCGCGCGCCTGTTCGAGCAGGCGGGCGCCGCCATCGAGCCCATGCCCCCCTTCCTCACGCGCCACATGCTCGACGGCATGGACCACTTCTGGCGCATGCGCTCGTTCATGGACCTGCGCACGCTCACGCCCGGCCAGCAAGGCAAGGTGCTGCCCTTCATCCGCGACTGGGCCATGAGCGCCGCGGGCCTGGACGGCCCGCAGGTGTTCGAGGCCAGCCAGCAGTTCCACGCAACACGCGTGGCCACGGTGCACGCCTGCGCGCCGTTCGACTACGTGCTCTCGCCCGTGGCGCCCATGCCTGCGTTCGCGGCCGAGCTGCCCGCGCCCACCGACGATCCGCTGCGCCCGCTGGAACACATCGCCTTCACCGTGCCGTTCAACATGTCGGAGCAGCCCGCCGCCTCGGTCAACTGCGGCTACACCGGCGGCGGCCTGCCCATCGGCCTGCAGATCGCGGGCCGGCGCTTCGACGACCTGGGCGTGCTGCAGATGGCCCATGCGTTCGAGCAGCTGCGCGGCCCGCAGCGGCCCTGGCCCGAGCCGCCCGATCGCCATTGATAGTAAAACCGGCCTCCAGCACTTCTCCAACAAGTGCTGGCAGCTATCGAACCAGGAGCATCAGCGCTGCGCCGTCGCCAGCCGCAGTGCCAGGCCCAGGAACACCAGGCCGGCCACGCGGTTGAGCAGCAGCCGCGCGCGCGCCGAGCGCAGCAGCAGCGCGCCGAACGCCCCCGAGAAGCAGGCGACCGCGCCGAACACCAGCAGCGTGGCCAGCATGAACACCAGGCCCAGCACCATGACCTGCCGCGCCATGGCGCCGCGCGCCGGGTCGGCGAACTGCGGCAGGAAGGCCAGGAAGAACACCAGCACCTTGGGGTTGGTGAGGTTCATCACCACGCCGCGCCCCACCATGCGCAGCGCGCCGCCGCGGGCCGCAGGGCCGTCGCCCGGCGCCGCAGCCCCCTGGGCCGGCGCATCGCCGGCGCCCGCGGGTGCGCGCAGGGCGCCCCAGGCCAGCCAGGCCAGATAGGCCGCGCCGCAGAACTTCAGGACCGTGAACGCCAGGCTGGAGGCCGCGAACACCGCCGCCAGCCCCAGGGCCACGGCCGCCGTGTGCCCCACCAGCCCCAGGCACAGGCCCAGCACCACGCACATGCCGGCGCGCCAGCCGCGCTGCGCAGACTGCAGCAGCACGAAGATGTTGTCAGGCCCGGGCGTGAGCGCCAGCAGCGCGGAAACGCCGAAGAAGGCGACGAGGGTTTCGATCGAAGGCATGGCGGCAATTGTGCCCCCCGCGCGCGCATGGCGGATTCGTTCACACCTTCTCAGACCCCACAATCGGGGCCTTCACCTGCCTTCAATTCGTTCGGTCTCATGGATCTCCTTCTCGTCCTGGCCCTGGCCGCCATCGGGGTCTTCCTGCTCAACGCCCGGCAGCAGCGCCGGCGCATCGCGCTGCTGGGCCAGCGCCTGCGGCCCTACCAGATCGAGCGGCTGATGGAGACGCTCATCCAGGGCTACCTGCGCGCCATGGGCGAGACCGACGCTGAGCGCCGCACCCAGGTGCTGCGCATGCTGGAGGGCAACGAGGCGCAGCTGTGCGAGCAGTTCGAGCGCCTGGCCGCCGACTTCCGCCACGTGCCCGCGCAGCAGGCGCGCGTGAGCCTGCTGCCGGTGGGGCTGCCGTTCGCGCTGCAGCTCTTTCCCGGCGCGTCGTTCGACATGCGCGAGGCCCTGGCCATCCACGCGCGCGGCATCGCCCGCTCGGCGCGCAACGATGCGGCGCTGGCGCCGCGCGACAAGGCTTTCACGATGACGGCCGAGCTGCTGCTGATGCAGCACAGCTGCCACTGGTTCTGCAAGTCCAGGGCCGTGGCCTCGGCGCGCGTGCTGGAGCGCCACCAGACGCCCTACGCGCAGATCCTGGCCTCGGTCTCGCCCGAGACGCGCGCGGAGTACGAGAAACTGCTCAGAAGGTGTGAATGAATCCGGCGTGTCCGAGCGGGCCGCACAAACGTGCCCCATCAAGGCGCAAAGCGCAGCCATAGCTCAGGCTATGGCGAGCATTTGCAACGCGGATGGGGTGCGTTTTTGCGGTGCGAGCGGGCATGGCGGATTCGTTCACACCTTCTCAGCCCTACGCGGTGACGATCCAGCCTTCGAGCGGATCCATGTCCGCGGGCAGGCCGTAGCGCGCATCGCCCAGCCGCCGCCGGCGCAGCGCCCAGCCGGCCTGCACGAGGCACAGCGCCGCGTCCAGGCCATCGCCGCTGGCATCCTGCAGCAGGGCATCGCGCAGCGGCGGCGCGGCCGCCAGGCGCAGGCCCAGGCGCGTGGCGCCCCGCTCCAGCCCCGCCAGCAGGTCGGCGCGTGCCGCCAGGCGCTCGGGCGTGCGCCGGCGCGGGTCGTCGCTCTTGTAGCTGCGCCGGCCGATGAGCTCGCGCGCCAGCAGGCCGGGGTAGGCCTCCAGCGCCACGCGGCGCGCATCGCCATCGTGCAGGCCCGGCAGGTGCACGCCCGCATCCAGCAGCAGCGGCACGCCCGCGTGCAGCATGTAGGCCACGGGCGGGTTCACCCATTTCATCGACGGGCTGGAGCCTGCGGGGCCGTCCGTGGCGCGGTGCGCGAACTTGGCGCCCGCGGGGCGCGCGGCGCAGAAGGCGGCGAACGCCTCGCGGATCTGCGCGCGCGCAAGGCTGCGGTAGTGCCGCATGCATTCCGGCCACGCGAGAGGCCAGCCCAGCTCCGCCACCAGCGCGCGCGGCAGGCCGAACGGCAGGTCGAAGCCGCCCACCCAATCGCCCGGCAGCGCGAGCCACTGGCCGAACGCGGCAAGCGTGTCGAAGCGCCGCAGGCCGTGCAGAGCCACCCGCGGGCCCTCCAGGGCGCCGAGCGCCAGCACGATGGGCTTGCGGGGCGTGGGGCTGCTGGAGAAGTCGCAGCCCACGATGATCGCCGCCCCGGCGCGGGGGTCGGCGGGGGAATGACTGGCCATGGGGCTCCTGCGGACACACGATGGGACGCATTCTGCCTACCCCGCCACCCCCCTGGGCGCAATAGCCTGCATGGGCTACCGGCCTCACCGAAACGGGGAATATCCCCCCGGGAAAACCCTTCATACGATGGGGCCATGACACATTCCACGATGACCACCTCCCTCCGCTGGCTCGCCGCCGCCGCCGCGCTGGCCGCAGGCGCTACCCTGGCGGCCGACGCGCCCGCCACCGTCCAGCTCGCCGGCCGCGCCGTGCCCGAGATCGACAAGCTGCCCCCCGGCCACTACAAGGAACTGGTGCAGTACGGCCACGAGCTGACCACGCGCACCTTCGCCCACATCGGCCCCGAGGTCGGCGACGTGCGCCGGCGCCTGGCCGGCAACAACCTGGCCTGCGCCTCGTGCCACCAGCAGGCAGCCACCAAGCCGTTCGCCATGCCCTGGACGGGCGTCGCCGCCACCTTCCCGCAGTACCGCGGGCGCGAGGACGAGGTGAGCACCGTCGAGGAGCGCGTCAACGGCTGCATGGAGCGCAGCATGAACGGCAAGCCGCTGCCGCTGGACTCGCGCGAGATGAAGGCCTTCGTGACCTACATCGCCTTCCTGTCCAAGGGCATCCCGGTGGGTGCGAACGTCGAGGGCGCGGGCATGGTGCAGAGCAAGATGCCCAACCGCCGCGCCAACCTGGAGGCGGGCGCCAAGGTCTACGAGGCCAAGTGCGCCGTCTGCCACGGCTCCGACGGCCAGGGCGTGCGCGCGGGCCAGCCGGGCGACGCGCAGGGCTACGTGTTCCCGCCGCTGTGGGGCAAGGACACTTTCAACAACGGCGCGGGCATGAACCGCCTGGCCATGGCCACGCGCTTCGTCAAGCACAACATGCCGCAGGGTGCGAGCTTCGACGCGCCCCAGCTCACCGACGACGAGGCCTACGACGTGTCCGCCTTCATGCTCTCCAAGCCCCGGCCCGAGAAGGCGAACCTGGAGGCCGACTTCCCCGCGCGCTGGAACAAGCCCGTGGACTCGGCCTTCCCGCCCTACATGCTGGGCGCGCCAGCGGACCAGCACCGCTACGGCCCGCTCCCGCCGCTGGCCGAGAAGCAGCGCCAGATGGCCGAACAGATCAAGGCCCAGGCCGCCGCCGAGCGCGCCAAGGCCCAGGGCGCCGCGCGCTAGGCTGCACACAAAAACAGGAGCTGCCAGCGTTTGCCATTGCTGGTTTTCAGATCATTTCGTGCATCAAACCAAGCAGTGACGAGCGCCTTCCGCTCTCCTTTTTGAACTTCACTCCTCCAGCTCCTGCGGTGCCGCGCGCAGGATAAGCCGCGCCAGGTCGGCCGCGTGGCCCGAGCCGGTCTTGCGCGTGATGCTCTGGCGGTGCACGTGCACCGTGTGGTCGCTGATGTCCAGCTCCCGCGCCACCTCCTTGTTGCTGCGGCCCAGCGCCAGCAGGCGCGCCACGTCGCGCTCGCGCGGCGACAGGCGCTGCAGCACCTGCAGGGCCTGGGCCTGGCGCGCCTGCCGGCGCTGGGCCTGCGCGCTGGCGGCCACGGCGCGGTTGAGCGCGTCCAGCAGCGCCTGCTCGCGGAAGGGCTTCTGCAAAAAGTCCAGCGCGCCGCCGCGCAGCGCCTGCACGGCCTGGTCCACGTCGCCGTGGCCGGTCATGAAGACGATGGGCAGGTCCGGCCGCTGCAGGCGCCGCTGCAGCTCCAGCCCGCTCATGCGCGGCATGCGGATGTCCAGCAGCAGGCAGCCGCCCTGCGGCGCGGGCGCGGGGTCGGCCTGCGCGAAAGCCTCGGCCGAGGGGTAGCCCACGGCGTCGAAGCCCAGCCCCTCGATCATGAACAGCAGCGAGCGCAGGAAGTTCTCGTCGTCGTCGACCACGTGGATGCAGGGCGGTGGCAGGGCGGTCATGCGGGGGTATCTCCGTCTGCGGCTTCGGGTTGCGCCAGGGGCAGCAGCAGCACCATGCGCATGCCGCCGCCCTCGTGCGGCGGCACGGGCCGCGCGTGCAGCGCGCCGCCGTGCGCCTCGGCGATGCCGCGGCTGATGGACAGGCCCAGGCCCAGCCCGTCCGGCTTGGTGGTGTGAAAGGGCGTGAACAGCAGCGCCAGCGCCTCGGGCGAGAGCGGCGGGCCGTGGTCGCGCACGGCCAGGGCCAGGCAGCCGTCCTCGGGCGCGATCTCCACGCCGATGGGCTCGCCCTCGCAGCCGGCGGCGCGGTGCACGTCGCGCGCGTTCTGCAGCAGGTTCAGCAGCACCTGCAGCAGCTGCGGGGCGTCGCCGCGCACGCGCAGCGCCTCGGCACCGGGCGCGCAGGCCACGCGTACGGCCTGGGGCTGCCAGCCGCCGAGCAGGGTCAGCGCCTCGCCCACGAGCGCGCGCGGGTCGATGGCCACGCGATCCGGCACGCGCTTGCGCGCCAGCGCGCGCACGCCGCCGATCACGCGCGCGGCGCGCTCGCTCTCGTGCGCGATGTCGCGCAGCGCGCGCTCCAGGTCCTGCGGCGCCAGGTCGCCGCGCGCGGCGCGCCGGCGCAGGCCGGCCGCGTAGTTGGCGATGGTGGCCAGCGGGTGGTTCAGCTCGTGCGCCAGCATGGCCGACAGCTCGCCCAATATGGACAGGCGCGACAGGTGCCCCAGCGCCTCCTGGTGCTGCGCGTTCTGGCGCGCCAGCCGCTCGCGCTCGTGCAGGCTGTGCGTGAGCTCGGCCGTGCGGCGCTTGACCAGCACCTCCACGCGCAGCAGGTAGGCCACGCCCACCAGCGCCAGCGCCAGCAGCGCCGCGGCCACGCCCCAGTAGCGGTGCAGCAGGGCCTGCAGGCGCGTCTCGCGCAGGAAAGCGTAGGGCTCGACCTGCAGCAGCCGCAGCGCGTCGTGCACGCGCTGGTAGTCGGCGGGCACCGTCCACACGCCGTCCAGCGCGCCGCTCTCGCCCGGCTGCGCCAGCAGGGCCAGCAGCACCTGGCGCGAGAGCTCGGGCGGCGTGCCCGCCAGCGCCGCGAAGGCCCAGCCCGGGTACAGCGGCGTGGACGCGCGGCAGCCCGGCGGCGCGCCCGTCCCGCCGTCGTCGTCGGCGGGCACAACGCGCAGCGCGCCCGCGGGCACCACGCCATCGCGCTCCCACAGCTCCAGCAGGCAGGTGCGCAGGACGCCCGCATCGGCCTCGCCCGAGAGCACGGCCTGCGCTACGCGCTGCATGGGGTAGCCGGTGAACACGCGCCGCAGCCCGCCGGCCTCGGCATCGACGCCCTGGCGCAGCCACTCCACGGCGGCGAGCTGGTAGCCGCCGAACGCCTCCTCGGCCACGGCCGCCACGCGCCAGCCGCGCAGCGCCGCCAGCGTGGCGGGCGGCCCGGGCGCGTCGGCGCGCACCACAACGGCCGAGCCCACGGCGTGCGCCGGGTCGCCCTGCGCCCCCGCCGACCGCGTGGCGATGCGCGTGGCGCCGTGGCGCGCCTCCAGTGCAACGTAATGGCCAGGATTGGTCACCACGAAATCGAGCGCGCCCCGGGCCACGGCCTGCTCCAGCGCCGCGGGGGCCAGCGCCTGCAGGCGCACCGGCACGCCCAGCGCGCGCTGCAGGCCGTCGGCCAGGGGCTGCCACTGGCGGCGCGTGTCCTCGCCCTCCAGCACCGCCAGCGCGCCCAGTCGCACCTCGGCCCGGGCCGCGGCGGCGCACAGCAGCAGCACGCCCAGCACCCGCCGGGATGCAAAAACCCCTCTTTTCATGTGGAAATTATCGACGCAAAAAGAGGCCTCTAGCCCAGCCCCAGCGCCGCCACTCCGGCCGCGATCAGCAGCGCGCCGGCCAGGCGCGCCGCGCGGTCGCCTTCGCCCAGCAGGTGCCCGCCGATGAGCGCGGCGAACAGCATGGAGACCTCGCGCGCCGGCGCCACGTGGGACAGGGGCGCGGTCTGCATGGCGAACAGCACCAGCACGTAGGCGACGGGGCTCACCGCCGCCACCAGCAGCGCGAAGCGCCACTGCGCAGCCCACAGGCGCGTAAGTTCCGCGCGGTCGCGCAGGGCCACGGGCGCGAGCACCAGAACGCGCACGAAGTTGCCCATGTAGTCGACCAGGATGGGCGACAGCAGCATGGCCTTGACCGCGTAGCCGTCCACCACCGTGTAGCCGGCGATGAAAACGCCGGTGAGCACGCCGTACAACATGCCTTTGCGCACGCGTCGGCGCGCCTGCGGGTCGTGCGCCGCGCGCAGCAGGCCCGGCCCCCCGGCGATCAGGAACACGCCGCCCACCACGCCCGCGATCCCGAAGGCGCCCAGGGCCGACAGCCGCTCGCCCAGCAGCGTAACGGCCACCAGCGCGCTGAGCAGCGGCCCCGTGCCGCGCGCCAGCGGGTAGACCACCGTCAGGTCGGCCTTGCGGTAGCCGCGCAGCAGCACCACGTAGTACAGCACGTGCAGCACGCCGCTGAGCGCCACGATGCCCCATTCGCGCGCGCCCCACAGCGGCACCGCGTCGCGCCCCAGCCACCAGCCCAGCGGCGCCCACACCAGCATCATCAGCACGGCGGTGAAGAAAGCGAAGCGCGCGTCGCCGCCGGCCTTCTTGGCGGCGATGTTCCAGATGGCGTGGATGAGCCCCGCGACGATGATCAGGGCGAAGGCGTTGAGCGACATGAAGGGCCCGCTGCCGCAGCGCCCCGGCTGCGACGTTCAGGATGTGATCTGCATCAGTTACCCATGGCGCCACCCACAGCCCGCAACCCATGGCACTGGCACGCGCCAGGCGGGAGCCGCCGTGCAAGGGCCGCCCCGCCGCACTGAGCAAAGTCCCCCTTCCCGCGCGCCGCGCGAGAAAAGGGGGAAGCGGCGCAAGCCGCTCAGGGGGTTGTTCACCCTCAGGCCCTGCCGATGATGCTGGCCGTGGCCATGAGCTCTTCGAGCAGCGCGAACGACACCTTGCCCGAGGTCATGTAGGGGTCGAACTCGGGCTTCTCGGAGTACTTGAGGACGATGGAATGGTTGAGCTTGGCCAGGTTCACGTGCCCCATGGTCCAGCCGCCGAAGCGGCGCTCGCAGATTTCCTCGAAGGCCAGCAGCTCCACGTCCTTGTGGCGCTCGTCGCGCTGGATGTGGCCGTAGAGCTCGCTCACGGCCGTGCGGCCGCCCTCTATGGCCTGCAGGAAGATGCCGCCGCCATAGCACAGCACGCCGGTGATGCCGCTGGCCGGATTGTGCAGGCGCGATTGCGTGAGGATGGCCTCGATGGCCGCGGGCGATGTGTCCACCGCGCGGCTGACGTAGAGCAGGCGAACCAACATGTCAGTTCCTTCCGGGGATGAGTGCCAGGAATTCGCGGCGCAGCGTGGAGTTGGTCAGGAACACGCCGCGCATCACGGAGTTGATCATCTTGCTGTCCATCTCGCGCACGCCGCGCCAGGACATGCAGAAGTGGCTGGCCTCCATGACGATGGCCAGGCCGTCGGGCTGGGTCTTCTCCATGATCAGGTCGGCGAGCTGCACCACGGCCTCCTCCTGGATCTGCGGCCGGCCCATGACCCAGTCCACCAGGCGCGCGTACTTGGACAGGCCGATGACGTTGGTGTGCTCGTTGGGCAGCACGCCGATCCAGATCTTGCCGATCACGGGGCAGAAATGGTGGCTGCAGGCGCTGCGCACGGTGATCGGGCCGACGATCATGAGCTCGTTCAGGTGCTCGGCGTTCGGAAACTCGGTGATCGTGGGCGGGTGCACGTAGCGGCCCTTGAAGACCTCGTTCAGGTACATCTTGGCCACGCGGCGCGCAGTGCTCTGCGTGTTGTGGTCGCCGGCCGTGTCGATGACCATGCTGTCGAGCACGCCCTGCATCCTGGCCTCGACCTCGTCGAGCAGCAGTTCCAGCTCGCCCGGCTCTATGAACTCGGCGATGTTGTCGTTGGCATGGAAGCGCCGGCGCGCCGCGGCCAGCCGTTCGCGGATCTTGACGGAAACGGGCGTGCCCTCGTCGGACGGCGGGGCGTTCGGTTCTGCTGCGGGTTCTGAAGACATGGCGGCATGGTACCAGCGAATACCGCACCGGGTCTTATGCATGTTTCATGCCCCCAGGCCTTATGTACCAAGCGCTGCCAGCTATACAAACAATAGCCGCCGGCTCAGTAGCGGTTGCCCGTGACCCACAGCGCGGCGCGCATGGTGGCGAAGGCGATGCGGTCGAGCACGCGCGCGCGCCAGGGGCGCGCCGCGTATTCGTGCGGATCGAGCGGCCGCCCGCCGTTCTTCATGGCGCGCACCAGGCGCTGGCGCAGTTCCTGCGCGAAGGAGGCGTCGCGCACCACCACGTTGGCCTCGCGCGCGAGCAGCAGCGACAGCGGATCGAGGTTGCTCGACCCCACCGTGGCCCAGGCGCGCCGGCTCTGCGCGTCTATCACCGCCACCTTGGCGTGCAGGAAGCTCGGCTCGTACTCGTAGATCTCCACGCCCGCGGCCAGCAGCGCGCCGTACACCGGCCGCGCGGCGTGGTACTGCATGAAGTACTCGTAGCGCCCCTGCAGCAAGAGACGCACCCGCACCCCGCGGCGCGCCGCCAGCATCAGCGCCCGGCGCAGCTTGCCGCCGGGCACGAAGTAGGCGTTGGCGATGATGATCTCGCGGCGCGCCTGGGCGATGGCGCGCAGGTAGGCGCGCTCTATGCGGGTGCGGTGGCGCAGGTTGTCGCGCAGCAGCAGTGCCGCGCGCATGCCGCGGCCGCCGGCGCCGGCCCAGCGCGCGCTCACGCGCGCGGCGCTGGCGGCGCGCAGGTCGGCAAGCGCCAGCGACAGGCGGCGGTGGCGCACGTCCCTCACGGCCCGCATGCGCCACCACAGCTGCTCCATGGTGTCGCCGGCCTGCTGCACCAGGCTGCCCACGGCGCGCACGGCGAAGTCGAAGCGCGGCGCGGCCAGCTCGCCATGGTTGGGATCATGGAAGTCGTCCAGCACGTTGATGCCGCCGCAGAACAGCACGCAGCCATCGATCACGCACAGCTTGCGGTGCAGCCGCCGCCAGCGCGTGGGCAGCAGCAGCCCCAGGGGCCCCAGCGGCGCATACACCTGGATGCGCACGCCCGCAGCCATCATGCGAGAGCGCCAGGGCTCGGGCAGGCGGCCCGTGCCCAGGCCATCGACCACCAGGTGCACGCGTACGCCGCGCCCGGCCGCGCGCATCAGCGCCTCGGCCACCAGGCCGCCGGAGCCCGTGCAGTCGAAGATGTAGGTCTCGAACTGGATGTCGGACAGCGCCGCGTCCATGTCGGCGATCAGGGCCGGAAAGAACTCCTGCGTGCCCTGGAGCAGCTGGATATGGTGGTCTGTGGCTGTCTTGGTCTGGCGCGCCGGGGTGGCCATGGCGTCAGAGGCTGGGGGTGTGCCGGGCGTGCCCGGGGAGAGCCCTCCGATCGAGGCGCAAGGCATGCGCCGGCGGCGTGCGGAAAATTCTGGCGTGATGGTCGGGCATGGGCAGAAGACTACCAGCCTCTCAAGAACCTGTTCAGAGCCTGAACTCCGCGATCAGCGGCAGATGGTCCGACATGCGCCACCAGATGCGCCCGCGCGGCACCTGCAGGCCCAGCGGCGTGAGCCCGCGCACGTACACGTGGTCCAGCTGCACCAGGGGCAGGCGCGCGGGATAGGTGAAGGCCTGCGGCGCATCGTCGTACTCGTACAGGCCGAAGCCGGCGAGCATGTGCTTGATCTGCAGGCCCCAGTCGTTGAAGTCGCCAGCCACGACCAGCGGCGCACCCGCGGGGACCTCGCGCGCGATGAAGCGCTGCAGCCGCTCCACCTGGCGCACGCGGCTGCCGGGAATCAGCCCCAGGTGCACGACGATGGCGTGCACGCACCGGCCCTGCACCTCTACCTCCACGTGCAGCAGGCCGCGCTGCTCGAAGCGGTGGTCGGAGATGTCCTCGTGCTGGTGGCCCACCACCGGCCAGCGCGTCAGCAGGGCGTTGCCGTGCTCGCCATGGCGCGTGTAGGCATTGGTGCGGTACAC
Organism: Alicycliphilus denitrificans K601; assembly: GCF_000204645.1. Lineage (NCBI taxonomy): Bacteria > Pseudomonadati > Pseudomonadota > Betaproteobacteria > Burkholderiales > Comamonadaceae > Alicycliphilus > Alicycliphilus denitrificans. Next base: position 968,309 of record NC_015422.1, on the reverse strand, counting down.
CGCGGCATAGCCCTCCGGCGCCAGGTACTCGGCCTGCGGCACGCGCGGCCAGCGCTTGAAGTACGCGGCCTCCTTGTGGTTCATCTTGCGCACTTCCTGCAGGCACACGATATCGGCATCGAGCTGCTCCACGGCCAGGCCCAGGTTGTGGATCTCCAGCCGGCGCGCGGGCCCCAGCCCCTGCACGCCCTTGTGGATGTTGTAGGTCGCAACGCGCAGGATGCCCGAATGCTCGGCAGGTAGTTCTATCGGTGACATCGTCAAACGAATCGTGGCAACCAGAGTATGGCCTCTGCATTGGAGGGCGAGAAACAGCGGTCGGCCGCTTCGCGCCACCCCATCCAGGCATATGACGTATGTTCGCGCGGATTCAAGGCCACGGGCGTTCCCGGCGGCACGCACAGGCCGAACACACGCTCGGTGTTGAGATATACACCCGACGCATAGCGGTGTCGCCACTGGGGGTAAATGGCGTATACATTTTCAAGCCCCCAGTCGCGCAGCACGCAGCCGGGGGCTGCGGCGTCGATGCCCGTCTCCTCTCGCACCTCGCGCGCGGCGGTGGCGGCGAAGTCCTCCGCCAGGCTGTCCTTGCTGCCGGTCACCGACTGCCAGAAATCCTCGGCCGCGTCGGCACGGCGGATCAGCAGCACCTGCAGGTCCGGGGTGTGGATCACCACCAGCACCGACTCGGGGATCTTGTACATGCCGGAACTGTAGCCCGCCTCCCCGCAAACGAAAACGGCAGGCGCGTGGGCCTGCGCCCGCTCAACCCACAGCAGGCACCGGGTTGCGCAGACGGATATGCAGCTCGCGCAGCTGCTTCTCGTCTACCGGCGACGGCGCCTGGGTCAGCAGGTCCTGCGCGCGCTGGGTCTTGGGGAAGGCGATCACGTCGCGGATGGATTCGGCGCCGGTCATCAGCGTGATCAGGCGGTCCAGGCCGAAGGCCAGGCCGCCGTGCGGGGGCGCGCCGTACTGCAGCGCGTCGAGCAGATAGCCGAACTTGGCGCGTGCGTCCTCGGGGCCGATCTTGAGGGCGCTGAACACCTTGCTCTGCACGTCGGCGCGGTGGATGCGCACCGATCCGCCGCCCAGCTCCCAGCCGTTGAGCACCATGTCGTAGGCCTTGGCGATGCACTTGCCAGGATCGGTGTCCATGAGGTCCTCGTGGCCGTCCTTCGGGGACGTGAAGGGGTGGTGCACGGCCACCCAGCGGTCTTCGTCCTCGTCGTGCTCGAACATGGGGAAGTCCACCACCCACAGCGGCGCCCAGCGGTTCTCGAACAGGCCGTTCTGCCTGCCGAACTCGCTGTGGCCGACCTTCAGGCGCAGCGCGCCGATGCTGTCGTTGACGATCTTTTCCTTGTCGGCGCCGAAGAAGACGAGGTCGCCGTCCTGCGCGCCGGTGCGCTTTAGGATCTCGGCGATCGCCGCGTCGTGGATGTTCTTGACGATGGGCGACTGAAGGCCGTCGCGGCCCTTGGCCGCCTCGTTGACCTTGATCCATGCCAGGCCCTTGGCGCCGTAGATCTTCACGAACTCGGTGTACTGGTCGATCTCGCCGCGGCTGATGGCTGCGCCGCCGGGCACGCGCAGCGCGACCACGCGGCCGCCCTTGGTGGTGGCGGGGGTGGAGAAGACCTTGAAGTCCACGTCGCGCATCACATCGGTCAGCTCGGTGAATTCGAGCTTGACGCGCAGGTCGGGCTTGTCGGAGCCGAAGCGGTGCATGGCCTCGGCGTAGGCCATGGTGGGGAATTCGCCCAGGTCCACGTCCAGCTGCTGCTTGAACACCTCGACGATCATGCGCTGGAAGATGGCGCGGATCTCTTCCTCGTTCAGGAACGAGGTTTCGCAGTCGATCTGCGTGAACTCGGGCTGGCGGTCGGCGCGCAGGTCCTCGTCGCGGAAGCACTTGGTGATCTGGTAGTAGCGGTCGTAGCCGGCCACCATGAGCATCTGCTTGTACAGCTGGGGCGACTGCGGCAGCGCGAAGAACTGGCCGTCGTGCACGCGGCTGGGCACGAGGTAGTCGCGCGCGCCCTCGGGCGTGCTCTTGCCCAGCATGGGCGTCTCGATGTCGACGAAGCCTTCCTTGTCGAGGAAGTTGCGCACCTGGATCGCCGTCTTGTAGCGCAGCATCAGGTTGCGCTGCATGGCGGGGCGGCGCAGGTCCATCACGCGGTGCGTGAGGCGCGTGGTCTCCGACAGGTTGTCGTCGTCCATCTGGAACGGCGGCGTCACTGAGGGGTTGAGCACGTCGAGCTCATGGCACAGCACCTCGATCTGGCCGCTCTTGAGTTTGTCGTTGGTCGTGCCCGCGGGACGCGCGCGCACCACGCCCTGGACGCGGACGCAGAACTCGTTGCGGATGTCCTCGGCCACCTTGAACATCTCGGGGCGGTCGGGGTCGCACACCACCTGCACGTAGCCTTCGCGGTCGCGCAGGTCGATGAAGATCACGCCGCCATGGTCGCGGCGACGGTTCACCCAGCCGCACAGGGACACGGTTTGGCCCATCAGGGCTTCGGTCACGAGACCGCAATAGTGGGAGCGCATGGCCATTGAATCAGTCTTCCTGCGCTCCCGCGGAGCGCGACGATGAGGGTTTGTATTCTGCGCGCGCCGCTGGCGACCACCAGGAGCGTGCAACGGGAATGCCGGGTCATTTGCCTGGTTCGTGCGCCACGAGGTCGGGCGGCGCGACGACACCCATGGAAACAATGTACTTGAGGGCCGCGTCGATGCTCATGTCCAGCTCTATGCAGTCGCTCCTGCGCATGAGCACGAAGTACCCGCTCGTGGGGTTGGGCGTGGTGGGCACATAGACGCTCACGAACTCGTCGCGCAGGTAGGCCGCCACCTCGCCGCTGGGCGAGCCGGTGACGAAGGCCACCGTCCACACGCCGTCGCGCGGCCATTGCACCAGCACCGCGGTGCGAAAGGCGTTGCCGCTCTCCGAGAACAGCGTGTCCGACACCTGCTTGACGCTCGAGTAGATGGAGCGCACCACGGGAATGCGGCTGACCAGGGCATCGCCCCAGGACACCATCTTGCGCCCCGCGAAGTTGCTGGCGAACGCGCCGACGACGAGCAGGATGGCCAGCGTGAGCAGCACCCCGAAGCCTGGAATGTGAAAGCCGAGCAGCCTGTCCGGATGCCAGGCCCCGGGCAGGATCTGCAGCGTCTGGTCCAGGGTGCTCACGATCCAGCTCAGCACCCAGGCGGTGATGACGCCGGGCACGATGACCAGCAGGCCCGTGAACAGCCATTTGCGCAATGCAGCCATGGAAATGATAGTTTTATGCGTCGGAACTGGATGCAGGGCTTGCTGGAGCAGCGCTTGCAGCTTCTGTTTTAGGAGCATCCTGCGCCACTGGAGCGGACGCCGCGCCGTTTGCGCCGCCGCGGAAGTCGGTCACGTACCAACCCGAGCCCTTGAGCTGGAAGCCCGCGGCCGTCACCTGCTTGGCAAAGGCCTGCGCGCCGCAGGCCGGGCACACCGTCAAAGGCGCATCGGAGATCTTTTGCAGCACGTCTTTGGCATGGCCACAGGTGCCGCATCGGTAAGCGTAAATAGGCATTGCGATGAAATGCGAAAAATGTGCAAAGCCCGCGATTATAGGTATGCCTGCCCGCAGGCGCCTTACTCGACCCCGACCACGCGGTGATGGGGCGCGCGCGTATTGCGCACCAGTTGTGGCGTCAGCGAGCCGGCCACCATGCCGAACACGGCGGACAGCAGGCCGGCGAGCTGCTGCGGAAAGGCCTCGTGCAGCGCGGGCGTGAGCATGAACACCAGCCACACGCCGATGCCCATCATCACGGCGCACACCGCGCCCTGGGTGTTGGCGCGCTTCCAGTACAGGCCGAACACCAGAGGCACGAAGGCCCCCACCAGCGGCACCTGGTAGGCGCTCGACACCAGCTCGTAGATGGGCGTGCCCTCCATCTTGATGGAGTAGAACAGCACGCCGGCGGCGAAGACCAGCACGCTGATGCGCATGGCCAGCAGCTTTTCGCGGTCGCTGATGTACTCGGGGCGGAACTGGCGCCAGATGTTCTCGGTGAAGGTCACGCTGGGCGCCAGCAGCGTGGCCGAGGCGCAGGACTTGATGGCCGACAGCAGGGCGCCGAAGAACAGCACCTGCATGAGCAGCGGCATCCTCTCCATGACCAGCGTGGGCAGCACCTTCTGCGGATCCTCCCTGAGCAGCTGTGCCGCCTGCTCGGGCATGATGAGGAGCGCGCTCGCGACCAGGAACATGGGCACGAAGGCGAACAGGATGTAGGCCGAGCCGCCGATCACCGTGCCGTGCGTGGCCGCCCGCTCCGTGTTGGCCGACATGACGCGCTGGAACACGTCCTGCTGCGGGATCGAGCCCAGCATCATGGTGATAGCGGCGCCGAAGAAGAACAGCACCTCGTGCCAGGTCGGCTCGGGCCAGAAGCGCAGCATGTCGCGGCTGGTGACCAGGTCGATCACCTTGTCCGCCCCGCCCGCCATGTCGGCCGCAAACCAGGACAGGACCACCAGGCCCAGCACCAGGATGATCATCTGGATGAAGTCCGTGACGGCCACCGACCACATGCCGCCCCACAGCGTGTAGACCAGGATGGACAGCACGCCGATGGCCATGCCCCAGGGAATGCTCACCGTGCCGCCCGAGAGCAGGTTGAACACCAGCCCCAGCGCCGTGACCTGCGCCGACACCCAGCCCAGGTAGCTCAGCATGATGATCAGCGAGCAGATGACCTCCACGGCCCTGCCGTAGCGCTCGCGATAATAGTCGCTGATGGTCAGCAGCGTCATGCGGTACAGCTTGGCCGCGAAGAACAGGCCCACGAGGATCAGGCACATGCCGGCGCCGAACGGGTCCTCGACCACGGCGTTCAGCCCCCCCTGAATGAACTTGGCGGGCACGCCCAGCACGATCTCGGAGCCGAACCACGTGGCGAACGTGGTGGTGATGATCATGTACATGGGCAGGTGGCGCCCCGCGATCGCGAAGTCGGCCGTATTCTTCACCCGCTGGGCGGCCCACAGGCCTATCCCTATGGTGACGAACAGATAGGCAATCACCATGAAGAGCAGCACGTTGGTTACTCCTGGGAGGATTGGAGGATTGAATGTGAAAGTGAGGGGTGATCAGAAGAAGCGGATGCGCACGAACAGCTGCATGGCCAGCAGGCCGAGCACGAAGCCCAGGCCGCCGTAGAGCAGGCTCTGCAGCAGGCGGTTGGTGCGCTTCTGGGCGGCGAGCAGCTCCTGCAGGTCGGCCCGGCCGTCGTGCGGGCGCTGGCGCAGGAAGTCGTGCAGCAGGCGCGGCAGGTCGGGCAGGATCTTGGCGTAGTGCGGCGCCTCGGCGCGCAGCTCACGCCACATGCGCTGGGGGCCGAGCTGCTCGAGCATCCATTTCTCCAGGAACGGCTTGGCCGTGCTCCACAGGTCCAGGTCGGGGTCGAGCTGGCGCCCCAGGCCCTCGATGTTGAGCAGGGTCTTCTGCAGCAGCACGAGCTGCGGCTGTATCTCCACCTGGAAGCGCCGCGAGGTCTGGAACAGCCGCAGCAGCACCATGCCCAGCGAGATCTCCTTGAGCGGGCGGTCGAAGTACGGCTCGCACACCGTGCGTATGGCCGCCTCCAGCTCGTTGACGCGCGTGCTCGCGGGCACCCAGCCGCTCTCGATGTGCAGCTCAGCCACGCGCTTGTAGTCGCGCCGGAAGAAGGCCGTGAAGTTTTGCGCCAGGTATTCCTTGTCGAACTCGGTCAGCGTGCCCACGATGCCGAAGTCCAGCGAGATGTAGCGCCCGAAGGTGGACTGGTCCAGGCTGACCTGGATGTTGCCCGGGTGCATGTCGGCATGGAAGAAGCCGTCGCGGAACACCTGCGTGAAGAAGATCGTCACACCGTCGCGCGCGAGCTTCGGTATGTCCACGCCGGCCGCGCGCAGGCGCTCCACCTGGTTGATGGGCACGCCGTTCATGCGCTCCATCACCGCCACGTCGGCATGGCAGAAGTCCCAGAACACCTCGGGGATGAGCACCAGGTCCAGCCCCTCCATGTTGCGCCGCAGCTGCGCGGCGTTGGCGGCCTCGCGCACCAGATCGAGCTCGTCGTGCAGGTAGTTGTCGAACTCCGCCACCACCTCGCGGGGCTTGAGGCGCTTGCCGTCGGCCGACAGGCCCTCGACCCAGCCGGCCATCATGCGCATGAGCGCCAGGTCCTTGTCGATCACGGGCAGCATGCCCGGGCGCAGCACCTTCACGGCCACGTCGCGCTCGATGCCTTGGCGGTCGCGGATCACCGCGAAATGCACCTGCGCGATGGAGGCGCTGGCCACAGGCTCGCGCTCAAACGACACGAAGATCTCGCCGATGGGGCGGCGGAACGACCGCTCTATGGTGGCGATGGCGATCCCGGGGTCGAACGGCGGCACGCGGTCCTGCAGCAGCGCCAGCTCGTCGGCGATGTCCGGCGGCATCAGGTCGCGCCGCGTGGACAGCACCTGGCCGAACTTCACGAAGATGGGGCCCAGGCGCTCCAGCGCCTCGCGCAGGCGCTGGCCGCGCGGCGCGTCCAGGTTGCGCCCCAAGGTGATCACGCGCGTGAAGACGCGCAGCCATGGCCGGTTGAAGCTCGACAGCACCAGCTCATCGAGCCCGTAGCGCAGCACCACCCAGACGATGGTCAGGCCCCGGAAGAAGCGGCTCATGATGTCGGGCGGTCCGAAGTGCCGTCCAGGCCCGACGCCATGCGTCCGCCCACGAAGCGGCGCAGCGCGCCCGCCACCCGGCCGGCCATGCCGGCCACGGCGCGCGCGGGCGCGTCGCCAATCACGCGCGCCAGGTCTTCCTCAACGTCCCAGCGCACATGGTCCACGAGCCAGTTGATCTCGCCGGCCAGCTGCACGTCGCCCTCGATGCGGATGGTGGGCTTGTCGCCGCGCAGCGCACCCTTGGCCAGGGACAGCGGCGAGGTCTCGGACACCTCCAGCCGCAAATCGGGCAGCGCGCCCTGCGGCGCAAGGTCCAGCAGCCCCGCGGGCGTGACCTGCAGCGCCATGGAATAGACGCGCCACTGCACCCGGGCCACACGGCCGCGCTGGCGTGCCAGACGCTCCATGGCCTCCCTCTCCTGCATGAGCACATGGTTGAGGAACAGCACCAAGCGGTGCTGCAGTTCATGCACCAGCCATGCGGGCGGCTGCGGACCGGCGGCGATGCGCTCGAAAAAACCGTCCAGGAAAGAGAAAGGGGACTGTGTTGCCATAGTCCCCGATTATCCGGTGATTCGCCGGGCCGGCCGCCGCGCAGCCGGCATTTTGGCCGCGCGCGGCGCCATGCCTATTGCAGGGCCTGCACGCCGGCCACCAGCCAGCCGACGGAGCCGTTCTTGGGCTTGGTCATGTTCCAGACCTCGCGGAACGGGCTCGGTCCGGCCGAGGGCTCCTCGCGGATCATGCCGGAGAACTCGACGCTGGCCATGTAGCCGTCGCCCAGGTCCTCGATGCCGAGCAGCTGCGCCTCCAGCATCACCACGTCGGTGTGGTTGGGCTGCTCACCGCCGCGGTGCGACTCGCGCTCGCTCAGCTGGGCGCGGATCTCGTCGACCATGCCGTCGGTCATCATGGAGCGCAGCGTGGCGATGTCGGAGCGGTCCCAGGCGGCCTGCAGCGTGGTGAAGTTGCGCTTGGCGGCGGCCAGGAAGCCCGCCACGTCGAAGTCAGCGGGAACGCCCCAGTTCTGCGAGCCGGCCAGGGCCGATCCGATCATGGAGCCGCCGCCCGTGGCCGGCGCCTGGTAGGCCATGCCGGTGCTCTCCCAGGGGCGCGCCGAGGCATCGTTGCCCACCTTGTCGGGGCTGTACTGGCGTGGCGCCTGCGCCTCGGCCGGCGTGGCGGCGCCCGCGCCCTGGAAGGCGAAGGGCGCGGCGCCCTCCTGGCTGGCCGCGGGCCTACGCGAGCGCATGACCATGCCGATCACCACCATCACGGCCAGCGCCAGCAGCGCGATGAGCAGGAACTGGCCGAACTCGGCCCCCAGGCCCAGGGAATGGGCCAGCCACGCCAGGCCCAGGCCGGCGGCCAGGCCGCCGAGCATGGCGCCCCAGGGTTTCTTGGGCGCCGCCGCCGCGGCGTTGGGCGCTGCCGCGGGTTTGGCCGGGGCGCTGTTGGCTGCGTTCTGCACCGGAGCGGCAGGCGCGGCGGGGGGATTGCCCGCTTCGCGCTGCGTCACGTTGCTGGACTGCCTGCCCATGGATTTGCCGCCGCCCAGACGGCGCGCATCCGCATCCAAATGCACGAGCGCCAGCATGGCGACCAGGAGCACGGACCACAGTTTCATCATGTTCTCCCCGAAGTATTGATAGCGATCAACCGACTCTTTCAACACTTGATTCCAACATGCAAGGCCACGATGCCGCCAGTCATGTTGTGATAGTCCACATGCCCAAAGCCACTTTGCTGCATAAGGGATTTGAGCTCTTCCTGGCCCGGGTGCATGCGGATCGATTCGGCCAGATAGCGGTAGCTGGAGTCGTCGCCCGCCACCAGCTTGCCCAGGCGCGGCAGCACCTGGAAGGAATACCAGTCGTAGGCCCTCTCCAGGGGCTTGGCCACCTTGGAGAACTCCAGCACCAGCAGGCGCCCACGGGCTTTCAGCACGCGGCACATCTCGCGCAGGGCGGCGTCCTTGTGCGTCATGTTGCGCAGGCCGAAGGCCACGCTGACCAGGTCGAAGTGGTTGTCGGGGAACGGCAGGTGCTCGGCGTCGCACACCAGCGTGGGCAGCATCACGCCCTTGTCGATGAGGCGGTCGCGCCCCACGCGCAGCATGGCCTCGTTGATGTCGGTGTGCACCACGCGGCCCGTGGTGCCGACCTTCCTGGAGAACGCCAGCGACAGGTCGCCCGTGCCGCCCGCGATGTCCAGCACCTGGTCGCCCTCGCGCAGGTTGGCCACCATCACGGTGTAGGCCTTCCAGGCGCGGTGCAGCCCGGCCGACATCAGGTCGTTCATCAGGTCATATTTGGGCGCTACGGAATCGAACACGCCGCGCACGTGGCGCGCCTTGTCCTCTTCCCGAACCGACTGGAATCCGAAATGCGTGGTACTCATGCCGCGATGCTACGCACCCGCCCGCCGTGCGTACAGCGGCAACCCCGTGCCGGCCTGGGACATCTGTCGTTATTTGATCAATGGCCGCCGCAGCCGTGGCCGCCCCTGGCCTTAGGCGCCATGGGCGCATCGCGGTCCAGGCCGGCCGCGGCCAGGCGATCGAGGTAGTCCGCCCACAGTGCCTGCGCGTCGCGGCCCAGTTCGTAGAGATAGTTCCAGGAGAAGATGCCGCTGTCGTGACCGTCGGAGAAGCTGGGCTGGACCGCGTAGTTGCCCACCGGCGCAAGCGCAGTGATGGTCACGTCGCGCTTGCCCGTCTGCAGCACCTGCTGGCCCGGGCCGTGGCCCTGCACCTCGGCCGAGGGCGAGTACACGCGCATCAGCTCGAAGGGGATGCGGAAATGCGCGCCGTCGGAAAACACCACCTCCAGCACACGCGACTGCTCGTGCACCGTGATGGATTGGGGCGTGGGTGCGCCAGTCGTCAGACCTGCCATGGATTCGTCCTCATTTTTGCCGTTTCGCCAGTAAAAACCCGTCTGGCAAGCGCTGGCAGCTATCAATTCAGTAACATCATGCGCCGGCCTGCGCGGCCCAGCGATCCAGGCGCTCGCGTATCAGCCCATGCAGGGCCGGCAAGCGATCGACCACCGCGGCCTCGTGCGCGCCGTCGCTCGCGCGCTGCGGGGGAGCCCAGACGGGCGCGGGGAAGTGGCTGTCCCACTCGTAGCGCGCGATCACGTGCCAGTGCAGGTGCGGCACCACGTTGCCCAGCGTGGCGAGGTTGATCTTGGCAGGCGAGAGCTGCTCGCGCAGCGCCTGCTCGACGATCGCGACGGCCTCCATGCAGTGCCGGCGCTCGGCGGGGGTCAGGTCGGAGAACTCGGCCGCATGCGCGTTCCAGATGACGCGGTAGAAGGCGGGGAAGCCCGCCTCCTCGGCACGGATCACGCGCAGCTGCGCGCCGCGCCAGATGAGGGCGCCGCCGTCGGCGTCGCACAGGGGGCAGGCGGGCGCCGTCGTCATACCAGCACCCTCTCGATCCCGCCCGCGTTGGCGCGCTGCACGTATTCGGGCAGCCAGTTCTCGCCCAGGATCTGCCGGGCCATCTCGATGACGATGTAGTCGGCCTCGAGCAGGCCGGTCTGCAGGTCGTCCTGGTAGCGCGAGATGCCCTGCAGGCAGCTCGGGCAGCTGGTCAGGATCTTGATGTTGTCCGTCGCCCCGACGGCGCCGCTGCCGCGCAGCTGGGCCTCGCCCTTGCGGATCTCCTCGGTCTTGCGAAAGCGCACCTGCGTGGACACGTCGGGGCGCGAGACGCCGAGCGTGCCCGACTCGCCGCAGCAGCGGTCGCTCTTCAGGACCTTGTCGCCCACCAGGGCGCGCACGGTCTTCATGGAGTCGCCCAGCTTCATGGGGTTGTGGCAGGGCTCGTGGTACAGGTAGCCCTGGCCCGCGGGCAGCGTGATGCCTTTTTCGAGCAGGTATTCGTGGATGTCGATGATGCGGCTGCCGGGGAAGATCTTGTCGAACTCGTAGCCCTGCAACTGGTCGTAACAGGTGCCGCAGCTGACCACCACGGTCTTGATATCCAGGTAGTTCAGCGTGTTGGCCACGCGGTGGAACAGCACGCGGTTGTCGGTGATCATCTTCTCGGCCTTGTCCTGCAGGCCGTTGCCGCGCTGGGGGTAGCCGCAGCACAGGTAGCCCGGCGGCAGCACGGTCTGCACGCCGGCGTGCCACAGCATGGCCTGCGTGGCCAGGCCCACCTGGCTGAACAGGCGCTCGGAGCCGCAGCCGGGGAAGTAGAACACCGCCTCCGAGTCCGCGCTCGTCTGCGGGTCGCGGATGATGGGCACGTAGTCCTTGTTCTCGATGTCCAGCAGCGCGCGCGCGGTCCTGGTCGGCAGGCCGCCGGGCAGCTTCTTGTTGACGAAGTGGATCACCTGCTCCTTGATCGGCGCCGTGCCTACGGTGGCGGGCGGGCGCGCGGTCTGCGCCTTACTCACGCTGCGCAGCGCGTCGACGGCCAGGCGCTGGGCCTTGAAGCCGACGTTGACCATGCCCGCGCGCAGCAGGTTGATGGTGCGCGGGTCGGTGGCGTTGAGCATGGCCATGGCCAGCTTGTTGCCGGGGCGCCAGCTCTTCTTGTTCATCTTCACGAGCAGGCTGCGCATGGCCATGGTGACGTCGCCAAAGTCGATCTTCACCGGACAGGGGTTGTAGCAGCGGTGGCAGATGGTGCAGTGGTCGGCCACGTCCTCGAACTCCTGCCAATGGTGGCTGGAGATGCCGCGCCGGGTCTGCTCCTCGTACAGGAAGGCCTCGGCCAGCAGCGAGGTGGCGAGGATCTTGTTGCGCGGCGAGTACAGCAGGTTGGCGCGCGGCACGTGGGTGGAGCACACGGGCTTGCACTTGCCGCAGCGCAGGCAGTCCTTGACGCTGGCGACGATCTGGCCGATGTCGCTCTGCTGCATGATGAGCGACTCGTAGCCCATCAGGCCGAAGCTCGGGGTGTAGGCGTTGGTCAGATCGGCGAAGGGCAGCGAGCGGCGCGGGCCATTATGGGCCGAATTAGCCTCCAAGGCTTGATAGACCTGCCCTTGCAGCTCCTGATTTCGCAGCAACTTGCCGCGGTTGAAGTGCCCTTGCGGATCGATACGGCGCTTGTAGTCGGCAAAGGGCGCGAGCTCCTCGTCGGAGAGGAATTCGAGCTTGGTGATGCCGATGCCGTGCTCGCCCGAGATCACGCCGTCCAGGCTGCGCGCAAGCTGCATGATGCGGCCCACCGCCTCGTGCGCGGTCTGCAGCATCTCGTAGTCGTCGCTGTTGACCGGGATGTTGGTGTGTACGTTGCCGTCGCCCGCATGCATGTGCAGCGCCACCCACACGCGGCCCTTGAGCACCTGCTTGTGGATGGCGGCGGCTTCCTGCATCAGGGGCTCGAAGGCCGCGCCGACGAAGATCTCGGCCAGCGGCTGGCGCAGCTGCGTCTTCCAGCTGGCGCGCAGGGAATGGTCCTGCAGCTGCGGGAACAGGCGCGCCACGTCGTCCAGCCAGCCCTGCCACAGGGCCCGCACCTCGGCCACCAGCGCCTGCGCCTGCGCCACGCGGTCGCCCAGCAGCTCGGCGTCTGGAAGCGCGTCGCCCTGCTTCGCGCACGGCAGGTCGGGACGCGCGAAGAAGTCCTGCAGCGCGTCGCACAGCTTGAGCTTGTTGCGCAGGGAGAGTTCGATGTTGATGCGCTCGATGCCGTCGGTGTACTCGGCCATGCGCGGCAGCGGGATCACCACGTCCTCGTTGATCTTGAAGGCGTTGGTGTGCCTGGAGATGGCCGCCGTGCGCTTGCGGTCCAGCCAGAACTGCTTGCGCGCCTCGCTGCTGACCGCGGTGAAGCCCTCGCCGCTGCGCGAATTGGCAATGCGCACCACCTCGGCCGTGGCGCGCGCCACGGCGTCGGCGTCGTCGCCCACCAGGTCGCCAATCAGCACCATCTTGGGCAGCCTGCCGCCGCCCTTCTTGCTCTTGGTCGCGTAGCCCACGGCCTTGAGGTACCGGTCGTCCAGGTGCTCCAGGCCCGCGAGCAGCACGCCGCTGCGCTTCTGCTCGGCGAACATGAAGTCCTTGATCTCGACGATGCTGGGCACGGCCTCCTTGGCCGAGCCGAAGAACTCCAGGCACACGGTGCGCGTGTGCGCGGGCATGCGGTGCACGATCCAGCGCGCGCTGGTGATGAGGCCGTCCGTACCCTCCTTCTGCACGCCGGGCAGGCCGGAGAGGAACTTGTCCGTCACGTCCTTGCCCAGGCCCTCCTTGCGGAAGGACTTGCCGGGGATGTCCAGGCGCTCGGTGCGCACCGGCGTCCTGCCGTCAGCCTCGAAGTACGCGAGCTCGAAGCTCGCCACCTCGGCGTCATGGATCTTGCCCAGGTTGTGGTTGATGCGCGTGACCTCCAGCCACTGCGCCTGCGGCGTGACCATGCGCCAGCTCGCCAGGTTGTCGAGCGCCGTGCCCCACAGCACGGCCTTCTTGCCGCCCGCGTTCATGGCGATGTTGCCGCCGATGCACGAGGCCTCGATGGACGTGGGGTCGACGGCGAACACGTAGCCGCCGCGCTCGGCCGCGTCGGCCACGCGCTGGGTGACCACGCCGGCCTCGGTCCAGACGGTGGGCACGTCGTGCGCGAGGCCCGGCAGGCGCACCATCTCCACCTCGGTCATCGCTTCGAGCTTCTCGGTGTTGATGACGGCGCTGCGCCAGCTCAAGGGGATGGCGCCGCCGGTATAGCCCGTGCCGCCGCCGCGCGGGATGATGGTGAGGTCCAGCTCGATGCACTCCTTGACCAGGGCGGCCGTCTCGCCTTCCGTGTCGGGCGTGAGCACGACGAAGGGGAACTCCACGCGCCAGTCGGTGGCGTCGGTCACGTGGCTCACGCGCGAGAGGCCGTCGAACTTGATGTTGTCCTTGGCGGTGTGGCGCGCCAGGCGCCTGGCCACCAGCTTGCGCATGCCGGCGACCTCGACCAGGGTGGCGTCGAACTCGGCGATGGCGCGGTTGGCCGCCTCGACGAGCTGGGCCACGCGACGGTCGCGCTCGGGGTCCTCCTGCGGCGTGCGGCGCTTCTCGATCTCGCCCATGCGGTGGCGCATGGCGTCCACCAGCATCTTGCGCCGCTGCGGGTTGTGGATCAGGTCGTCCTGCAGGTAGGGGTTGCGCTGCACGGCCCAGATGTCGCCCAGCACCTCGTAGAGCATGCGTGCCGAGCGGCCCGTGCGGCGCTCGCGGCGCAGGTGGTCGAGCACGTCCCAGGCCTGGGCGCCGAGCAGGCGGATGACGATTTCCCGGTCGGAAAACGAGGTGTAGTTGTAAGGAATCTCGCGCAGGCGCACGGGCTCGCTGCCCTGCGCCTGCAGCGCAGCCAGCGCTATCGGTGCATTCATGGGGGTCAACCTGGGTTGGGCGCGCTGCGCCCTGAGGCCTCGGGGGCAGAAATTCTATGCCACGGCCCCGGGGCCCGCCGCCCGCCCGCAAGAGCCACTACGCCCCACCGGGATCAGGCAGTCAGAACAGCACGCGGCTGCGTATGGTGCCGGGCACCTGGGCCAGCTTCTCCAGCGCCAGGTCGGAGGAGCGCGCATCCAGGTCGATCACCACGTAGCCCACCGCCTCGTTGGTCTGCAGGTACTGGCCCGCGATATTGATCTGGTTGTCCGACAGGATGCTGTTGATCTGCGACAGCACGCCCGGCACGTTGCGGTGGATGTGCAGCAGCCGGTGCTTGCCCGGGTGGGCCGGCAGCGCCACCTCGGGGAAGTTGACCGACGAGGTGCTGGTGCCGTTGTCGCTGTAGCGCACGAGCTTCTCCGCCACCTCCAGGCCGATGTTGGCCTGCGCCTCCATCGTGGAGCCGCCGATGTGCGGCGTGAGGATCACGTTGTCCAGCCCGCGCAGGGGCGAGACGAACTCGTCCTTGTTACTCTTGGGCTCGACCGGGAACACGTCCACGGCCGCGCCCAGCAGCTTCTTGTCGCGGATCGCCTGGGCCAGCGGCTCGATCTCCACCACCGTGCCGCGCGAGGCGTTGATGAGGATGCCGCCCGGCTTCATGGCGGCGATCTGGTCCGCGCCGATCATCCACTGCGTGGAGGGCAGCTCGGGCACGTGCAGGCTCACGATATCGCTCTGCGCCAGCAGCTCCTGCAGGCCGGGCGCCTGGCGCGCATTGCCCAGCGGCAGCTTGGCAACCACGTCGTGGAAGATCACCTGCATGCCCAGCGACTCCGCCAGCACCGACAGCTGGGTGCCGATGGAGCCGTAGCCCACGATGCCCAGCGTCTTGCCGCGGATCTCGTAGGCGTTCGTGGCGCTCTTGAGCCAGCCGCCGCGGTGCGCCGCTGCGTTCTTCTCGGGCACGCCGCGCAGCAGCAGGATGGCCTCGGCCAGCACCAGCTCGGCCACCGAGCGGGTGTTGGAGTACGGCGCGTTGAACACCGCGATGCCGCGCTCGCGCGCCGCATCCAGGTCCACCTGGTTCGTGCCGATGCAGAAGCACCCCACGGCCACGAGCTTGTGCGCGTGCGCGAACACGTCGGCCGTGAGCTGGGTGCGCGAGCGTATGCCCAGGAAGTGCACGTCGGCGATCTTGCGGCGCAGCTCCTCGCCCTCCAGAGCGCCGGGCAGCACCTCGACCTGCGTGTAGCCGGCGGCGCGCAACACCTGCACGGCGCTCGGGTGCACGCCTTCGAGCAACAGGAACTTGATCTTGCTTTTATCCAGGGACGTCTTGGGCATGGCGTGGCAATCCAGGGCAGGCGCCTGCGGCAAGGCATGACAAAAGGAAAGTGCCGCTAAGGAAACAATGCGCGCATTGTGCAGCGCACCATTGCCTGCGGCATACGGGCGATTGCATATCCCTGTTTGCGACAGCGCCATAAATCGCGCCGAAACGCGCAGATTCGCACACAAAACGTCACAGTAATGTCACAATTTGACCCTCCCGTCCGCTGGCGGGTTTCCACGGTTGTTGCTGCTTTTCGGGCATGCGACAACGACACAGTGTTGTCATGGAACGCCTGCACCATTGCGGCCTTCATGTCTTTCGTCCATCAACGAGGAGTACCCCATGCAATTCAAACAACTGGGACTGGCCGCATGCATGTTTGCCACCGGCCTGGCGGCGCAGGCGCAAACCGAGATCCAGTGGTGGCACTCGATGACCGCCGTGAACAACGAGTGGGTCAACGACTTGGCCAAGCAGTTCAACGAAAGCCAGAAGGACTACAAGGTCACGCCCATCTTCAAGGGCACGTATGACGAATCCATGACCGCCGCGATCGCCGCTTTCCGCTCGGGCAACCAGCCGCACATCCTGCAGGTGTTCGAGGTGGGCACGGCCACCATGATGGCCAGCCGGGGGGCCAGCGTGCCCGTGGCCAAGGTGATGAAGGACGCGGGCGCGGACTTCAACCCCGCCGCCTATATCCCCGCCGTGGCGGCCTACTACACCGCGCCGGACGGGCAGATACTGAGCCTGCCGTTCAACAGCTCAACCACCGTGGCCTACTACAACAAGGACGCCTTCAAGAAGGCGGGCCTGGACCCCGACAAGCTACCCACCACCTGGCCCGAGGTGTTCGAGGCCGCCAAGAAGCTCAAGGCCAGCGGCCACAGCTGCCCCATGACGCTGGCCTGGCAGGGCTGGACGCAGCTCGAATCCTTCTCGGCCTGGCACAACGTGGAATTCGCCACGCACAAAAACGGCCTGGCCGCTGACGGCTACAAGGCGCGCCTGAAGATCAATTCGCCGCTGCACGTGCGCCACATCGACAACCTGGCGCAGGCGGCCAAGAACGGCGAATTCGTCTACAAGGGCCGCGGCTCCACGGCCCAGGCCTCGTTCACCGCCGGTGAATGCGCCATGATCCAGACCTCTTCGGGCTTTTACGGCGACGTGGCCAAGAACGCCAAGTTCGCCTACGGCATCGCCCCCCTGCCCTACTATCCCGACGTCAAGGGCGCACCGCAGAACACCGTGATCGGCGGCGCCTCGCTGTGGGTCATGTCCGGCAAGAAGCCCGAGGAATACAAGGGCGTGGCCAAGTTCTTCGAGTTCCTGTCGCAGACCAAGGTGCAGGCCGCCAGCCACCAGCGCACGGGCTACCTGCCTATCACCATGGCGGCCTTCGACCTGACCGACAAATCGGGCTTCTACCAGAAGCACCCCGGCACCGACGTGGCCGTGAACCAGATGATCCGCAAGGTAACCGACAACTCGCGCGGTATCCGCCTGGGCAACTACGTGCAGGTCCGCGCCATCGAGGACGAAGAGCTCGAACAGGTCTGGGCCGGCAAGAAGTCGGGCAAGCAGGCGCTCGACGCCATCGTGACCCGCGGCAACGAACTGCTGACGCGTTTCGAGCGGTCGTACAAGAAGTAAGCCGCACGCAGACTCCGCCCACCGCGCGCAGGCCCATCGGCCTGCGGCGGTTTTTTGTTGGTGAGCCGCCATGGAAAAACGTGTCCTCTTTCGCTCCGCCTGGCTGCCCTGGGTGCTGATCGCGCCCCAGTTGGCCATCATCGGCGTGTTCTTCTTCTGGCCCGCCGGACAGGCGGTGCTGCAGTCGTTCCAGATGGAAGACGCCTTCGGCATGAGCCGCGAATGGGTGGGGCTGGACAACTTCCGCCAGTTGCTGACCAACCCCGACTACCTGGGGGCGTTCCAGCGCACAGCCCTGTTCTCGGTGCTGGTGGCGGGCATAGGCATCGTCGTATCGCTGGCGCTGGCGATCTACGCCGACCGCATCGTGCGCTTCGCCATGGTCTACAAAACCCTGCTGATCGTGCCCTACGCCGTGGCGCCGGTGATCGCAGGGGTGCTGTGGGTGTTCCTGTTCTCGCCCTCCATCGGCGTGGTGACCCACTATCTGGGCCGGCTGGGCTACCAGTGGAACCACCTGATGAACGAGAACCAGGCCATGACGCTGATCGTGCTGGCCTCGGTATGGAAGCAGATCTCCTACAACTTCCTGTTCTTCCTAGCCGGCCTGCAGTCGATTCCCAGGGCGCTGATCGAGGCCGCCTCCATCGACGGCGCGGGCCCCTGGCGGCGCTTCTGGAACATCCAGCTGCCGCTCCTGTCGCCCACCTCCTTCTTCCTGCTGGTGATCAACATCGTCTACGCGTTCTTCGACACCTTCGGCATCATCGACGCAGCGACGCAAGGGGGGCCGGGCCAGTCCACCTCCATCCTGGTCTACAAGGTATACCTGGACGGCTTCAAGGCGCTGGACCTGGGCGGCTCGGCCGCGCAGTCGGTGATCCTGATGTGCATCGTCGTGGTGCTGACGGTGATCCAGTTCCGCTACGTGGAAAAGAAAGTCCAATACTGAGGCCCCCATGGTTGACCGCAATCCCTGGCTGACTTTCCTCTCGCACGCCGTGCTGGTGCTGGGCGTGTCCATCGTCGCCTTCCCGCTGTACCTGGCGCTCGTCGCCTCCACGCACACGGCCGAGGCCATCGTACAGTCGCCCATGCCGCTGCTGCCCGGCAGCCACCTGTGGGAGAACTACCGCAACGCGCTCCTGGGCTCGGGCAAGCTCGGCTCCACCACCAACGTGGTCCACATGATGTGGGTGAGCTTCGTCGTGGCCATCACCATCACGCTAGGCAAGATCGCCATCTCGCTGCTGTCGGCCTTTGCCATCGTGTACTTCCGCTTCCCGTTCAAGATGCTGTGCTTCTGGGCGATCTTCCTCACCCTCATGCTGCCGGTGGAGGTGCGCATCCTGCCCACCTACAAGGTGGTGGCCGACCTGGGGCTCCTGAACAGCTACGCCGGCCTGTCGCTGCCGCTCATCGCCTCGGCCACGGCCACCTTCCTGTTCCGCCAGTTCTTCCTGACCGTGCCCGACGAGCTCGTGGAGGCCGCGCGCATCGACGGTGCCGGGCCGATGCGCTTCTTCAAGGACATCCTGGTGCCGCTGTCGCGCACCTCGATCGCGGCGCTGTTCGTGATCCAGTTCATCTACGGCTGGAACCAGTACCTGTGGCCGCTGCTGATGACCACCAGCGAGGACATGTACCCGGTGGTCATCGGCATCAAGCGCATGCTCGCCGGCGGCGAGGCCGCTGTGGACTGGAACATCGTCATGGCGACTGCCATCCTCGCCATGCTGCCGCCGACGCTGGTGGTGATCCTGATGCAGAAGTGGTTCGTCAAGGGCCTGGTCGATACCGAAAAATAGGTATAAACCGCGAAAACGCGCCACCATCAAGCGCCTGCAGCTATCAAACCCATTGCAACCATGGCATCCATCTCCCTCAAGAACATCGTCAAGCGCTATGGCAGCGGCAAATCCGCCGTGCCCGTCATCCACGGCGTGAACGCCGAGATCAAGGATGGCGAATTCATCGTGCTGGTCGGACCGTCGGGCTGCGGCAAGTCCACGCTGCTGCGCATGATCGCGGGTCTGGAGGAAATCACCGGCGGCGAACTCTTCATTGGCGACAGACTGGTCAACGGCCTGGAGCCCGCCAGGCGCAACATCGCCATGGTGTTCCAGAACTACGCGCTCTACCCGCACATGACGAACTTCGAGAACATGGCCTACGGCCTGAAGCTCGCCAAGGTGCCCAAGGACGAGATCCGCCGCCGCGTGGACAAGGCCGCGAAGATCCTGGAACTCTCGCACCTGCTGGAGAGAAAGCCGCGCGAGCTCTCGGGCGGGCAGCGCCAGCGCGTGGCCATGGGCCGCGCCATCGTGCGCGAGCCCCAGGTGTTCCTGTTCGACGAGCCGCTGTCCAACCTGGACGCCAAGCTGCGCGGCCAGACCCGCATCGAGATCCAGAAGCTGCACACCGAACTGGGCATCACCAGCCTGTTCGTCACGCACGACCAGGTCGAGGCCATGACGCTCGCGCAGCGCATGATTGTCATGAACGCCGGCAATGTGGAGCAGTTCGGCACGCCCGAGGAGGTCTACCACGAGCCCGCGACCACCTTCGTCGCCAGCTTCATAGGCTCGCCGCCCATGAACCTGCTCAAGCAAGCCCCCGGCGGCCAGCCCGGGCGCATCCTGGGCATACGCCCCGAGCACATCGACCTGGTCGAGAGCGGCGGCTGGGAATTCAAGGTCGAGACCCTGGAGCTGCTGGGCGCCGAGCGCCTGCTGTATGGCAAGGTGGGGGACGAAGACCTCACCGTGCGCACCGAGGAGGACAAGCCCTACCCCAAGCCGGGCGAGACCACGCGCATCGCGCCGCGCAGGGACCGCGTGCACTGGTTCAGCCTGGAAACCGGCAAGAGGGTCTGAAGCGCCATGTCTACCCTTGCCTCCACCACCTGGCCCTACCCGCGCTGGATCGCCCATCGCGGCGCCGGCAGGCTCGCGCCCGAGAACACCCTGGCTGCCTTCCGCCTGGGCGCGCAGCATGGCTACCGCATGTTCGAGTGCGACGCCAAGCTCTCCGGCGACGGCGTGGTGTTCCTGATGCACGACGCCACGCTGGAGCGCACCACGAGCGGCCATGGCATCGGCGGCGAACGCCCCTGGAGCGACCTGGCCCAGCTCGACGCAGGCGGCTGGCATTCGCGCCAGTACGCGGGCGAGCCCCTGCCCACGCTGGCCAACGTGGCGCACTGGTGCATCGCCAACGGCTGCCACCTGAACATCGAGATCAAGCCCACGCCCGGCACCGAGCTGGAGACCGGCCGCGCCGTGGCTCAGCTCGCCGCGCGCCTGTGGCAGGGCCGGGACGTGCCGCCGCTGCTGACCTCGTTCAAGCCCCAGGCCCTGGCCGCCGCGCGCGAGGCCGCGCCCGATCTGCCGCGCGGCCTGCTGCTGGACCAGCTGCGCGCGGGCTGGCTGGACGAGGCGCGTACGCTGGGCTGCCTGGCCGTGGTCTGCAACCACGCGCTGTGGAGCGCCGCCACCGTGGCCGAGGTGCACGGCGCCGGCCTGCGCGCCCTGAGCTACACCGTGAACGACGAATGGGCCGCCGAGCGCCTGATCGCGCTGCGCACCGACGGCATCATCACCGACCGCGTGGACCTGTTTCCGCCCGCGTAGAGCGTGTCCACCTAAGAACGTGTTTGCCATGCGGCTCCCGGACAATGCGCGCATGCAACGCCACCGTTTCCTGCCCTGGCTGTTCCTGCTCTGCCTGGCTGCCAGCCTGAGCCTTTGGCCCGCCCAGGCCGAGAACCGCACGGCCGCCACTGCGGCCGCCGAGCAGTCCGCCGACGAACCGCCCCTGCCGCCCGTGGACGAGCTGCGCCGCCAGCTCGACGCCCTGCCCCAGAAGATCGGCGAGCAGGACGACGGCCGCAAGCTCCTGGCCGAAGTGAACGCCATAGGCGCCGCGGCCGAGCGCCTGGCCGCGCGCCGTACGGCCGACCTGGCGGACGTGGACCTGCGCCTCTCGGGCCTGGGCCCCGCGCCCGAGAAGGGCTCACCCGCCGATACGCCCGACGTGGCCGAGCAGCGCGCCGCGCTGAACAAGCAGCGCACGGCCATCGACGCGGAGCTCAAGCTCGCGCGCCTCGTCGCCGTCGATGCCGCGCAGCGCGGCACCGACCTGATCCGCCAGCGCCGCGCGCAATTCCAGGCGCAGCTCACCACGCGCACGGATTCGCCGCTGGGCATCACCTTCTGGCGCAACCTTCGCAATTCCGCGCCCACCGACGGCGCGCGGCTGCGGGCGCTAGCGGGCGAGCTGCGCGACGCCGCGGCCACCGCCGCGCAGCCGCCGCACCGCGCCGCGTTCGCGGGCTACCTCGCGCTGGCGCTGCTGCTGGCGGTGGCGGGCACCTGGGCGGCCGAGCACATCCTCATGCGCGTGCTGCCGCCGCGCCTGCCCGCCGCGCGACTGCGGCGCTCGCTGCTCGCGGCGTCGGCCATCGCGGCCAACGTGCTCATCATCAGCGCGGCGCTGCAGTTCGTCTGGAGCGGGGTTGCGCTCGGCGGTCCGTTGCCCGAGAACCTGCGCGCGCTGCAGCAGGCCACGCTGCGCGCGGCCGCCTACGCGGCGTTCACCATCACGCTGGGGCACGCGCTGCTGTCGCCGCGGCGCAGCTCGTGGCGGCTGCTGCCGATATCCGACGGGCTCGCGCGGCGCCTGGCGCGGTTCCCGTGGTGGATGGGCCTGCTGTCGGCGCTGGGCGTGCTGGTGGCCGACGTGAACGACATCGTGGGCGCGAGCCTCGCGGCCGAGGTGCTGGTGCATGCCGCGTTCGCGCTGCTGGTGTCGGCCACCATGGCCATGGCGCTCGGGCGCATGCGCGTGGGCGAAGCGCAGCCGGACGCCCCGCCCCAGCCGCTGTGGGTGGGGCTGCTGCTGGCCGGCGCGGGCATCGCCGTGGCGACCGCCGTGCTGGCCGTGGCACTGGGCTTCGTGGCGCTGGCGGGCACGCTCGCGCGGCAGATGGCGTGGAGCAGCGTGGTGTTCGCCAGCATCTACCTGCTGGCGCACCTGACCGACGACCTGTGCGACGCGATCCTGTCCTCGCGCGGGGGCTTCGGCGCGCGCATCCACGCCACGCTGGGCATCGACGCGCCGCTGCTCGACCAGGCGGCGGTGCTCATCTCGGGCGTGCTGCGCGTGGCGCTGTTCTTCTACATGCTCATCGCGCTCATGGCGCCGTTCGGCACCGGGCCCGACGAACTGTTCCGCCGCGGCACGAACGTGGACCACAGCCTCAGGATCGGCGACCTCGCGCTCGCGCCGCAGGCCCTGTTCACGGCGCTGGCCGTGATCTGCGGCGGCTTCCTCGCGATCCGCATGAGCAAGCGGTGGCTGACCGAACGCTACTTCCCGCACACCACGCTGGAGCCCGGCATGCGCAGCTCCATCGTCACGCTGCTGGGCTACGTGGGCGGCGTGCTGGTGATTGCCGTGGCGCTGGCGGGCCTGGGCATCAGCGTGGAGCGCATCGCCTGGGTGGCGAGCGCCCTGTCGGTGGGCATCGGCTTCGGGTTGCAGGCGATCGTGCAGAACTTCATCTCGGGCCTGATCCTGCTGGCCGAGCGGCCCGTGAAGGTGGGCGACTGGGTGGTGCTGGGCGACACCGAGGGCGACGTGCGCCGCGTGAACGTGCGCGCCACCGAGATCCAGCTGGGCGACCGCTCCACCGTGATCGTGCCCAACTCCGAGTTCATCACCAAGACGGTGCGCAACGTGACCGCGGGCAGCGCGCAGGGCCGCGTGCTGCTGCGTCTGCCCGCGCCGCTCGATACCGACGCGCGGCGCATGCGCGAGCTGATCCTGCAGGCGTTCCAGGCACACCAGGCCGTCCTGGAGGCGCCCGCGCCCTCGGTCACGCTGGAGGGCATCCAGAGCGGCACGCTCACCTTCCTGGCCATCGGCTACGTGGGCAGCCCGCGCGACGTGGGCGGCGTGCGCAGCGACCTGCTGTTCTCCATCCTCGACGCGCTGCGCGAGGCGGGCCTGGCGCTCTCGCCGCCGGCCACCACGTCGGTGGCGCAGCGCGAACCGCCGCCGGAGCCACCGCCGCTCTCCGAACGCACCTGAAAGCTACTTTCCTGATAGCTGTAAACGCTTGACTGGCAGGCGATCAGGGCCAATTTTGCTCCGAACCCGCGAGCCGCCCGCGCACGTACTGCGCCACCACGCCCAGCAGCAGGTCCAGGTGCTGCTGCAGCGGCGCGAAGCCCGCGTGGGGCGCGCGCGTGTCCTCGTCCATGTAGACCGGGCGGCGGATCTCGATCTGCAGGCTGTGGCGGTTGAGCTGCGGCTGGCCGATGCGGCCGATCAGCTCCACGCCCTTGTAGGGCTCGTTCACGGCCACGCTGTAGCCGAAGCCCTTGAGCGTGTCGGCGATCAGGTGGACGAACTCCGGCGCGCAGGTGGTGCCGTCGCGGTCGCCCAGCACGAAGTCGGCCAGCTGCGGCGCATCCACGCGGCCCAGGCGCTTATAGACGTCGTTGGGCATGGAGTGCAGGTTCAGGTGCCACACGCCGCCGAAGCGCCGCACGCTCGCGTCTATGGCCTGCGCGAGCTGCGCGTGATAGGGGCGCCAGTAGCGCTCGATGCGGCGCTGCACCTCGGCCACGGTGCGCCGGCGCGCGTAGAGCGGCGTGGGCACGCCGTCCTTCACGATCTGCTGCCAGACGAGGCCCAGGCCCTGCCGGGTCTTGGGGCCGGGCGCGAGCGGCACGGGCCATTCGCCGTCGATCTGCGCGGGGTCCAGGTCCGTTTCGGCGCGGTTCACGTCGATGTAGGTGCGCGGGAAGGTCGCGGCGATCAGCGTGGCGCCGTGCGCCGGGGCGCTGCGCCAGAGCCGGTGCACGTACGTGTCCTCGCCACGGCGCAGCAGCTGCATGGGCACGGCGTGGCCGAAGTCCTCGGGGTAGGCCGTGCCACTGTGGGGCGAGTCGCACACCAGCGGCAGCGGCGCGGCCGTGGGGTGCCAGACCTCGACCGGCGTGTCCGGCCGGGGGCGCAGGTCGTCGTCCATCAGTCGAGCCGGATGTGGGCGCGCTTGGCCACGGCCGTGTAGCGCTCGATAGCGGCCTGGATCTGCCGGGCGAACTGCTCGGGCGTGTTGGCCATCGACTCGCCGGAAATGCTCTTTTGCTTCTCCACGTAGTCGGGCATGGCCATGGCCTTGTGCGCGGCGGCGTTGAGCCTGGCGACGATCTCCCTGGGCGTGCCCGCAGGCGCCACCAGGCCGAACCAGCCGCCGTCGCCCATGCCGGGGTAGCCCAGTTCGGCGTAGGTGGGCACGTCGGGCAGCACGGGGCTGCGCTTCAAGGCCAGCACGGCCAGCGGGCGCAGCTTGCCCGACTGGATGTTGGGCAGCGTGGAGGGCAGGTTGTCCGTCATCGCGTTCACCTGCCCGGCCAGCGCGTCGGTCATGGCCTGCCCCGCGCCCTTGTAGGGGATGTGCAGCAGCTCGATGCCGGCCAGGTGCATGAAGTTCTCGATGTTGGCGTGCCCCAGCGACCCCGTGCCCGGCGAGGCGAAGGTGTACTTGCCCGGCTGCGCCTTGGCCAGCGCGACGAACTCCCGCATGGTCCTGGCGGGCACGCCCGGGTGCACCACGAACACGCTGGGCACGCTCATCACGTTGGTGATGGGCGCGAAGTCCTTCACCGCGTCGTAAGGCAGCTTGGCATACAGCGCCGGGTTGGCGCCGTGCGTGCTCACCGTGGCCATGCCGATGGTGTAACCGTCGGGCGCGGCCTTGGCGATGGCGTCGGCGCCGATGGAGCCGCCCGCGCCGCCCTTGTTGTCCACCACCACCGCCTTGCCCAGCACCGTGGAGAGCTTGTCGGCCAGCAGGCGCGCCACCATGTCGGTGGAGCCGCCCGGCGCAAAGGGCACGATCAGCTTGACGGGGCGGTTCGGGTAGTCGTCCGCCTGCGCCAGGGCCAGCGGCGCGAAGGCGGCGGCGGCGCAGGCGGCCAGGGTGGACAGCAGGGTGCGGCGCAGTGCCATGGGGTTCTCCTCGGGATGGCGATAGGTATGGCGCGCATTCTTGAGCGCGCCGGCGTGCCAGAAAAGCGACAAAATGGCGCCGACCCATTACCAGCGCTCATACATCGCACCGTCGCCCTCCTACCATGCGCATGCACTCGCCCTCCCTGCCCGAGCTCCACGCCTTCGCCGCCGCGGCGCGCCTGGGCAGCTTCTCGCGCGCGGCCGGGGAGCTGCACGTGACGCAGGGCGCCATCAGCCGCGCCATCGCCCGGCTGGAGGAGCACCTGGGCGTGGCGCTGTTCGAGCGCGAGGGCCGGCGCAGCGTGCTCACGCGCGCCGGGGCCGACTACCTGGACGCCGTGGGCCCGTCCATCACTGCCATCGAATCGGCCACGCTGGCCGTGCGCACGCGGCGCAGCCCACGCCAGCTTCGCCTGTCGGTGCCGCCCACGCTGTTCAGCCACTGGCTCATCCCGCGCCTGCCCGACTTCTCCGCGCGCCACCCGGGCATAGGCCTGTCGTTCGCGCCCTACCGGCGCGACGACCCGCTCTCCGCGCCCGACATCGACGCCTGGATCCGCATAGGCCAGGCCGACTGGCCCGCGGGCATCACGGCCGAATACCTCGTGGGGCGCGAGCTCGTGCCCCTGTGCCGCCCCGCGGACCTGCCGCAGCTGCGCACGCCGGCCGACCTGCTCGCGCGGCCGCTGCTGTTCCACACCAACTACCCGGGCAACTGGGCGCACTGGTTCGCCAACGTGGGCTGCGCGCACGGGCCGCTCGTGCCCGCGGCGGACTTCGACCAGGTGTCGCTGCTGGTGCAGGCCGTGATCGCCGGCATGGGCGTGGCCGTGGTGCAGCGCGCCCTGGTGGAGCCCGAGCTGGCCGCCGGGCGCATCGCCGTGGCCATCGCGCTGGAGCCGCCCGTGCTGCTGGACCGCGGCTACCACCTGTGCCGCCCCGCCGGCCGCGCGCCCAGCCCGGCGCTGGAGAACCTGCGCGCATGGCTGCTGGAGCAGGCGGCCGCCTGCGCCTGAGCGCGCTGCTTCATACGGATTTACATTCAAGCGGATAACTAGGCGGGGCGCCGCAGACAGTGCAGTAGCACGGCAAGGCGCCCCAACAACGTTATACGGTTGAAGGTAACCCCGTATCAGCGCCAGGCGCGCAGCAGCAGCCACTGGCTGGTAGCGCAGGCCAGCACCAGGGCGGCGTAGGTCAACATGCGGCCGTCGCGCCCCAGCAGCACCAGGCCCGCGGCCAGCACCGCGCAGCCGACTATGAAGTTGATAGCTATTGGCGCAAGCCAGCCATGCGTTTTCGCCATTTTTCGCATGAATACATGGGCGAACGACACCAGCAGCACGGCCACCGCCAGGGCGGGAGCGGCAAAGTTCAGCAGGTGGTTGATGGCGGCGAGCGGGCTCATGGAGACATGATGCAGATCAAGGCATTGGCGCGGCGGCCTGCCCGATCGCGCGGCCGATTTTATAATTCCGCCTCATGGCAGTCTGGGCCCTAGGCATCAATCACCACACCGCCCCGCTGGACCTGCGGGGCCGTTTCGCGTTCGCCCTGGACCAAATCGCGCCCACGCTGCACGGGCTGCGCCAGTCGCTGGCCCAGGGAGCGGGCCGCCACCCAGACGTGGAGACGGCCATCATCTCCACCTGCAACCGCACCGAGATCTACTGCGCCGCCGAGGCTCCGGCCCTGGACCACACGCTGGACTGGCTCGCCTCCAGCGGCGGCGTGAGCCCCTCGCTGCTGCGCTCGCACTCCTACACGCTCGAAAGTGGCCTGGTCGCGCGCCACGCCTTCCGCGTGGCCAGCGGGCTCGACTCCATGGTGCTGGGCGAGGCGCAGATCCTCGGCCAGATGAAGGACGCCGTGCGCGCCGCCAAAGGCGCGGGCGCTTTAGGCACCACGCTCAACCAGCTGTTCCAGCGCAGCTTCGCCGTGGCCAAGGAAGTGCGCACCAGCACCGACATCGGCGCGCACAGCATCAGCATGGCCGCGGCGGCCGTGCGGCTGGCGGGCCAGCTGTTCGAGGACCTGTCCAAGATCCGCGTGCTGTTCGTGGGCGCGGGCGAGATGATCGAGCTGTGCGCCACGCACTTCGCGGCCAGGAATCCCAAGCAGATCGCCATCGCCAACCGCACGCTGGAGCGCGGCGAGAAGCTGGCCACGCGCTTCGGCGGCGAGGTCATGCGCCTGGCCGACCTGCCCGACCACCTGCACGAGTTCGACGCCGTGGTGAGCTGCACCGCGAGTACCCTGCCCATTATCGGCCTGGGCGCCGTGGAGCGCGCGCTCAAGAAGCGCCGCCATCGCCCCATCTTCATGGTGGACCTGGCCGTGCCGCGCGACATCGAGCCCGAGGTCAAGCAGCTCGAGGACGTGTACCTCTACACCGTGGACGACCTGGCCAGCGTGGTGCAGACCGCCCAGGCCCACCGCCAGGCCGCCGTGGCGCAGGCCGAGGCCATCATCGACGCCGGCGTCCAGAGCTTCATGCACTGGATGGAGCTGCGCACCCCGGCCGCGGGCCCGTCCGGCGGCGTGGTGCCGCTGATCCGGCAGCTCAACACCCAGACCGACGAGTGGCGCGCGCTGGAGATCGCGCGCGCCAAGAAGCTGCTGGCCAAGGGCGAGGACATCGACACGGTGCTCGAGGCCCTCTCGCGCGGCCTCACCCAGAAGATGCTGCACGGCACCATGGCCGAGCTGCGCGCGGGCGACGCCGAGACGCGCGCCCAGACGGCGCAGACCGTCTCGCGCCTGTTCCTGCGCTCCAGCTCCCGCAACGGGCTCTAGCGGCGCCCGCGTCCTATCAGCCCAATCGGCCCCCAGCGCTTTCCAGACAAGCGCTAGCAGCTACCAAAATGGTAGCAAAACCCATTTCATCCCCCAACCCCATGAAACCCTTTCTCCGCAGCCAGTTGGAACGCTACGCCCAGCGCCTCTCGGAACTCGACTTCCTGCTCTCGCGCGAGGACATCATGGCCGATATGCAGCAGTACCGCGCCATCTCGCGCGAGCACGCCGACGTGACCGCCGTGGCAGGCCGCTACGCGCGCTACCGCCAGCGCGAGGCCGACCTGGAGGGCGCGCGCGAAATGCTCGAAGACCCCGACATGGCCGAGATGGCGCAGGAGGAGATCGCCGCCGCCGAGGCCGAGCTCGCGCAGCTGGAGGACGAGCTGCAGCGCATGCTGCTGCCCAAGGACCCGGACGACGAGCGCAACGCCTTCGTCGAGATCCGCGCCGGCACGGGCGGCGACGAATCGGCCCTGTTCGCGGGCGACCTCGCGCGCATGTACACGCGCTACGCCGCCACGCAGGGCTGGAAGGTGGAGGTCATGAGCGCCAACGAGAGCGAGCTCGGCGGCTACAAGGAAGTGGTGCTGCGCATCGAGGGCGACCACGCCTATGGCCGCCTGCGCTTCGAGTCCGGCGGCCACCGCGTGCAGCGCGTGCCCGCCACCGAGACGCAGGGCCGCATCCACACCAGTGCCTGCACCGTGGCCGTCATGCCCGAGCCCGACGAGGCCCAGGCCATCACACTCAACCCCGCCGACCTGCGCATCGACACCTTCCGCGCCAGCGGCGCGGGCGGCCAGCACATCAACAAGACCGACTCCGCCGTGCGCGTGGTGCACCTCCCCACCGGCATCGTCGCCGAATGCCAGGACGGGCGCAGCCAGCACGCCAACAAGGCCAAGGCCCTGCAGGTGCTGCAGGCGCGCATCCAGGAAAAGGAGCGCAGCGAGCGCGCCGCCAAGGAGGCGGCGCTGCGCAAGGGGCTCATCGGCAGCGGCGACCGCAGCGACCGCATCCGCACCTACAACTTCCCGCAGGGCCGGCTCACCGACCACCGCATCAACCTCACGCTCTACAAGCTGCTGGCCGTCATGGAAGGCGACCTGGGCGAAGTGCTGCAGGCCCTGCAGCACGCGCGCGAGGCCGAGCTGCTGGCCGAGCTCGAAACCGCGGTTTGAGCAAAATCGGCCTCCAGCGCCCGCCAGACAAGCGCAAACAGCTATGGATGGAATAGCAACCATCGCCCAGGCGCTCGCACGGGCGCAGGCCCGGGGCCTGGCGCGCATCGACGCGCAGATGCTGCTGCTGCACGCGCTGGGCCGCCCCACCGGCGACCGCGCCTGGCTGCTCGCGCACGACACCGACCCGCTGGACGCGCCCGCCCTGGCCCGCTACCAGGCGCTGTGCGCGCGCCGCGCGGCTGGCGAACCCGTGGCCTACCTCACGGGCAGCAAGGAGTTCTACGGCCTGCCCCTGCGGGTGGACGCCCGCGTGCTCGACCCGCGCCCCGACACCGAGATCCTCGTGGACTGGGCGCTGGAGCTGCTCGCCCCCCTGCCCGCCCCGCGCGTGGCCGACCTGGGCACCGGCAGCGGCGCCATCGCCCTGGCGCTGCAGCACGCGCGCCCCGACGCCCGGGTGCTGGCCGTGGACGCCAGCGCCGGCGCCCTGGCCGTGGCCCGCGCCAACGCCGAGCGGCTGGGCCTGCCCGTGCGGTTCGTGCAGGCCGACTGGCTCGCGGGCATCGCCGGGCCGTTCGACGCCATCGTGAGCAACCCGCCCTACATCCCCGCGCAGGACCCGCACCTGGCCGCGCTCGCGCACGAACCCCTCTCGGCCCTGGCCAGCGGCGCCGACGGGCTGGACGACATCCGCGCCATCGCCGCCCAGGCGCCCGCGCTGCTCGCGCCCGGCGGCTGGCTGCTGCTGGAGCACGGCTGGGACCAGGCCGGCGCCGTTCAGGCGCTGCTGCGCGCCGCGGGCCTGGCCCGGGTCCAGAGCCGCGACGACCTGGCCGGCATAGCCCGATGCACAGGCGGGTCAATGCCCGCGGCTGGCCGGCAGTGAAATAATCCCGAGTTACCGCCCTGCCCCAGGGCCCCTCTTCCAGGAGTACACACCCTATGAGCGACGTCCAGCAACGCATCGACCAACTGGTCAAATCCAACGACATCCTGCTGTTCATGAAAGGCAACGCCAGCTTTCCCATGTGCGGCTTCTCGGGCCGCGCCGTCCAGATCCTCAAGGCCTGCGGCGTCGATCCCAAGGACATCGCCGCCGTGAACGTGCTGGAGGACGACGAGATCCGCCAGGGCATCAAGGACTACAGCAACTGGCCCACGATCCCTCAGCTCTACGTGAAGGGCGAATTCATCGGCGGCTCGGACATCATGATGGAGATGTACGAGTCTGGCGAGCTGCAGCAGGTGCTGGGCACCCAGCAGCAGGCCGGCTGAACCCTTCCCCGCGCGCAGGAACCAACCGCTCTCCGGAGCGGTTTTTTCTGCCCGGCGAATGCGGGATTGTTCCGACAAACGGCCGGCGCGCGCCGTGCTTGAATCATTGCGTGTATTGCTTGGGAATCAGGAAACGTGCCATGACCAGTCACAGCCTCGTCCCCCAAACCTCTGGCCTGTCGCTGCCGGTGGCGCAGATGCGCAGCGTGTTCCACCCCGGCGACGTCGAGCGCAGGCTCGCGCGCCTGCAGGAAGCGGGCAGCCAGCGCGAATACGAGAACCTGCGCGTCGTCTATGAACGCATGCTCGAACGCGGCCCCGAGCGCTTCCAGGTCAAGCCCTCGGGCGTGCCCGACATGGTGCCGCTCTACGAGCACCTGCCCAACTTCACCGATGTGCTCGACGACGTGAAGCGCCACGTCGCCCTGGCGCAGGACAGCCGCGACGGGCTGGAGGTCACGCCCATGCTGCTGCTGGGCCCGCCCGGCATCGGCAAGACGCACTTCGCGCGCCAGCTCGCCGAGCTGCTGGGCACGGGCATGAGCCTCGTGCCCATGAGCTCGATGACGGCGGGCTGGCTCCTCTCGGGCGCATCGTCCCAGTGGAAGGGCGCGCGCCCCGGCAAGGTGTTCGAGGCGCTGGTCGAGGGCGAGTACGCCAACCCCGTGATCGTGGTCGACGAGATCGACAAGGCCGCGGGCGACGCGCAGTACGACCCGCTGGGCGCGCTCTACGGCCTGCTGGAGCACGACACCGCACAGAGCTTCACCGACGAATTCGCCGAGGTCGCCATCGACGCGAGCCAGGTCATCTGGATCACCACGGCCAACGACGAGCGCGGCATTCCCGAGCCCATCCTCAACCGCATGAACGTGTTCCAGGTGCAGGCGCCCACGCCGAGCCAGGCCCGCGCTATCGCGCTGAACCTGTACCACGGCATACGCGCGGGCCACGACTGGGGGCGGCTGGTCGATCCCGAGCCGCAGCCGGCCGTGCTCGACCTGCTGGCGCAGATGCCGCCGCGCGAGATGCGCCGCGCACTCATGACCGGCTTCGGCAACGCGCGGCTGGCCCGCCGCTCCACCGTCGAGGCGGACGACCTGCCGCGCGCGGCTGGCGCCAAGGGGCGCATCGGGTTCATGCAATAGGCGCAGGGCCGGGGCTGCGCGCCGCTACACTCGGCGCCATCCCATGACCCTGACCGAAAGCCTCTTCATCATTGGCCTGCTGATCGCGGCCAGCGCGTTTTTCTCGGTGGCGGAGATCTCCCTGGCGGCCTCGCGGCGCCTGCGCCTGCGCCAGATGGCCGACGAGGGCGACGCCCGCGCCGCGCGCGTGCTGCACGTGCAGGAGCAGCCGGGCGACTACTTCACGGTCGTGCAGGTAGGGCTCAACGCCGTCGCCATCCTGGGCGGCATCGTGGGCGAGGGCACTTTGAGCCCCTATTTCGGCGCCCTCTTCGGCCTGTGGTTGCCCGAGGGCCGGGCGCAGGCGCTGGGCTTCCTGGCGTCGTTCCTGGCGGTCACGTCGCTCTTCATCCTGTTCGCCGACCTGTGCCCCAAGCGCCTGGGCATGGCCAATCCCGAGCGGCTCGCGGTGCGCGTGATCGGGCCCATGCAGCTGTGCATGACGCTGTTCAAGCCCGTCATCTGGCTCTACAGCCGCACGGCCGACATGCTGCTGGCCCTGTCGGGCCTGCCCGTGCAGCGCGACGAGCGCGTCACCTCCGACGACATCCTGGCGATGATGGAGGCCGGCGCGCGCGCCGGCGTGCTGGCGGCGCAGGAGCAGCAGGTGATCGCCAACGTGTTCGAGCTCGACTCGCGCAGCGTGACCTCGGCCATGACGCTGCGCGAGCGCATCGCCTTCTTCCGGCGCGACGACCCCGACGAGCTGATCCGCGCGCGCATCGCCGCCGAGCCGTTTTCCACCTACCCCGTGTGCGACGGCGACATCGACCACGTGGTGGGCTACGTGGACGCCAAGGACCTGTTCCAGCGCGCGCTCAAGAACCAGCCGATCTCGCTGGCCGAAGAAGGGCTGGTGCGCAAGGTGCTCATCGTGCCCGACCGCCTGTCCCTGGCCGAGGTGCTCGCGCATTTCCGCCAGGTGCACGAGGACTTCGCGGTCATCGTCAACGAATACAGCCGGGTGGTGGGCGTGGTTACCCTGAACGACGTGATGAGCACCGTGATGGGCGACCTGGTGGGCCCCGCGGACGAGGAGCAGATCGTGCGCCGCGACGAGAACTCCTGGCTCATCGACGGCACGACGCCCATCGAGGACGTGCTGCACGCGCTCGGCATCGACGAGCTGCCCCATGCCGGGGACTACGAGACGCTGGCGGGCTTCCTCATGGTGATGCTGCGCCGCGTGCCGCGCCGCACCGACAGCGTGAGCGTGGGCGGCTACCTGTTCGAGGTGCTGGACGTGGACAGCTACCGCATCGACCAGGTCATGGTCTCGCGGCTCGGCCGCGCCGCGCAGGCCGGCGAAGAAGCTCAGGCCTCAGCGGAACGGTCCTGAAACAGCCAGCGGCGCTGCGCCGCGAACACCGCGTTCGGATAGGGCGCCTTGCCGCGGCTGCCGTTGTAGCGGCCCAGCGCCATGTACAGGTCACCACGCTCGCGGTCCAGGTAGTGGCGCAGGATGACGCAGCCGAAGCGCAGGTTGGTCTGCATGTGGAACAGCTTGCCCGCGTCGCCGTCGCCGATGGTGCGCGACCAGAACGGCATCACCTGCATGTAGCCGCGGGCGCCCACGGGCGAAACGGCAAACTTGCGGAACGCGCTCTCCACCTGGATCAGCCCAAGCACGAGCGACACGTCGAGCCCCGCGCGCTTGGACTCGTACCAGACGGTCTGCAGGAAATCGCGGCGCACCTCCCAGTCCGGCTTGCTGCGGCGCAGGCGGTCGCTCATGGCGCCCAGCCAGCGCAGGTAGACGAGCCGCGCCTCGGTGGTCACGAACAGCGGCTCGGGCGGCGCGAGATCGGCCACGGCGGAACTGAGCGCCGTGCGCACGGAATCGACGAGCGGCTCCTCGAGCTGTCCCCCCGCGTGCGCCGCGGCCGGCAGGCCCAGCCACGCGGCCGGGCCACCGGCCAGGGCCGCCAGACATGCGCGGCGTCGCACGCCGGCCGTCATGCCGCCACGCGCTCCTTCACGTGAGCGAGGATCTCCGCCACACCCACCTTGGTGGCGCCGGCGTCGCGGCGGTGCAGGTATTCCACCTGGCCTTCCTTGAGGCCCTTGTCGCCGATGGTGATGCGGTGCGGCACGCCGATCAGCTCCCAGTCGGCGAACATGGCGCCCGGGCGCTCCCCGCGGTCATCCAGGATCACATCGATCCCGCTGGCCAGCAGCTCGCCATGCAGCTTCTCGGCCACCGCCCTCACCTCCTCGCTGCGGTCCATGCCGATGGGGCAGATCACCACGGTGAACGGCGCGATCGCGTCGGGCCAGATGATGCCGCGCTCGTCGTGGTTCTGCTCGATGGCCGCCGCCGGCAGACGCGTGATACCGATGCCGTAGCAGCCCATCTCGAAGAAGGCCGGCTTGCCGTCCTCGCCCAGGAAGGTGGCGTTCATGGCCTTGGAATACTTGGTGCTCAGGTAGAACACGTGGCCCACCTCGATGCCGCGCTCGATGGCCAGCACCCCCTTGCCGTCGGGCGAGGGATCGCCCGCGACCACGTTGCGCAGGTCGGCCACGGCGTCGGGCTCGGGCAGGTCGCGACCCCAGTTCACGCCGGTGATGTGGAAGTCTTCCTCGTTGGCGCCACAGATCCAGTCGGCCATCAGCGCTACCTCGCGGTCGGCGACGACCTGGACCGGCTTGCGCAAGCCGATGGGGCCGAGATAGCCGGGCTTGGCGCCGAAGTGCGCCTCGATCTCGGTCACGGTGGCGAAGCGGAAGCCCTTGTCCAGCCCCGGCACCTTGGAGACCTTGATCTCGTTCATGTCATGGTCGCCACGCAGCAGCAGCAGCCAGACCTGGCTCTTGACGATCTCGCCGGCCTCGTTCGTCTCGTCGGTGGCCAGCACCAGCGACTTCACGGTGGTCTGGAGCGGCACGCCCAGCAGCTCGGCCACCTCGGCGCAGGTGGCCTTGCCCGGCGTCGGCGTCCTGGTCATGGGCGCAGCCGCGGCGGGACGCGGGCCGGCGGGCGCCAGGGCCTCGGCCTTTTCCATGTTGGCCGCGTAATCGCTCGCGGGGCAGTAGACGATGGCGTCCTCGCCCGTGGCTGCGATCACCTGGAACTCCTCGCTCAGGTCGCCGCCGATGGCGCCCGAATCGGCCGCCACCGCGCGGTAACGCAGGCCGAAGCGGTCGAAGATGCGCCGGTAGGCCTGGGCCATCGCCTGGTAGCTGGCCTTGGCGCCCGCCTGGTCGCGGTCGAAACTGTAGGCGTCCTTCATGATGAATTCGCGCCCGCGCATCAGTCCAAAGCGCGGGCGGCGCTCGTCGCGGAACTTGGTCTGGATCTGGTAGAGGTTCCTGGGCAGCTGCTTGTAGCTGCGCAGCTCCTGGCGCGCGATGTCAGTGACCACTTCCTCGCTCGTCGGCTGGATCACGAAGTCGCGCCCATGGCGGTCCTGGATGCGCAGCAGCTCGGGGCCCATCTTCTCGAAGCGCCCCGTCTCCTGCCACAGCTCGGCGGGCTGCACCACGGGCATGGTGCATTCCACGGCGCCCGCGCGGTTCATCTCCTCGCGCACGATCGCCTCCACCTTGCGGATGACGCGCAGACCCATGGGCATGTAGCTGTAGATGCCTGCCCCCAGCTTCTTGATGAGGCCGGCCCGCATCATGAGCTTGTGGCTGACGACCTCGGCATCGGCCGGAGCCTCTTTCAGGGTGGAAATGAAGAATTGGGAAGCTTTCATCGAACTTTTATCGGACGCGCGCGGCAACTGTGGGTGCTTCGCTTGCCGCGTACAGGGCAGCGTGCATAATGACCACAGTTTTAAAGAATCGGGGTTAGATTATGCTCGACCGGGACGGCTTCCGCCCAAACGTCGGCATCATCCTGCTCAACCAAAGAAACCAGGTATTCTGGGGCAAGCGCATACGCACCCACAGCTGGCAGTTCCCTCAAGGCGGCATAGACCGCGGAGAAAACCCGGAGCAGGCCATGTTCCGGGAACTGCACGAGGAGGTGGGCCTGCAGCCCAACCAGGTACGTGTGATTGCCCGCACCCGGGACTGGTTGCGCTACGAGGTGCCTGACCGGTACATCCGCCGCGATGCGCGCGGCCACTATCGCGGACAGAAACAGATCTGGTACCTGCTGCAACTGCTGGGCCACGACTGGGACCTGAACCTGCGCGCCACCGACCACCCCGAGTTCGACGCCTGGCGCTGGAACGACTACTGGGTGCCGCTGGACGTGGTGGTCGAGTTCAAGCGCGGCGTCTACGAAATGGCGCTCACCGAGCTGGCGCGCTTCCTGCCGCGCTACGACCAGCGCAACCGCTACCTGCGCAGCGGCATGCGCGCGCGCGATCCCGAAGGCGGCGGGCAGGCGCCCATGCAGCGCGCCGGCTCCCTGCTGGTCAAGCCCGGAATGGAGCTGCCGCCCGGGGCCAGTTTCGACCCCGACCCGCAAGGCGGCATGCCGGCGCCGCTGGCGGACGCCCCGCACGGCTCGCCACGCAAGTAGCGGGCGGCGGGGCCAGGCGCGGGTCAGTTGCCGGACACCACCATGTTGTCCCGGTGCACCATCTCCGGCTCAGCCGCATAGCCCAGCAGGCGCTCGAATTCGGACGAGGGCCTGCGGCACAGCAGGCGCGCCTCGGCGCTCGCGTAATTGGCCAGGCCGCGGGCGATCTCCGTGCCGCCAGCGTCGCGCACGGCGATCACGTCGCCACGCACGAAATCCCCCTCGACCGCGACCATGCCGATGGGCAGTAGGCTCTTGCCTTCATCGCGCAGCTTGGCAGCCGCGCCCGCATCCACGGTCACCGATCCGCGCAGCTGCAGGTGGTCCACCATCCACTGCTTGCGCGCCTGCTTCTTCTGCGTCTGCGCAACGAGCAGCGTGCCGATGGGTTCGCCCTGCGCCAGGCGCAGCAGCACGTCGGGCTCGCGCCCCCAGGCGATCACGGTGGATGCGCCCGAGCCCGCCGCCCGCCTCGCCGCCACGATCTTGGTGATCATGCCGCCCTTGCCGATGCTCGAACCCGCGCCGCCGGCCATCACCTCCAGCGCCGGGTCTCCCGCCTGCGCCTCGTGCACGAATTGGGCCCCAGGGTCGCGGCGCGGGTCGGCCGTGTACAGCCCCTTCTGGTCGGTCAGGATGACGAGGACGTCCGCCTCCACCAGGTTGGCCACCAGGGCGCCCAGGGTGTCGTTGTCGCCGAACTTGATCTCGTCCGTGACCACGGTGTCGTTTTCGTTGATCACCGGCACCACGCCCAGGCGCAGCAGGGTCAGCAGAGTGGAGCGGGCGTTGAGGTAGCGCTCGCGGTCGGCCAGGTCGGCGTGCGTGAGCAGCACCTGCGCGCTGCGCATGGCCTGCTCGCGCAGCTTGGTCTCGTACATCTGCGCCAGACCCATCTGCCCCACGGCGGCAGCGGCCTGCAGCTCGTGGATCTCGCTGGGGCGGGCGGACCAGCCCAGCCGCTTCATGCCCTCGGCGATGGCGCCGCTAGAGACCATGATGACCTCGCGCGGCTCGCCGCCCTCGCCGCGCACCAGGGCCGCGAGCTGCCGGCTCCACTCCCCGATGGCGACCTCGTCCAGGCCCCGCCCCTCATTGGTGACTAGGCTGGACCCCACTTTGACAACGATGCGACGCGCGTCGCGCAAGACACTGGAAACCATATTTGAGTGAAATTGGCCTCTAGCGCTTACCCATCAAGCGCCAGTAGCTCTTTTAACAATAGCATCAAGCCGGCGGATTGCCCTCCGCGAAGCGCGGGTCCACCTCGGCCGGCGCCTGTGCCGCCTGTTGCTGGGCACGCACATGCTGGTAGATGGCCTTGACGAGCGGCTCGCAGCCCTCGCGCGTCAGCGCGGAGATCTCGAACACCGGCCCCTTCCACTTGAAGCGCTTCACGAAGTCCTTGACGCGCGCGGCCCGCTCCTCGGCGGGCACCATGTCCAGCTTGTTGAGCACCAGCCAGCGCGGCTTCTCGTACAGCTGGGTATCGTATTTCTTGAGCTCGACCACGATGGCCTTGGCCTGCGCCACGGGATCGACGGATTCGTCGAACGGCGCCATGTCCACCACGTGCAGCAGCAGCCGCGTGCGCTGCAGGTGACGCAGGAACTGGTGGCCCAGGCCCGCGCCCTCGGATGCGCCCTCGATCAGGCCGGGGATGTCGGCCACCACGAAGCTCTGCTCCGGCCCCACGCGCACCACGCCCAGGTTGGGGTGCAGCGTGGTGAACGGATAGTCGGCAATTTTCGGGCGCGCGTTGGAAACCGCGGCGATGAAGGTGGACTTGCCGGCATTGGGCATGCCCAGCAGCCCCACGTCCGCCAGCACCTTGAGCTCCAGCTTCAGGCTCTTGCGCTCCCCGGGCCAGCCCGGCGTCTTCTGGCGCGGCGCGCGGTTGATGGCGCTCTTGAAGCGCAGGTTGCCGAAGCCACCGTCCCCGCCCTTGGCGATCGTGACCACCTCGCCCGGCGTGAGCAGCTCGTACAGCAGCTCACCGGTATTCGCGTCGCTGATGATGGTGCCCACGGGCATCTTGAGCGTGATGTCGCTGCCTGCCGCGCCGAACATGTCGGAGCCCATGCCATGCTCGCCGCGCTTGGCCTCGTGCCGGCGTGAATAGCGGAAGTCGACCAGGGTGTTGAGATTGGGGTCGGCCACCGCAAACACGTGGCCGCCACGCCCGCCGTCGCCGCCATTGGGCCCCCCGAACTCCTTGTACTTCTCGTGCCTGAACGAGACACAGCCGTTGCCGCCGTCACCTGCGGCAACGTCGATAAAGGCTTCGTCGACAAACTTCATGGGTATCCAGTTTACAAAACCGCACCACGGCCGATGCGGGCGCACGGACACAGACGGCACCCGTGCTGAAACAACAAAGCCCCGACGAGTCGGGGCTTTGCAGTCGCGTCAGTGATGAAGGGCCTTCAGGCCGGCGTCACGCTGACCGTATGCTTGGACAATGCGCCCTTCGTGCCGAAGGACACATGGCCATCCACCAGGGCGAATAGCGTATGGTCCTTGCCCACGCCGACGTTCACGCCGGGGTGGATGCGCGTGCCGCGCTGGCGCACGATGATGGAGCCTGCGCTGATCAGCTCACCACCGTAAGCCTTTACGCCCAGCATCTTGGGCTTGGAATCGCGCCCGTTTCGCGTAGAGCCGCCGCCTTTTTTCTGTGCCATGATCAGCTCCCTGATTTAAGCGGCGATCGCCTGGATCTGCAGCTCGGTGAACTGCTGGCGATGGCCTTGACGTTTCTGATAATGCTTGCGACGACGCAGCTTGAAGATGCGCACCTTGTCGTGCTTGCCGTGGGCCACGACCGTAGCCTTCACCGTTGCGCCGGACACCAGGGGCGTGCCGACCTTGAGTTCAGCGCCGTTGCCGACTGCCAGAACCTGGTCGATCACGATCTCCTGGCCTACTTCCGCAGCAATCTGTTCTACCTTGATTTTTTCGCCAGCGGCAACGCGATACTGCTTGCCGCCGGTTTTTATGACCGCGTACATGTAAACCTCGAATCTGAAATTGGAGTTCTGCGGACGAATTTCCACAGAACCGAGGATTCTATCACAAGCACCCAAAATCGATCCAGGCAACGCGACACAGTGTCGGATGGCCCCCCAGGCCCCATGGGGCGCTTCCTATAATTGCCGCTTCACTTCACCACCACCGATCACCTTGGCCGCCAACTCCCCCAGCACCGCCGCCACCCTCGCCCTGATTGCCGACGACATGCGGGAGGTGGACAAGGTCATTGCAGCGCGGCTGCAATCATCCGT
The DNA here is from genome assembly GCF_000204645.1 of Alicycliphilus denitrificans K601. Lineage (NCBI taxonomy): Bacteria > Pseudomonadati > Pseudomonadota > Betaproteobacteria > Burkholderiales > Comamonadaceae > Alicycliphilus > Alicycliphilus denitrificans. The sequence goes on along the minus strand of NC_015422.1, from coordinate 929,021 downwards.
CCCGCTTGTGGGCAGCGTGGCCCAGTACATCATCTCGGCGGGTGGCAAGCGCCTGCGCCCGGCACTATTGCTGCTGACCTGCGGCGCGCTCGAATACAAGGGGGAGCAGCGATTCAACCTCGCGGCGGTAGTGGAATTCATCCATACGGCCACCCTGCTGCACGACGACGTGGTGGATGAATCCACCCTGCGCCGCGGCCGGCCCACCGCCAACGAAGCCTTTGGCAACCCAGCGAGCGTGCTGGTGGGCGACTTCCTGCACACACGCTCCTTCCAGATGATGGTGGAGGCAGGCAGCATGCGTATCCTGCAAGTGCTGGCCGACGCGACCAACGTGATCGCCGAAGGGGAAGTCCAGCAGCTCATGAACACCCATGACGCATCCCTGGACGAAGCTGGCTACCTCCACGTCATCCGCTCCAAGACCGCCAAGCTGTTCGAGGCCAGCGCCCGGCTCGCCGCCATCCTGGCCGGCAGCACGCCCGACATCGAGCAGGCCTGCGCCGACTACGGCCAGGCACTGGGCACTGCCTTCCAGGTCATCGACGATGTGCTTGACTACGATGGCGACGCGCAGGAGATGGGTAAGAACCTCGGCGACGATCTGCGCGAGGGCAAGGTCACGCTCCCCCTCATCATCGCCATGCAGCGCGGCAGCCAGGCGCAGCGCGAGTTGCTGCGCAACGTCATCGAAACGGGCAGCGCCGACGAACTCCAGCCCGTCATCGCCATCATCCGCGAGACAGGAGCCCTGACCGCCACCCGCGACGCGGCCGCCGCCCAGGCCCGGCTGGCGATGGATGCCGCCGCCAAGCTTCCCGCCAATCCATACACCAAAGGTTTGCTACAATTAGCGGCTCAGCTACTTGAACGCCGGACTTGAATTCCGGGCGGTTCGGGAACGCAATCGGGGTGTAGCTTAGCCTGGTAGAGCGCTACGTTCGGGACGTAGAGGCCGGAGGTTCGAATCCTCTCACCCCGACCAGGACATCATAGAAAAAGCCCAAGTGAATCAATCACTTGGGCTTTTTGCCTTGAATCGTCATTCATGCCGATTTAGAGTAAATTTATCCCATCGTTGTCCCAAATTTGTCCCAGTGACTCGATCTTGTTATGACTCGCCAACACGGGCTGAACAGCCCCGGATTTCGAGGAGGCACCAACTCTTGAGAAGATGGAGCCATGAACAAGTCACCGAAGTTCTCCCCGGAAGTCCGCGAGCGCGCCGTTCGCATGGTGCAGGAGCACCGAGCCGACTACCCGTCGCTGTGGGCAGCCATTGAATCGATTGCGCCCAAGATTGGCTGCGTGCCGCAGACCTTGAATGACTGGGTCAAGAAGGCCGAGGTCGACAGCGGCCAGCGCCCCGGCACCACCACGGCAGACGCCCAGCGCATCAAGGAACTGGAGCGTGAGGTCAAAGAGCTGCGCCGGGCCAACGACATCCTGAAGACGGCCAGCGCGTTTTTCGCGCAGGCGGAGCTCGACCGCCGATTGAAGTCTTGAAGAACTACATCGACCGCCACCGTGATGACTACGGGGTCGAGCCCATCTGCCGGGTGCTGCAGATGGCCCCGTCGTGTTACTGGCGCCACGCAGCCCGGCAACGCAACCCGCAACTGCGCAGTCAACGCGTCCAGCGTGACGAGGGTTTGAAAGCCGACATCCAGCGCGTGTGGCACGCCAACTGGCAGGTCTACGGGGCCGATAAGGTCTGGCTGCAGATGAACCGCGAGGGCATCGCAGTGGCGCGCTGCACGGTCGAGCGCCTGATGCGTGCCATGGGCTTGCAAGGAGCACGCCGTGGCAAGACAGTGCGCACCACCACGCCGGACACATCGGCACCGTGCCCGCTGGACCACGTCAACCGGCAATTCAAGGCCAGCCGGCCCAACGAGCTGTGGGTGTCGGACTTCACCTACGTCTCCACCTGGCAGGGCTGGTTGTACGTGGCCTTCGTGGTGGACGTGTACGCCCGGCGCATCGTGGGCTGGCGGGTCAGCCGCAGCATGCAAACGGACTTCGTGCTGGATGCGCTGGAGCAGGCGCTGTATGACCGCCAGCCAGCAGCCCATGCCTTGACGCACCATTCCGACAGGGGCAGTCAATACGTTTCCATACGCTACACCGAACGCTTGGACCAGGCGGGTATCCAGCCATCAGTGGGCAGCCGGGGTGACAGCTACGACAACGCACTGGCCGAGACCATCAACGGGCTGTACAAGGCCGAGCTGATTCACCGCCGGGGACCCTGGAAGACCAGGGAATCCGTGGAGCTGGCCACCCTGCAGTGGGTGCACTGGTTCAATCACGTCCGACTGCTCACGCCGATTGGGGGCATCCCTCCGGCAGAAGCTGAGGCAAACTACTGGAGGCAACTCGCCGTCAGCGACACCTCGACAGAGGTGTCAACTTAAACCAATCGGCCTCCTTGAAAGCCGGGGCGGTTCAGTCAGCTTTGCGTGGAAATCAACACTGCGGGCTTTGTACGGGGCCGACCAGTTCACGCAGGTAGATTGGGCCGTGCGCCACGCACTGGACGGCCAGCCGCTGGCTCAATGGCTGCACGGCTTCTACGCCAGCCACGCCAAGCCGTTCCCGCTCAAAGTCGAAACGTTGCACCGCCTTTGCGGCAGCGAGGCCACCCTAATGAGCGACTATGCAAAGACGCTGCGCAAGGCACTGGACGCCGTTGCAGGAGCCGGCGCAGCCCACGGCGAGGGGTTCAGCTACGCAGTGCGCGGCGACTTGGTGCATGTCGAGAAGAAGGGCAGCGATGCGCAGCGACTGCACTTGGTCAAGAAGGCAGCCAAGCCCCGGAAACTTCGCAGCTAATACCGTTCTAGCAACCCCGCAACCCCGTTCCAGCAACCCCACGATACCGCTCCAGCAACCCAGCCATCCACAGGTCAAATAGGAAAAAATCAAATATCGACAATAGGTTAAATGCATCACGCAAGTGTGCCTAATCCTTTATTAATCCCTTTTAATCCGCGTGCGCGAGCACGGGGCACCCCTGCGGGGTTCCCCATGCCCTCGGCGCGGCTCTCCTGCACAAGAGGCCGCATGAACGAACTGCTTTTCAAGATGCAGGAACTGCTAAACCACTGCCAGGCAGTCCTGAATGCCATGCGCTCGTCAGATATTCAAGAGCAGCGCAGCACCTCGTATAAGACGAAAGTTGAATACAAGCGCCAAGCGCAGCAGCTCCTTCAGCGTGCGCTGATCGTTGACGGCGGCCTGTTTGCGGTCGTTCAATCAACAACCCGTATTTCCACATTTCGTAAACGCCTAGTAGCGCTGGAACACTTCCTCGGCTCGCAGCAGGAACAACTGGCGCGAGAGATGAGCGCTCCGGTCATGCCCGCAGCAGAAATTCTGCACCTGCGCTTTTTTCTGCACCTGAAACACCTGCAAGCGCTGCAACGTCTGCGGCAGGAAGGCATGGCAGGTGAGCGTGCCAAACGCCGCAGCAAGCGTCAGTCACTGGCCGGGCTACCGGCCAATTGGCGCATTGACCTGTGCAAGCGCGCTGTAGGTGGCCGGTACCTGTTCTCGCTCATTGTGTTGACCCTGACCGGGTGCCGCCCAAGTGAGCTGGTGGACGGCATTGACGTATGGCGCGGGAAAGACGAAGTCACAGGCAAATTACTGATCCACTTCCGCATCAGGGGCGCCAAGGTCAAAGGCTCGCAGGGCCAACCGCTTCGCACGATTTCCTATGACTCCAATGATCCTCACCCCTTGGTCGTTGTCGTCAACGAATTGTTGGATACTCAGCCGGAACCACGGGTGTTCGCGCAGGTCAGGAGCGCCGTCAATTTGACCGTGGAGATACGCCGCCTGGCGCGCAGCCTGTGGCCCAATCACAGGCAACCGATCACGGCCTACTGCTTCCGCCACCAGTTTGCCGCCGATCTGAAGGCCAACGGCGATGACGAAGCCACATGCCGTGGACTGGGACACATAAGCGCCGAAACCCGGCGCTTGTATGGCACCGCCGGCCAGGCAAGCAAAGGGCACCGCCTTCGTCCGTTGCAGATTGACGCTGAACGGCCAGTGAAGCCGCGTCCTAGCGGGCCGCGCACCAAGCGACGTGGTGAGCCAAAGCCATAGAGTCGGCCATATCGGGAGGCCATGGGCACCTCGCCCATGGCCTCCCAGCATCCCCACGAAGAGTCGTATCTTTTTGATACGAATGTCATTTTCTATAGATATACTCGATGGACTTCTCTTGATGTAACTTCATGTCACTCGCACCGATTCCGCAATCGCAACAAGATCGCCTCCGGCACATCGAATTGCGCTTGCGTTTTCTCGGCGAAGTGCGCCGCCCGGATGTGATGCTCCGTTTTGGCATCCAGTCGGCAGCGGCATCGCGCGACCTGGCGGTGTACAGAGATCTCGCCCCCCAGAACATCGAGTTTGATAGCCGGAGCAAGGGCTACCTGCTTGGCTCGGCCTTCTCCCCCCTGTTCCCCACATCCGCCGATCAGGCCCTGGCATGGCTGGCCGAACAACTGGGCGATGCCATCGCGCCATCGTCTGAATCGTTGCTGCCCTGTCTGATGCCTTCATGCCTCTCGCACCCTGACCTGGAGGTGCTGGCCTGCATCACCCGAGCCATCCACCTGAAACAGGTGCTGGACATACGCTACCACTCCATCAGCAGCGGCGCATCCCAGCGCCAGATCGTTCCTTTTGCCCTGCTCGATACCGGGCTGCGGTGGCATGTCCGCGCTTTCGACCGCAAGAGCAATGAGTTCCGCGACTTTGTGCTTACCCGCATTCAAGCACCCAACGTACAGGCAGAAAGTTCGCCGCAGCGTCACGAAACACCAGAGCACGACGCACAGTGGGCACGCATCGTAGAACTCGACCTTGTTCCACACCCTGACCAACCGCGTCCCGAAATTACCCGCATGGACTACGGCTTGCATGATGGCAGCTTGCGCCTCAAGCTGCGCGCCGCCATTGCCGGATATGTGCTGCGCAAATGGAGTGTGGACTGCTCACCAGACCACCGCCTGCGAGGCCCCGAATATCGCCTGTGGCTCAAAAATCACTTGAGTCTCTACGGGGTCGAAACTGCTGTACTCGCTCCCGGCTACCTCTCGAACAAGGAGTTGGCCGCATGACCGCACCCTACCGGCTTTCCTTCACCACCGGTGGGCTTTTCGTGCCCGAGTGTTGATTTCCACGCAGAAGTGACCCACTAACCCCCGGGATTTCCATCCAAACCTGACCCACGTACTAACCCTAACCTGCTGCTTTGCTGAGCAGCAGGAGACCAGGAGTGATAGACGTGGCAACACTGAGTGTCATCAGGCGCTGGGCCCTGCGAGAGCAGCTGTCCATCCGGGAGATAGCCCGCCGCACGGGCCTCTCGCGCAACACCATCCGCAAGTACCTGCGCGTAGGCGAGGCCGAGCCGCACTATGCCAAGCGGGTCAGTCCATCCAAGCTCGATCCCTTCGCCTTGAAGCTCGCTGGCTGGCTCAAGACGGAAGCTGGCCGATCCCGCAAGCAGCGCCGCACCGTCAAGCAGATGTACGTGGATCTGCAGGCGCTCGGTTATGGCGGCTCCTACAACCGCGTAGCGGCCTTTGCCCGCCTCTGGCACGAGCAGCGCCTTGTGGCCCAGCAGACCACTGGCCGCGGCACCTTCGTTCCCCTGGCCTTCGGTCCGGGTGAGGCCTTCCAGTTCGACTGGAGCGAGGACTGGGCTGTTCTCGCCGGCGTGCGCACCAAGCTGCAGGTAGCCCACTTCAAGCTCAGCCACAGCCGAGCGTTCTACCTGCGCGCCTATCCGCTGCAAACGCACGAGATGCTGTTCGATGCCCACAACCATGCATTCGCAGTCCTGGGCGGTGTGCCCCGCCGTGGCATCTACGACAACATGCGCACCGCCGTAGACCGGGTGCGCCGTGGCAAGGAGCGCGACGTCAATGCGCGCTTTGCGGCCATGGTCAGCCACTTCCTGTTCGAGGCCGAGTTCTGCAATCCTGCTTCGGGCTGGGAGAAGGGCCAGGTGGAGAAGAACGTGCGCGATGCCCGCCATCGCCTGTGGCAGGTAGTGCCGCCATTCCCAAGCCTGCCCGATCTCAATGCATGGCTTGAAGAGCGCTGCGTGGCGCTGTGGCACGAGATCGAGCACGGCAAGCTGCCGGGCACCGTCGCGGACATCTGGACCGAGGAGAAGAACGACTTGATGCCAATGCCCCGGCCCTTCGATGGCTTTGTGGAGCACACCAAACGCGTCTCACCCACCTGCCTCGTCCACTTCGAGCGCAACCGCTACAGCGTGCCGGCGCCTTATGCCAATCGGCCGGTGAGCCTGCGGGTCTACGCCGATCGCCTGGTGGTCGCCGCCGAAGGCCAGATCGTGTGCGAGCATCAGCGCCTGATCGAGCGTAACCACCATGGTGCGGGACAGACCGTGTACGACTGGCGCCACTACCTGGCAGTGCTGCAGCGCAAGCCCGGGGCCTTGCGCAATGGTGCTCCATTCCTGGAACTGCCAGCAGCCTTCAAGCGCCTGCAGGCCGCCCTCTTGAAGCAGCCAGGCGGCGACCGAGAGATGGTGGAGGTTCTGGCTCTGGTGCTGCACCACGATGAACAAGCTGTGCTCGCTGCAGTGGAGTTGGCACTGGAGTCAGGGGCTGCCAGCAAGACCCACATCCTGAACGTGCTGCACCGCCTGCTGGACGGTAAGCCCGCCCCAGCACCGGTCACCTCGCCCCAGGCCCTCAAGCTGTCTGTGGAACCCCAGGCCAACGTGCTGCGCTATGACCAATTGAGGGAGGTGCGCTATGCGTCATGACCCTGCCATCGCTTCCATCGTGATCATGCTGCGCGAGCTCAAGATGCACGGCATGGCCCAGGCGGTTGCGGAACTGGCTGAGCAAGGTGCGCCGGCCTTCGACGCAGCGCAGCCCATCCTGTCCCAACTGCTCAAGGCCGAGACCGCCGAGCGGGAGGTGCGCTCTGTGGCCTACCAACTCAAGGTGGCCAGGTTCCCTGCGTACCGGGACCTGGCTGGGTTTGACTTCAGCCACAGCGAGGTGAACGAGGCATTGGTACGCCAGTTGCACCGCTGCGAATTCTTGGAGAACGCCAACAACGTGGTGCTGGTGGGTGGACCGGGTACGGGCAAGACCCACATCGCCACAGCCCTCGGGGTGCAAGCCATTGAGCACCATCACCGCAGGGTGCGGTTCTTCTCCACGGTGGAGCTGGTCAATGCACTGGAAGAGGAGAAGGCCCAGGGCAAGCCGGGGCAGATCGCGCACCGCCTAGCCTATGCCGATCTGGTGATCCTGGATGAACTGGGCTACCTGCCATTCAGCACGTCAGGAGGAGCCTTGCTGTTCCACCTGCTGTCCAAGCTGTACGAGCGCACGAGCGTCGTGATCACCACCAACCTGAGCTTTAGCGAGTGGGCCAATGTGTTCGGAGATGCCAAGATGACCACGGCGCTGCTGGACCGGCTCACGCATCACTGCCATATTCTTGAGACCGGCAATGACAGCTACCGGTTCAAGAATAGCTCCGCACAGCAACCACCACAGACCACCAAGAAGGAGAAGGCGACCAAGAACTTATCCACAACGTGAGCGTGAAGCTCACGAACCAGGGTGGGTCAAGATTCGATGGAAATGGTGGGTCAGCTTTGCGTGGAAATCAACACGCTTCTGCTTTCGTTGTTCGGAACCACCCCGGCAAAGTGGCTGTTCGGCATCCGGGTCGCACATGCGGACGGCAACGTGCTTTCCTTCTCAGAATCGCTGAACCGCTCTTTTCTGGTCTTTGTTCAAGGCGTGGGGCTGGGTATTCCATTCGTCGCGCTGTTCACGCAACTGTTCGCGTATCGGCGGCTCACGAAGACCGGCACGACGCTGTGGGACACATCCAGCAGCGCGGTGGTGCTCCACAAGAAGTGGGGCGTGTTTCGCGCGCTCGCATGCACAGCCGCCGTTTTCGTCGTACTGATTCTGATCAGCGCCTTGAACGCGGCAGGCAAGTGATAACCAACAAAGGAGGAACCCATGGCCTACGAAGACCCCAACACGCCGTCACAGCCCCAGACGCCCGCGCCTGTCACAGCAGCACCTGCTGCCACGCCTGAAAAGAAGTCCGGCTCATGGGACTAGCTCTGGCCGTCCATTGTCGCGGTCATCATCGTCAAGTTGTTCGGCCTTGTCGGCGGACTGGTCACCTTTGGCTGCTACTACTGGCTCAAGCCCAAGCTGGGCACGTGGGGCGCGGTTGCTGCCTCCGGCGTCATCGGCGTCTTGGTTGCCATCGGCTTCTTGGCGATGATTCGTAGCTGACCCTCCCCGCTGAACAACGCTGCATCCGAAGCTCTTTGATGCTGAATCATCCAGCGCGCCAACAGCTCAAGCAGTCGAACGACCGGCATTCCTTGCCCACCGCCGTATCGTCGCCCGCAAGGTCTGCTGCGCCTTGGCATCGAGGGGCATGTTGTCCACGAGTGCCAGGGCGGCCTCCAGGTTCACATAGCCGTACTGCAGCAGTGCAATGCAGAACTCCCGATCCTTCTCTCGTGCGGCCACAACCTTGGCGAGGAAGAGGTCGAGAACGTCCAGACAGTAGCCAATCCGATCCTGCGTATTGCGGTTCTGGATGCGATGCACGCGCTGCATCCAGCCCGCTGGCAGGCACGCCGTTTCCGGCCCAACACCTTGGGCGTAGTAGCCGTAGGTTTCGTGGAACTGCGAGCCTTCGCCGATGGCGCCGTCGATTCTGTCGGCCAGCTCTGGTGCCTGCAGGGGATAGATGTCCGCTTCCATGGACACCGTGAACACGTCCTCGGGCCTGGGCACCGCGCCCAGGATGGACTGGCTGCCAACGATGACAAATTCGTACTGGTCGGTGATGTCACCGCTGGCACGAATGATGTGCTCCAGCTCTTCGCGCGTCATGGTTGCTCCTCGGGCGCATCGCCCAGCTCATCGCCGAATGCAATCCCCTTCTTGAGTTCGCTCACCTGCTGCAGGATGGCCTGACGGGTCTCGGGCGGCAGGATCGTGACCAGCGGTGATGCCTGGCGCAGCTGCTGCGCGCGGCGGGTGCGGGCCAACACCTTGCGCCAGGCGCCCGCCTTCAGGATGTCCTCCCACTCACGCCACAAGGCTGCAGAGCGAACATCTCCAGTAGCCAGCCAGCGCTGGAGCGTGTCCTTTGCCTGCTGAACCTGAGCAGGGTCGGCCTTGGCCAGCCGCACGGCTTCTTCATGCAGGGCCAGGCTTTGCAAGTCCTGCAGCTGGTGCCTGGTTGGGTCGGCGCGCACGCGCACATGCACCACGGGCGCGGGATGCCGGGAACGTGCGGCGGCGGAGCCCGCAGGCGCCGGTTGCAAGACATCGCCTGCCAGCAACGCCAGATCGCCACCAACGCCCAAAATGGACATGACGCGCAGGTAGGTGCCGATGGATGGTGCGGGGTCGCCCGACTCGACCGCGCGCAGGGTGTTGCGCGTCATGCCTGCGCGCGCCGCAAGCTCTACCGTGCCCAGGCGCTGGGTCTTGCGCAGGCGCTTGAGACGGTCGCCAAGCTGCAGAAGCAGTTGGCGTTCAAGGAGGACATGCGATTCATGAGAACTCATTTGATCATTAATTTAACTAATTTCCATTTTTTGGTCAAATTATTGATCATTTTTTTATACGCTTCACGAACCTCTACAACAACCCTGCATCCCCATCCCACTGTCGGCAAGGTCGGCTTGGTTTGGCTGCGCCACCTGAACCGCTACAGGCTGTCCAGGAATCCACCCGCCACGGCCACGCAGTGGTCGAAGCTGGGTGTGTAATCCAGCGTAGCGATAGCGCCAAACGCAGCCTGCAGACTGGCATGCGGCTGCCGAATCTGAGTCAGGAAGGCACTCCGATGGCGCAACAAGAATGGCTTTGCCACCAAAAGCTGCTGCGGCTCTCGCTCGATCACCAACGCCAAATCAAACAGGTCACGTGCAGTGGCACGGTCGCCACGGTGATACATCTTCTTGGCAATGATCTCTGCAGCCGTTTCCACTTTGACGGCGCGGCCTCCGATGTCCCAGGTATCCCAGGCGTCATCGAGCAGATTGGGGGCGGATACGAAGTCCACCTCACCCTCTTCGAACTGGAGCTTGACGAACATGCCCGGCTGTTCCGTGTAGTCCTCGGTCATATCCGCCGCCGTATCGCTCAGCCGTGGGGTGACAAAGCCCAGGTACTGCGGATCAGGCACAAAAATGTCGATGTCCTTGCTGAGCCGGTGGCGGTAGCGGAACATCAACACGGTTCCACCGCCCAAGGTCCAGAACGGGTTCGCTATGCCGCCGTACCTGCTGATGTCGTCGATCAACGCCAACGCACGCGGAAACAGGCTCTGCCAAGCCCCGCTGGGCAGCGAATCGACTTTCATGCCCACAGCGCCCGACGGTGAACAGATAGCGACTGCGCGAGTTTTGCGACGTTGCGCCAGACCTGCCGAGGCGGCAGGTGCGCATGCGCTGCGGCCTCTTCCACCGCCATCACAACGGTGGGCACCGGTGCCTCATCGAGCAGATGGGTCAGGTGTGGTGCGAACGAAGGCGGTACATCGCCACCGGCCAGGACTTGCTCCAGCACCTCGGGGGCAAGTTCATCCGCATAGCTGACACTGGCCGTCTTGGCCGCCATCCACAAGCCGCGCTTTTTGCGCCGCGCCTGGGTATCCGGCTGGGCGCTATCCAGCCCCAGCACCGCCATGACCTGTCCAACACGATTGACACCCAAATCACTCAAGGTGCCGTTTTCCAGCCCAACCAAGGTCTGGCGCGACAGGCCGCTTAGGTGTGCCAGTTGCGCCTGGGTCAGTCCCAACTCGGCGCGTCGGGCGCCCACGACATGGCCAATTTCGATCAGGTTCATGGTTGGTGGTGAATTTGAGAATGTCTGAAATATTTTACATATTAGACCGTGGCACGCTTGCGGACAATTGAGCCTGACCTGCCCCAGCCAACCCGCAGACTTTTCCACCGAAACTGCAAGCGCTACCAGCAAAAACTATAGGAAATCTATAGGAACACCCTATAGGTATAGACAAGGGGTGATCTATCGAACCAACAAGGGGCGATCTAACGAACCCTGCCCCAGAACCCAATCAGGGGCGATGTATCGAGCCATCAAGGGGCGATGTAACGAGGACAACCCGTGCAGAACACAGCCTTGTCCACAGTCCAGGCGGCCTATCTACCCCAGCTTTTTCGCGAGGTCTTCGGCACGGGGGTGGTAGTAACGCTTGAGCATGCGCAAGTCCTTGTGACCGGTCACGGCGGACAGCTCCAGGACGTTGCTCAGCTTTTCCGACAAGCGCGATGCAGCTTCGTGGCGGGTGTCATGGAAATGGACATCCTCCAGAAAGCCACGAACAGGGCGTTTACTGGCTGCTCGGCAGTCTTCCTTGTACTGCTGCTGGGCACGTTCCAGGGCGCGCTTGAATCCTTTGCGCAGCGCCATTGCTGTCGTCTGGAACACCGGCCCCTCATGGGCATTGTTTGCACCAGCCAAGCCCTGTAACTCCTGCAGGATCGCCACAGCCTTGCGCGACAAGGGCACCATACGCGAATCGCCATTCTTGGTGTCGGGCAGGAAGGCCGTCTGCCTGTCCAGATTCACACACTCCCAACGCAATGACAACAGCTCCCCTCGGCGCATGGCCGTCTCCACGGCCAGCTCCACCAGAGGCTGCAGCCACGGGTTGCGAGCCCCCTTGCTGAACGTACCATCGGACAGACGCTCACCGCCCGTCAAAGCGGCGAGCAGGTACACCATCTCTTCATCCGAGAAGCGCCTGTCCCTGGCTTTGGCCTTCTCCGGTCGCCGCACCAAGGGGATGGGGTTTTCGATATGAATGCCCCACTCACGCCGCGCGTGGTTGATCGCCGCCGACAGAATGTCGATCTCACGGTTGACCGTTGCCCCGCTGACCTGCTTGAGGCGGCGGTCACGCCAGGCGGCGACAATCGAACTGCTCAAGGCTGAAGTCTTGATCTGGGTAAGGGCGGCATCCCTGAGCAAGAGCTTGATCTTGGTGGACTCCATCACTGCGGATTTCTTCTGCGGCGTGACTTCCTTCTCATACCGTAAAAGGATGTCGGCCAAGGTGTTGCGCTCGGCCTCCCGGCGGTCGATGAAACCGGTCGTCTCCAGCTCGCGCTCCATCGCCCGAACCCAGCGTTCAGCGTCCTCTTTGTAGGAGAAGGTTCGTGACTGCGCAGGGAAGCCACGGCGTCTGACCTTGGCCTGCCACTGCAGCTCTCCGCGTTTTGTAATAGTGCCCACCGGCCCGTGTCCCCGAAGTGTCCCAAATAGTGGATTTCATCGTACAACACATTGATTTTATTGGCAATAAATAGGCGTTCGGGACGTAGAGGCCGGAGGTTCGAATCCTCTCACCCCGACCAGGAAACCAAGAGAAGAGCCAAATCAAGCGTCCAGCTGGTTTGGCTCTTTTTCATTGCAATCTTGGTATTTCAGCGCGGCCTGGCAGCCCCAAGCCCGGCAGGCCGTTGCGCCCGGCCCACAGGCGCCAGGCCGGGGCGAAACGGCCTCCCTGTCTCGCGCGCAACGCCCACGACGGGCAAATCTGTACACGCCCCGGGCAATCGGCGATGATCCAAGGCGTTTCCTTTTTTCCCATAAGAATCGGTTGGTTACATGGCTTCCGCAGACATCGCACAGAAAGTTGCTCAACCCGTCGCGCTACCCGGCCTGGCGCGCGCACTGATGTCCGTGGGCAAGCTGAACCAGAAAACCGCCGAGGAAATCTACAAGAAGTCACAAACGACGCGCACCAGCTTCATTGCCGAACTGACCGAGTCCAACGCGATCACCTCCAGCGACCTCGCCCACACGGTGTCCTCCATCTTCGGGGCGCCGCTGGTGGATGTGGAGGCGCTCGATCGCCAGCGCCTGCCGAAGGATTTGCTGGATTTCAAGCTGTGCCAGGCCTACCGGGTGGTTCCCCTGGGCAAGCGCAGCAACCGCCTGATCGTGGCAACGGCCGACCCGACCAACCAGGAAGCGGCGGAAAAGATCAAGTTCACCACGCAGATGGGCGTGGACTGGATCGTGGCCGAATACCACAAGCTGATCCAGCTGGTGGACGCTACCGCAAAGAGCGGCAGCGAGACCCTTGACAGCATCGTCAACAGCGGCGACTTCGAGTTTGGCGACATCTCCGTCGAGGAAGCCTCGGAGGAGAACTCGGAGGCCGCATCGAACGAGGTCGAGGACGCGCCCGTCGTCAGGTTCCTGCACAAGATGCTGCTGGACGCGTTCAACATGCGCGCATCCGACCTGCACTTCGAGCCGTACGAGCACAACTACCGCGTGCGTTTTCGCATCGACGGCGAGCTCAGGGAAATCGCATCCCCACCGATCGCCATCAAGGAGAAGCTGGCATCGCGCATCAAGGTGATCTCCCGCCTGGACATCTCGGAAAAACGCGTGCCGCAGGACGGCCGCATGAAGCTCAAGGTGGGGCCGGACCGCGTGATCGATTTCCGCGTGAGCACCCTGCCCACGCTCTTCGGCGAAAAGATCGTGATCCGTATCCTCGATCCGAGCAGCGCCAAGATGGGCATCGACGCGCTCGGCTACGAACCCGAGGAGAAGGAGCGTCTGCTCCAGGCCATCAGCCGGCCCTATGGCATGATCCTGGTGACGGGTCCCACGGGGTCGGGCAAGACGGTGTCTCTCTACACCTGCCTGAATCTGCTGAACAAGCCCGGTGTCAACATCGCCACGGCGGAGGACCCCTCGGAAATCAACCTGCCGGGCGTGAACCAGGTGAACGTGAACGAAAAGGCGGGGCTGACCTTCGCCACGGCCCTGAAGGCATTCCTGCGCCAGGATCCGGACATCATCATGGTGGGCGAAATCCGCGACCTGGAGACTGCCGACATCTCCATCAAGGCCGCCCAGACGGGCCACCTGGTGCTGTCCACGCTGCACACCAACGACGCGCCGACCACGCTCACGCGCATGCGCAACATGGGCATCGCGCCCTTCAACATCGCCTCCAGCGTGATCCTGATCACCGCGCAGCGGCTGGCGCGGCGCCTGTGCCCCCAGTGCAAGGCGCCGGCCGACATACCGCACGAGACCCTGCTGGAGGCAGGCTACAAGGAAGAAGAGATCGACGGCTCCTGGGTCACCTACCGACCCGTCGGCTGCTCGGCCTGCAACAACGGGTACAAGGGCCGCGTGGGCATCTACCAGGTGATGCCGGTGTCCGAGGAGACCCAGCGCATCATCCTGCGCGACGGCAGCGCCCTGGACATTGCCAAGCAGGCCCGCCAGGAGGGCGTGCGCAGCCTGCGCGAGTCGGGGCTGCACAAGGCGAAGATGGGATTGACCTCTCTGGAAGAGGTCCTGGCCGTCACCAACGAATAAACATCTCAGCGAGAAGGCACCATGGCGACCATCGCATCAAGGGACATCAAGGACTTCGTCTTCGAATGGGAGGGCAAGGACCGCAGCGGCAAGGTCGTGCGAGGCGAGGTCCGGGCCTCCGGAGAGAACCAGGTCAAGGCGACCCTGCGCCGCCAGGGCGTCCTGCCCACCAAGATCAAGAAGCGCCGGGCGAGCGGGGGCAAGAAGATCAAGCCCAAGGACATCGCCCTGTTCACGCGCCAGATGGCCACGATGATGAAGGCCGGCGTGCCGCTGCTGCAATCGTTCGACATCGTGGGGCGCGGCAACACCAATGCCAGCGTGACCAAGCTGCTCAACGACATCCGCGCCGACGTGGAGACCGGCACATCGCTCAACGCCGCGTTCCGCAAATATCCCATGTACTTCGACAGCCTGTACTGCAACCTCGTGGAGGCAGGCGAGGCGGCCGGTATCCTGGAGGCGCTGCTGGACCGCCTGGCCACCTACATGGAGAAGACCGAGGCCATCAAGTCCAAGATCCGCTCCGCCCTGATGTACCCGATTTCGGTGCTCGTCGTCGCATTCGTCGTGGTCACGGTGATCATGATCTTCGTGATCCCCGCGTTCAAGGAAGTGTTCACATCCTTCGGCGCCGACCTGCCCGCACCCACGCTGCTCGTGATGGCGATCAGCGAATTCTTCGTCGCCTACTGGTGGCTGATCTTCGGCGCCATCGGGGGGGGCTTCTACTTCTTCATGCAGGCCTGGAAGCGCAGCGAGAAGATGCAACGCACCATGGACCGCTTCCTGCTGAAGATGCCCATCTTCGGCGCCCTGATCGAGAAGTCCTGCGTGGCGCGCTGGACGCGCACCCTGTCGACCATGTTCGCCGCCGGCGTGCCGCTGGTGGAGGCGCTCGACTCCGTGGGCGGCGCCTCGGGCAATTCGGTCTATGCCGTGGCCACCGACAGGATCCAGCAGGAGGTCTCCACCGGCACCAGCCTGACGGCGGCGATGGGCAATGCCAATGTGTTTCCGTCCATGGTGCTGCAGATGTGCGCCATCGGTGAGGAATCGGGCTCCATCGACCACATGCTGGGCAAGGCGGCCGACTTCTACGAGGCCGAGGTCGACGAGATGGTGGCCGGCCTGTCCAGCCTCATGGAGCCCATCATCATCGTGTTCCTGGGCACCCTCATCGGCGGCATCGTGGTGTCCATGTACCTGCCCATCTTCAAGCTGGGGCAAGTGGTCTGATGACGGGTTCCGCGTTTGCGGATGCCGTGCTCGTCGGCGTCCTGGGCCTGCTGATCGGCAGCTTTCTGAACGTGGTGATCCACCGCCTGCCGCGCATGATGGAACGGCAGTGGGCCGCGGAATGCGCGCAGTACGCCGAGGATGCGGGCTTGCCGACACAGGGCGGCGCCGCGCCGACCGAGCAGCCCTTCAACCTGCTGACGCCACGCTCGCGCTGTCCCTCCTGCGGGCACGAGGTGCGCTGGTACGAGAACATTCCCGTGCTCAGCTATCTCGCACTGCGCGGCCGCTGCTCGGGCTGCGGCACGCGCATCGGCGTGCGCTACCCGCTGGTCGAACTGGCCACCGCCGCCCTGTTCTATGCCTGCGCCCTGCGCTGGGGCTGGTCCTTCACGACGCTGGCCTGGTGCGGCTTTTGCGCAGCCCTGGTGGCGCTGGCCCTCATCGACTGGGACACGACCCTGCTGCCCGACGACATCACCCTGCCCCTGCTGTGGGCCGGGCTGCTGGCCTCCGTGCTGCGCTGGATAGATGTGCAGCCGGTGGACGCGGTGATCGGCGCGGCCGCGGGCTATGTATCGCTGTGGCTCGTCTACTGGGGCTTCAAGCTCGCCACGGGCAAGGAGGGCATGGGCTATGGCGACTTCAAGCTGTTCGCGGCCCTGGGCGCATGGTTCGGCTGGCAGGCCCTGGTGCCCATCGTCCTCATGGCGTCGGTCATCGGCGCCCTCGTAGGCATCGCCATGAAGTTCGCCAGCAGCCTGCGCGAGGGCAAGTACGTGCCCTTTGGCCCGTTCCTGGCGGGAGGCGGGCTGGCCGCCATGCTGTGGGGGCCGGCGCGTATCATGCGTGCCATTTTCTCCACCCTGGGGCTGTAGAGATGGCAGGCGCACACGGCATGACCACCCGCCGGCCCATACGGCTGGGCGTGACCGGCGGCATAGGCAGCGGCAAAAGCACCTTTGCCGCCATGCTGCAGGCCTGCGGCGCGGCGCTCATCGATGCGGACGGCATCGCACGGTCGGTGACGCAGCCGGACGGCGCGGCCATAGCCGCCATCCGCGCCCGATTCGGCCCCGACTACATCGACGCCCAGGGCGCGCTGGACCGCGCCCGCATGCGCGCGCTGGTCTTCGCGGACGCGGGCGCCAAGGAGCGGCTCGAAGCCATCGTCCACCCCCTGGTGGGCAGCGCGATCGCGCAGGCCGCGGCGGCAGCAGGCCAGGCGTGCCACCGCCTCATCGTCTTCGACATACCGCTGCTGACCGAGTCGGGGCGCTGGCCGCGCGAGCTCGATGCCGTGCTCGTGGTCGATTGCCGCGAGGACACGCAGGTCGCCCGCGTGCAGGCGCGCAGCGGCCTGGCCGAGGACGCCGTCCGCGCCATCATTGCCACGCAAAGCAGCCGGGCCACGCGGCGCGCGGCGGCCGATTTCGTGGTCTACAACGACGGCCTGGCACTGTCGGATCTGCAAACAATGGCACACCGGGTCGCGGCCTCGTTCGGGCTATGATGCAAGAGCGATGCGCCGCGGCCGGCCGCGGCGCCGCGCACCCGCCTGATACCCGACAGTGCGCATCCAGGAACCCCGTAGCGTGATCCTTTACGAATACCCCTTCAACGAGCGCCTGAGAACCTATCTGCGGCTTGAGCAGCTGTTTCAACGCCTGGGCGAGCTCATCGCACGCACGCATTCGCTCGACCACCACTATGCGCTGGTGACGATGTTCGAGGTCATGGACGTGGCGGCGCGCGCGGACCTCAAGGCCGATGTGCTCAAGGACCTGGAGAAGCACAAGCACCAGCTCGACGCCTACCGCGGCAACCCGTCGATCTCCGAGACGGTGCTAGACGGCGTGATCACCCAGCTCGACCAGTGCTTTGCCGCGCTCAACGCGCAAAGCGGCAAGGCCGGGCATGCGCTGACCGAGAACGACTGGCTCATGAGCATACGCAGCCGCGTGGGCATTCCCGGCGGCACCTGCGGCTTCGACCTGCCCGCCTACTACGCCTGGCAGCACCATGCGCCGCAGGCGCGCCAGCACGACCTGCAGGATTGGGCTGCCACCCTGGCCCCGCTGGCGGAATCGGTCTATCTGCTGCTGCGGCTGATGCGCGACTCCGGCCTGCCGCAGAAGGTGGCTGCCGAGCGCGGCCAGTTCCAGCAGAACCTGCCGCAGGGCCGCACCTTCCAGTTGCTGCGCCTGCGCATCGACCCTGCGCTGGAACTCATACCCGAGATCAGCGGCAACCGCCTCATCGTCTCGGTGCGGCTCATGCGCCAGGAGGAAGGCGGCAAGCTGGTGCCAAGCAACGAGGACGCGGCCTTCGAGCTGACGCTATGCGCCTGAGATGAACAGCCCGGCCAATCCGCGCACCGTGCCCTGCCCCACCTGCGGCGGGCCCAGCCTCTACGGCCCGGCCAACCCGTTCCGGCCGTTCTGCAGCGAGCGCTGCAAGCAGATCGACCTGGGCGCCTGGGCGAACGAGGATTTCCGCGTGCCTGCCGAATCGCCACCCGAGGATGCGGAGTACGGCGATCCCAAGCGCCTTCCGTGAATATGGATGAAATCGGCCTCCAGCGCTTGTCCATCAAGCGCTGAAAGCTATTATTTCGATAGTTAATCGAGCGCGGACGGATCGAACGTCTCGCCGCGCTCCTCGGCCAGCCACTGCAGCACGGGATAGGCGCCCGGCAGCACGGGCCTGACCTGTACGGGCCACTGCTGCCAGAGCATCGCCTGGCCCTCGCGCATCTCGAACTCGCCGCTCCACTCGTGCACCTTGCACCAGTGCAGGCGCACCAGGGCGTGGGGGTAGTCGTGCTCGGTCACCTTCCAGACCTCGGCGGGGCCGATGGTCACGCCCAGTTCCTCGATGAGCTCGCGGCGCAGCGCCTGCTCCACGGTCTCGCCGGCCTCGATCTTGCCGCCCGGGAACTCCCAGTAGCCCGCGTAGGGCTTGCCCTCGGGCCGCGTGGACAGCAGCAGGGCGCCGTCCTGCCTGAGCAGGATGCCGACGGCGACCTCGGTGTGCTTGCGGGTCATGCGCCCTGCCGCCCGGCGAAGTCGCGCGCGAACTGGTAGGCCACGCGGCCGCTGCGCGAGCCGCGCTCCAGCGCCCAGACCAGCGCCTGGGGGCGCGCGGCCTCGATGTCCTGCGACCCCACGCCCAACGCCGACAGCCACTGCGCGACGATGGCCAGGTATTCGTCCTGGCTGAACGGGTAGAAGCTCACCCACAGGCCGAAGCGCTCGGACAGGGAGATCTTCTCCTCGACCACCTCGCCGGGGTGGATCTCGCCGTCGGGCGCGGTGGTGTAGCTCAGGTTGTCCTTCATCTGCTCGGGCAGCAGGTGGCGGCGGTTGCTCGTCGCATAAACCAGCACGTTGGGCGTGCTTGCCGCTACCGAGCCGTCGAGGATGGACTTGAGCGCCTTGTAGCCGCCTTCGCCCTCCTCGAAGCTCAGGTCGTCGCAGTAGATGATGAATTTCTCGGGCCGGCCCGAGACCACTTCCACGATGTCGGGCAGGTCGGTCAGGTCGGCCTTGTCCACCTCGATCAGACGCAGGCCCTGCGGCGCGTAGCTGTTCAGGCATGCCTTGATGAGCGAGGACTTGCCCGTGCCGCGCGCACCCGTCAGCAGCACGTTGTTGGCGGGCCTGCCATCCACGAACTGCTGCGTGTTGCGCTGGATCTTCTCCTTCTGCGCGTCGATCTCCTTGAGGTCGGACAGGCGCATGCCGGCCACGTGACGCACGGGTTCGAGCACGCCGTGGCCGCCGCTGCGGCGGCGGTAGCGCCAGGCGATGGCGGCGGACCAGTCGGGCGCCGACAGCGGCCGCGGCAGCACGGCCTCGATGCGGGAGATGAGCTGCTCGGCGCGTGCGATCAGCTGGTCGAATCTATCTGTCATTTAGGGCTCTAGCGCTTATCCAGCAAGCGGTGGAAGCTATCAAAACAAAAGCAATCAGGAGCGATAGTCGGCGTTGATGGTCACGTAGTCGTGGCTCAGGTCGCAGGTCCACACGGTGTCCTGCGCGTCGCCGCGCCCCAGCACCACGCGCACGGTGATCTCCTGCTGTTTCATCACGCGCTGGCCGTCCTCCTCGCGGTACTGCGGGTTGCGCCCGCCCTGCACGGCCACGTGCACGTCGTCCAGATACAGGTCGATCAGCGTCTGGTCCAAGTCTGCGATGCCCGCGTAGCCCACGGCGGCGAGGATGCGCCCTAGGTTCGGGTCGCTGGCGAAGAAGGCCGTCTTGACCAGCGGCGAATGGGCGATGGCATAGGCCACCTGGCGGCATTCCCCGGCCGTCCTGCCGCCCTCCACGCGCACGGTGATGAACTTGGTCGCGCCCTCGCCGTCGCGCACGATGGCCTGGGCCAGCTGCTGCGCCACCTGCAGCAGCGCGGCCTTGAGCGCCCGGCCCTCGCTGCTCTCCAGCGAAGTGATGGGCGCGTGCGCGGCCTTGTGCGTGGCCACCAGCACGAAGGAGTCGTTGGTGCTGGTGTCGCCGTCGATGGTGATGCGGTTGAAGGACTGTTCGGCCAGATCGCGCACCAGGTCGCGCACCAGGTCGGGCGCGATGCAGGCGTCCGTGGCCAGGAAGCCCAGCATGGTCGCCATGTTCGGGCGGATCATGCCCGCGCCCTTGGAAATGCCAGTGACGGACACCGTGGCGCCGCCGATCTGCACCTGCGTGCCGAACGCCTTGGGAACGGTGTCGGTGGTCATGATGCCCTCGGCCGCGCGCGCCCAGTGGGCGGGCTGCGCGTCGGCCAGCGCCGCGGGCAGGGCAGCAGTGATGCGCTCGACAGGCAGCGGCTCCATGATCACGCCGGTGGAGAACGGCAGCACCTGGCTGGCGGCCAGCCCCAGCTGGCCCGCCAGCGCCTCGCAGGTGGCGCGCGCGCGCGCCAGGCCGTCGGAGCCCGTGCCGGCGTTGGCATTGCCCGTGTTGACCACCATGGCGCGGATGGCCTGGCCGCCGTCCAGGTGCTCGCGGCACACCTGCACCGGCGCGGCGCAGAAGCGGTTCTGCGTGAACACGCCGGCCACCGTCGTCCCCTCGTCGAGCAGAAATACGGTCAGATCCTTGCGGTTGGCCTTGCGCACGCCGGCCTCGGCAACGCCGATACGCACCCCGGCGACGGGGTGCAGGTCTGCGGCCTGGGGGGCGGAAAGATTGACGGGCATGGAACGCTCCTGGGACAAACAAGGGGTTGAAAAGCAAACACGGGCCGCAGCCCGTGTCCGTTCATGGCCGCAGCATCAGGCGAGCTTGCCGTGGCACTGCTTGTATTTTTTACCACTGCCGCAGGGGCAGGGGTCGTTGCGGCCCACGCGCACGCCGGGCACGGCCGCCTGCTTGGCCCTGGCGGTCTGGGCATCGACCAGGGTCTCGACCTCGCCGGTCTCGGTGGGCGAGGTGTAGGTCACGTTGCTGATGCCCTCGCCGCGCTCCTCCATGGCCTGGGTGGCCTCGTCGAGCTGGGCATTGGACTGCACCTGCACGGTCATCATCAGGCGCGTGACCTCGTTCTTGACCTGGTCGATGAGCTGACGGAACAGCTCGAAGGCCTCGCGCTTGTATTCCTGCTTGGGCTGCTTCTGCGCGTAGCCGCGCAGATGGATGCCCTGGCGCAGGTAGTCGAGCGCGGAGAGGTGGTCGCGCCAGTTGGTGTCGAAGCTCTGCAGCAGCACCATGCGCTCGAACTGCGTGAAGTTCTCGGCGCCCACCTGGGCCACCTTGGCCTCGAAGGCCTCGCGCGCGGCCTGCAGCACCTTCTCCAGGATTTCCTCGTCGGTGATGGCGTCCGAGCCCTGCACCTCCTGCTGCAGCGCCAGTTGGACCTGCCAGTCGCTGGCCAGGGCCTTCTCAAGGCCCGCCAGGTCCCACTGTTCCTCAACGGACTCGGCAGGCACGTGCTGGCGCACCACATCGGTGAGGCAGTCGTCGCGCATGGCGGCGATCAGAGCCGACAGGTCGGGCGCGTCCAGGATCTCGTTGCGCTGCTGGTAGATCACCTTGCGCTGGTCGTTGGCCACGTCGTCGTATTCGAGCAGCTGCTTGCGGATATCGAAGTTGCGCGCCTCGACCTTGCGCTGCGCGCTCTCAATGCTGCGCGTGACGATGCCCGCCTCGATGGCCTCGCCGTCGGGCATCTTCAGGCGGTCCATGATGGCCTTGACGCGGTCGCCTGCGAAGATGCGCATGAGCGAGTCGTCCAGGCTCAGGTAGAAGCGCGAGGAGCCCGGGTCACCCTGGCGGCCCGAGCGGCCGCGCAGCTGGTTGTCGATGCGGCGCGATTCGTGCCGCTCGGTGGCGATGATGCGCAGGCCGCCCAGCGCCGTGACCTTGTCGTGGTCCACCTTCCACTGGGCGCGCAGCGCTTCGATCTGCGCCTCGCGCTGCTCGGGCGCAAGGGACTCGTCCGCCTCCAGCGCAGCCACGGCCTTCTCCACGTTGCCGCCGAGCACGATGTCGGTGCCACGGCCGGCCATGTTGGTGGCGATGGTGATCATGCCCGGGCGTCCCGCCTGGGCCACGATGTCGGCCTCGCGCGCGTGCTGCTTGGCGTTGAGCACTTGGTGCGGCAACCCGACCTTGTTCAGCAGCTCGTCAATGATCTCGGAGTTCTCGATCGACGTGGTGCCCACCAGCACAGGCTGGCCGCGCTCGTGGCACTCGCGGATGTCGGCGATGGCGGCCTCGTACTTCTCGCGCGTGGTCTTGTACACGCGGTCGAGCTGGTCGTCGCGGCGGCTCGGCCGGTTGGGCGGGATCACCACGGTCTCCAGGCCGTAGATCTCCTGGAACTCGTAGGCCTCGGTGTCGGCCGTGCCGGTCATGCCGGCGAGCTTGCCGTAGAGACGGAAGTAGTTCTGGAACGTGATCGAGGCCAGCGTCTGGTTCTCGGCCTGGATCTGCACGCCCTCCTTGGCCTCGACGGCCTGGTGCAGACCCTCGCTCCAGCGGCGGCCGGCCATCAAGCGGCCCGTGAACTCGTCCACGATGACGATCTCGCCGTTCTGCACCACGTAGTGCTGGTCGCGATGGTACAGGTGGTTGGCGCGCAGCGCGGCGTACAGGTGGTGCACCAGCGAAATGTTGGCCGGGTCGTAGAGCGACGCGCCTTCGGGGATCAGCCCCTGGCTGACCAGGATGCGCTCGGCGTTCTCGTGGCCCTGCTCGGTCAGGAACACCTGGTGCGTCTTCTCGTCCACCGTGAAGTCGCCGGGCTTGATCACGCCCTCGCCCGTGCGCGGGTCGGCCTCGCCCTCCTGGCGCGTGAGTAGCGGCACCACCTTGTTCATGGCCACGTACATGGCCGTGTGGTCCTCGGCCTGGCCGCTGATGATGAGCGGCGTGCGCGCCTCGTCGATCAGGATGGAGTCCACCTCGTCCACGATGGCGTAGTTGAGCCCGCGCTGCACGCGCTCGCGGGAGTCGTACACCATGTTGTCGCGCAGGTAGTCGAAGCCGTACTCGTTGTTCGTGCCATAGGTGATGTCGGCGCCATAGGCGGCCTGCTTCTCCTCGCGCGGCATCTGGGGCAGGTTCACCCCCACGGTCAGGCCCAGGAAGTTGTACAGGCGCCCCATCCACTGCGCGTCGCGGCCCGCGAGGTAATCGTTCACCGTGACCACATGCACGCCCTTGCCCGACAGGGCGTTCAGGTACACGGGCAGCGTGGCCGTGAGCGTCTTGCCCTCGCCCGTGCGCATCTCGGCGATCTTGCCGTGGTGCAGCGCCATGCCGCCGAGGAGCTGCACGTCGAAATGGCGCATCTTCATCACGCGCTTGGAGCCCTCGCGCACCACGGCGAAAGCCTCGGGCAGGATGGCATCGAGCGATTCGCCCTTGGCGATGCGGTCCTTGAATTCCTGCGTCTTGCTGCGCAGCGCCTCATCACTGAGCTTTTCGTACTCGGGCTCTATGGCATTGATGCGCGCAACCGTCTTGCGATATTGCTTGAGCAGCCGGTCGTTGCGGCTGCCGAACAGTTTGGTGAGGAAATTGGTGGCCATGCAAGCAGGACCGCGCTGCACGCAAGCGAGGCGGCAGAGCGACCGGAGTCCCTAAGATGAAGTGAATCCAGATGGGGCATTCGCCCAAAATTGCAATTGCCTGCAACCAGCGCGGCGAGCCCGAAACCGGCAATTCTACCTTTGCACAATGGCCGGCCGCCACGGGCGCCACGCGCTGGCCGGGCATCCGCAATAATCCCCACCCTGCTCCCCGTCGCCGCTGGCGCCTGCCCCGATTGCCATGAACCGTCGCCATTACGCCATCTCACTGCACCAGGCCACGCAGGAATCGCCGACCCTGGCCCGGCTGACGGCATTGACGCGCGATTCCAGCGAACGCCTGAAGGCCATAGATGCCTTGATTCCGCCCATGCTGCGCCCCGCCATCCAGGCAGGCCCGATCGAGGGCGACTGCTGGTGCCTGCTGGTTAGCAGCAATGCCGCAGCTGCCAAGGTCCGGCAATTGCTGCCGGCCTTCCAGGCGCATCTGCGCAGTCGGGGGTGGGAAGTGGCCTCCATACGCCTGAAGATCCAGAGATGAGACTGGTGGCAGGCTGGTTGACCAGCCGTGGGAGAGCCGAGTGAATGGTGCCGGTTGTCGGATTCGAACTGACGACCTACCGCTTACAAGGCGGGTGCTCTACCAACTGAGCTAAACCGGCGAAGGCCGCATTCTAGCCGCCCCGAATGGCGCAAACTTCCTCTTGCGCCTGCTTTCTGTCTCTACTTGATGCGCTTGAGCGATGGCCGGCGACCGCCCCCTGGTGTCTGCGGCGGTGGGTGCGGCGCGTCCTTGTCCGCGCCCTCGCCTGCCGAACCATCGATGGACTGCAATTGCACCGGTGCGCGCTCAGCGCCTGCGGGCGGGGCGGCCACGACACCCGCGGGCCGAGGCGGCGCAACGTCCGCCTTCTCGCCCCCCTCCTCGTCCAGGGGGAACGCCATGCCCTGACCGTTCTCGCGCGCATAGATGGCGATGACCCTGTGCACCGGGATCAGCAGATCGCAGGGCTTGCCGCCAAAGCGCGCCTTGAATTCGATGAAATCGTTGCCGAGCTGCAGCCCACTGGTGGCCTCGTAGCTGACGTTGAGCACGATCTCGCCATTGTTGACGTAGTCGCGCGGCACCTGCACCGAGTCGTTCACGCGCACCACCAGATAGGGCGTGAAGCCGTTGTCCGTGCACCATTCGTATAGTGCGCGGATCAGGTAGGGGCGCGTGGAGGGAGAGTCCTGAGCGTTCATCATGCGCGAAGAGGATACGAAATACGCCTGTCCGCCTACTTGCGCATGACCTTTTCCGAGGGCGTCAACGCCTCGATGTAGGCCGGCCGGGAGAAGATGCGCTCGGCGTACTTGAGCAGCGGCGCGGCATTCTTGGAGAGCTCGATGCCATAGTAATCCAGGCGCCAGAGCAGGGGCGCAATGGCCACGTCGAGCATGGAGAAACCCTCGCCCAGCATGTATTTGTTCTTGAGGAACACCGGGGCCAGCTGGGTCAGGCGATCGCGGATGTGGGCGCGGGCCTTCTCCAGCGCCTTCTCGTTGCCCTTGGTGGCGCGCGACTCCAGCGTGTTCACGTGGACGAACAGTTCCTTCTCGAAGTTGAGCAGGAACAGGCGCACGCGGGCGCGATCCACCGGGTCGCCGGGCATCAGCTGCGGGTGCGGGAAGCGCTCGTCGATGTACTCGTTGATGATGTTGGATTCGTACAGGATCAGGTCGCGCTCGACGAGGATGGGAACCTGGCCGTAGGGGTTCATCACGCTGATGTCTTCGGGCTTGTTGTACAGGTCCACATCGCGGATCTCGAAATCCATGCCTTTCTCGAACAGGACGAAACGGCAACGATGGGAGAAGGGGCAGGTCGTGCCCGAATAAAGCACCATCATGGTGAGAAGCTCCTAAAAATCAAAAGAGTGGGTGCCATGGCACCCACTCTGTACAAAGCTTGGCCGAGCGGAAGACGCGCGGCAAAGACCTCAAGCGCTTACTTGATGTCCTTCCAGTAGGCCGCATTCAACCTCCAGGCGATGAAGGTGAAGCCGGCCAGGAACAGCAGCACCCACACGCCCACGCGAATACGCGTATTTTGCGCCGGCTCGCCCATCCACTGCAGGTAGTTCACGAGATCACCCACAGCCTGGTCGTATTGCTGGTCCGTCATGGCGCCGGGCGCGACCCTCTCCCAGCCCTTGAACACATGCTCGGTCTGGCCGTGGCTCTCGCGCTCCTCGAAGATCGCGCGGCGATCACCCTGCAGCTGCCACAGCGCGTGGGGCATGCCCACGTTCGGGAACGCGAGGTTGTTCCAACCCGTGGCCTTGGTGTCGTCGCGGTAGAAGGTGCGCAGGAAGGTGTAGAGATAGTCTGCACCGGTTCCGCCCGATCCAGCGCGCGAGCGCGCGATCACCGTGAGGTCGGGCGGGTTGGTGCCGAACCACGCTGCGGCCTGCTTGGGATCGATGGTCGACTTCATGGTCTCACCGATCTTGTCGGTGGTGAACAGAAGGTTGTCCTTGATCTGCTGGTCGGTGAGTCCGATGTCCTTCAGGCGGTTGAAACGCATGAAGGCCGCGGAGTGGCAGTTCAGGCAGTAATTGACGAACAGCTTGGCACCGTTTTGCAGCGATGCCGTGTCGGTGGTGTTCACGGGCGCCTTGTCCCAGGCCATTCCGCCTCCCGAGGCATGGGCGCCAGCAACCAGACCCAGAGCTGCGACCAGCGTGAGAATCAGTTTTTTCATTGTTGTCATCTCCGGCTCAGTGGGACTTGAAGGTCACGCGGTCAGGCACGGGCTTGGGGGTGCCGAGCCGCGTCCACCAGGGCATGAGCAGGAAGAAGCCGAAGTAGAACAGCGTTCCCACCTGCGACACGCGTTCGCCCACCGGCGAGGGCGCTTGCGTACCCAGGTAGGCCAGCACCACGAACCACACCACGAAAATCGCGTAGAGCCACTTGTGCCAGCCCGGACGGTAGCGGATCGAGCGAGCGGGGCTGCAGTCCAGCCAGGGCAGGAAGAACAGGATGATGACGGCGCCGCCCATCACGACCACGCCCCAGAACTTGGCGTCGATCGACAGCATCAGCGCGATGACCACGGCGGCACCGACCACGATGCCGCCCTTGATGAAGCCGGGCAGCTTGGCCTTGAGGACGCCATAGCCGGCGCCCAGCACCACGCAGGCGATGAGTGCGTACATCATCTCGCTGGTGATGGCGCGCAGCATCGAATAGAACGGCGTGAAGTACCACACCGGGGCGATGTGGTTGGGCGTCTTCAGCGGGTCGGCGGGGATGAAGTTGTTGTACTCCAGGAAGTAGCCGCCGAACTCGGGCGCGAAGAAGATCACGGCCGAGAAGATGAACAGGAAGATGCTCACGCCGAAGATATCGTGCACCGTGTAGTAGGGGTGGAAGGGCACGCCGTCCAGCGGATGGCCCTTGTCGTCCACCGGCTTGCCTGGTCCCTTGATCTCGATACCGTCGGGGTTGTTCGAGCCCACGTCATGCAGCGCCAGCAGGTGCGCCACGACCAAGCCCAGCAGCACCAGCGGCACGGCGATCACGTGGAAACTGAAGAAGCGGTTCAGCGTCGCGTCGCCCACCACGTAGTCGCCACGGATCAGGAGCGCCAGGTCGGGGCCGACGAATGGGATGGCGGAGAACAGGTTCACGATCACCTGCGCGCCCCAGTACGACATCTGGCCCCAGGGCAGCAGGTAGCCCATGAAGGCCTCGGCCATCAGCGCCAGGAAGATGGCGCAGCCGAAGATCCAGACCAGCTCGCGCGGCTTGCGGTACGAGCCGTACAGCAGGCCGCGGAACATGTGCAGGTAGACGACGATGAAGAAGGCCGAGGCACCGGTGGAGTGCATGTAGCGGATCAGCCAGCCCCAGGGCACGTCGCGCATGATGTACTCGACCGACTCGAACGCCTTGGCGGCGTCGGGCTTGTAGTTCATCACCAGGAAGATGCCGGTGACGATCTGGATCACCAGCACCAGGAGCGCCAGCGAGCCAAAGATGTACCAGAAGTTGAAGTTCTTCGGAGCGTAGTACTCCGACATGTGCACCTTGTAGGCGTCGAAGGCCGTCGGAAAACGGTTTTCCAGCCAGTTCGTGAGCTTCGCTCCCGCCGAGGCGTTGGGCGAGATTTCCTTGAATTCGCGGTAAGCAGCCATTTGTCAGTGCCCCCCTCAGGCCTTTTTATCTTCACCAATCAGGAGCCTGGTGTCCGACAGGTACATGTGCGGAGGCACCTCGAGGTTGTCGGGTGCGGGCTTGTTCTTGAACACACGTCCGGCCATGTCGAAGGTCGAGCCATGGCAGGGGCACAGGAAGCCGCCCTGCCAGTCGCTGGGCAGCGAGGGCTGCGGACCCGGAATGAACTTGTCGACGGGCGAGCAGCCCAGGTGTGTGCAGATGCCCACCACTACCAGGATTTCGGGCTTGATGGAGCGCCACTCGTTGCGCGCATAGGCAGGAGTGAACTCGTCCGGATGGCGCTTGGATTCGGGGTCGGCCAGCTGGCTGTCGAGCTTGGGCAGTTCGGCCAGCTGCTCCTTGGAACGCCGGATGATCCACACGGGCTTTCCACGCCACTCCACGGTGAGCTTCTCATCGGGCTTGAGCCCCGAGATATCCACCTCGACGGCGGCGCCTGCGGCCTTAGCCTTTTCGGAAGGCTGAAAGGCACTCACAAAAGGAACGGCGGTCGCCACGCCGCCCACCGCGCCAGCGCAGCTGGAGGCAATCAGCCACGTCCGCTTGCTGGAGTCGACTGGAGTTTGACTCATGGGAATCCTTGGTATGCATCGCTATGGGGTCAACCACAAATTGTAGCGGAGTGAACATGGCTATTCCAAGGCTGCCCATGCGCTTAAGCTAGCGGCGTCTTCATCTACATCAAAGGAGTTTCAATATGAGCCTTGCAAAGGAGTTCAGGGAATTTGCCATCAAGGGCAACGTGATCGACCTGGCCGTTGGCGTGATCATCGGCGCCGCATTCGGCAAGATCGTCGATTCCGTCGTTGCCGATCTCATCATGCCGGTGGTCGGCCTGGTGTTCGGCAAGCTCGACTTCTCCAACCTCTTCATCGTGCTGGGCAGCGTGCCCGAGGGCACGGCGCGCACCCTGGATGCCCTGAAGAAAGCCGGCGTGCCAGTCTTCGCCTATGGCAACTTCATCACCGTGGCGGTGAACTTCCTGATCCTGGCGTTCATCATCTTCATGATGATCAAACAGTTCAACCGCCTGAAGCGCGAAGCTCCCGCCGAGCCGGCCCCCGAAGCCGTGACGC